>NZ_JBAUUO010000064.1:0-132631 GCF_049582745.1 Occallatibacter sp.
CTCCATGATCAGAATCAGAGACTATTTCTGTCCGAGCTTCACCATTTTTCGATGCTAAGATTGCCTGTCGGACTCGAGCATGAATGAGAACTGCGACAACAACGAGCCTAGAAATCGAACTAAATACCAGTACGACGCACGCAAGCGGCTCATCGAAACTGACTATCCAGACAGCACGACGAAAACCAACACCTATGACGGCCCTGGCAACCTGATCTCGGTGACCGACCAGAACGGCAACGTGGTCGAATACGCCTACGACGCAGCTAATCAGCTTCAATCCGTCACCCAGACCAACAGCCCCAACGCGCCGAACAACGTTACGTCCTACGGATACAACGTGCTCGGCGATGTCACGGGGCTGACGGACGCCAATAGTCACCTGACCGAAAACGCCTTCGATCTGCTCTCGCAGCCGATCTCGAAGACCCTGCCCGATGGATCGCACACCGAGACGCGTCAGTACGATACCGGCGGTAATCTCACCTCGCTGACACATTTCAACGGTAAAACCACGACGTACACGTATGACGCACTGAACCGGCTGCTCAGCCGGACACCGGACACGACAACCGGCGAGCCCACGGTTAGCTTTACGTACACGGCCACCGGCAAGTGGGCATCGATGGCCGATGCCAGCGGCACCACCAACTACAACTACGACAGCATGGATCGTCTGATTACGAAGGCCACGCCGGAAGGTACTCTAAACTACACCTACGACGCGGCAGGGTACCTTGCCTCCGTGAATTCCTCGCACACCAACGGCGTTTCGATGTCCTACACCTACGACAGCCTCAACCGGCTGAGCACTGTCGTGGACGCCCGCCTTGCCGGCAACCAGACGACGACCTACGCATACGACACCGCCAGCAACGTTGCTTCGGTCACATATCCGAACGGAGTGCAGTATGGCTTCAACTACGATGAGCTGAACCGGCTGAAACAGATTGCCACTTCGCAGACTGGGTATCTCTACACCTTCGACTCAGTTGGAAATCGCAAGACCTCAACGGAGCTGAACGGTCGAGCAGTGAACTGGAGCTTCGACGGCATCTACCGGCTCACCGGGGAAACCATAACTGGCGTACCGGGCAATGAGAACGGTACGGCCAGCTACGTACCTGATCCGGTGGGCAACCGGGCCTCGGCCACATCATCGATCCAAGGCTTGACGCCGACCGGCGGCACGTTCAATGCTGACGATGAGCTAGCGGGCGAGAGCTACGACTCGGATGGAAACGTGACTGCGACCGGCGCCAAGACCTTTGCATACGACACTGAAAACCATTTGATGTCGATGAATGGCGGATCGGTGACCTTCATTTATGATGGTGATGGCAATCGTGTGGCGAAGACCGTGAATGGGGTGACAACCCGCTACCTCGTCGATGATCTAAACCCGACTGGCTACGCTCAGGTTGTTGAAGAGCTGTCAGGTGGCGGAGCAGTTCAGCGCGAATACATATATGGCCTGCAGCGTATCAGCCAGAATCAAGTCGTTTCGAACACCTGGACTCCGAGCTTCTACGGATATGACGGCTTCGGAACCGTGCGCCAATTGACGAGTTCGGCTGGCGCGATCACCGACAGCTACGATTACGACGCCTTTGGTAACAAGATCAACTCAACAGGTACGACACCAAACAACTACATGTATCGGGGTGAGGCCTACGACAGCGATCTTGGGCTGTACTACCTGAGAGCTCGCTACATGAATCCGCTCACTGGAAGGTTCGTAAGCCGTGATCCAGAAAACGGCGTAGTTACCGATCCGAAAACACTGCACAAGTACAACTATGCCGGTGGCGACCCGGTCAATGCGATAGACCCGACTGGACGCGCTGAAATTGCGGAAACTATCGAAATTGATGCACATCAGGTCGCCAAAGATGTTGCGATCGTAATTCCGGTTGCTCTCGCAATTGAATGCTCATACGAGTTGCTTAGCGGCAAAACTCAGGTATGGGTTGCTTTGGGCCTTGTCCAACAGGCGAGCCCGGACAATGTGGAACAGACTGGACCTTGCACAATAAAGAAGAAGACCCGCAATGGTTGCGAGCCCGGCGAAGACAAGCACCACATGTTGCCGCAACAATTCAGAGGTTGGTTTGAGAAGTGCGAAATTCCGGATATTGATGCTCCAGAATATACGCGGTGCGTCCCACAGCAATGCCATACCGGTTCAGGCGGACTTCATTCCAATCAAAATGGCCCCGGGACCAGCTGGAACGGACGATGGAGCACATTTACCGGCGGAGGCGCAGGTGAATGTCCAGCAGGGGGGACCCAGGCGATCGACGGTTTCATGAATCAGTTGGCACAGGAATTCGCGCAACAACTCGAATGCATCGGGGAATCGGAATGAAGAATACATGATGCCGTTTTTCAACCTGACGTATCCACACTCCCAAGGACTCCTGGCTGACAACAATAAAAGTCAGGGCGAGCGAGAGAGAATTCCATGCCCTATCACGACGAAGCATTGGGATGGTCACCGCAGAATCAGCCCGCTCTACCTGGAAGTGAAACATAATCGCAGGGACGAGTTGATGATCTGGGGGGCCGGCCTCGGTATTCATGAGCAGATTCTAGGTGAATTCAAGAAGGAGGGGTTCACGGGATACCGAGTCGCACCCGCGTCCGTGCGCTTTCGCGACGGGTCGATTTCGACGGAGTACCAAGAACTCATCGTCACCGGGTGGGCCGGAATGGCTTCACCGGAATCTGGTCTGCGACTAACGATGAGTTGCCCAGCTTGCCATTACAAGGAATACAGCCCCATCACGAACTATGACAAAGTGATCGATTGGAACCAATGGACGGGGGATGACTTCTTTGTCGTTCATCCAATTGAGTGGTATAAGCTCTGCACGGAGCGGGTGGCACAGTGGCTTCTTGCTCGAAAGGTGAAAACCTTTCGTTTAGAAGAGGGGTTTGCGGAGCGGGCTCGGGATTCGCTTGTTTCGAAGTTTGGCTTTTCTTCAGGGCGCCTCACCAATTATCTCCCAGAAGATCTAGCGATCAAGTATGGCAAACCCCTCGGCCTTGAATAGAGCCAAATCAAAAACATCAAGCTTCCTGTTATGCACTAATGGCGATGGCCTGGAGTAAAACGAGAAATGCGGAAAATGGAAATCAAGCGGTTGAAACAAGAGGCAAGTCAGCTTCCCGCAGAGCAAAGACGCGGCGCAATTTCCGACCTTCTATCCGCAGCACAAAATCGTGATGACCGCGACGAGGCTCTTCTTGCTTGTATCGATTTATGCCATGATCGCTCAATCATCAAGGATGCGCTCACGCCGCATTCGCAAA
This sequence comes from Occallatibacter sp., assembly GCF_049582745.1. GTDB lineage: Bacteria > Acidobacteriota > Terriglobia > Terriglobales > Acidobacteriaceae > Telmatobacter. The sequence goes on from NZ_JBAUUO010000064.1 coordinate 3,316, forward strand.
CGATTCTCGCGTTCTGGTCTGAGTATGTTCACACCGTACTTCCTTTGCAAAAAGATCCTCATAAGTTGGACTGGATCATCCCGGAGAACGGCTATTCTTCTGTGCGGCGCAGCGGCGGAATCTTGCTCGATCTAATGGGGTATCTTCCCATGGATCTCGCGGAGAACTCGCTACGAGAGGTCCTTTCGCTCACTGACCCGCACCTGAAGATGTTTGCCGCGTTGTCCATGCTAAGAAATCTGAAGCACGTCGAACCTACTGATCTAGACGCCATTGGTGCCAGTCACGAAACCCGATTGCTGTTCTGGGAGCAGTTGGAGACTCTTGAAATGCAATCCCTCATGCCCTCACTTTGGGCAATGCCACAGATGCTGGCCGCTTCTGATCTGTCCAGGTGGGCCGGCTCACCGTTCGAGCTAAGCGTTCCGCCCGAAGAGATCGAATGGATGGCAACATTCCCGGTCAACATCGACGCAAAGGAGGAAGAAATCTACCTCTTTCGGTTCCGCGAGTTTCCGAAGCCGTGGGAGCCGGACGAGGGCTGGTTTGCCGGAATCGCCGGACCATATCGCGGCGGAAAGCCACTCCGCGCACCATGGAGCCGCTTTGAGAGCTGGAATTCAAAATCTCCCAAAGAACATTTCCTCGTATTGATTGGGGCTTCCTGAGGAGGCTGGCGTCGATGAACAACGGCTGGGTGCACCAGGTCACTCCTGTGAGACTCGGATTCACCTACGATGCAAGGTCTGCATCTATGATAGTTTCCGCAACTTGTGCAATCGACGAAGTGTCGCCTACGGCGTCGGCAGGAGGGCGACACGTCACCCCGTTTCGGCTGCTGCGCAGTAACCTGCGGTTACCGCGCGCGAACCATCAGAAAACAAGCGGCTAATAGAAAAAAGTCGAGAATGCGGTTACCCTAGAGGCGAGCGCACGTTGCTGAAGGGGAACCTGATGAGCATCAACCCCTTAGCCCGCGACCGCTGGCGTTGCTCCCCCGGCTGCCTGGCAGTCTGCAACGCATGGGCCTTGCACGGCCCAAATCCCCATCCCAATCCCATCGGCGGTGACGAGTGAAGCCGCCCTTACGCACAAAATCAATCGGCACCAAAGTGAGCGAGGCGGAGTTCGCGCTGCTGGAGGAGCGTGCGCGTGGCGCGGGGCTGGTTCAGGGCTGAAGCGACAGCTCCCGCAACACGGAGTAATCCTTGAGATCGGCCTTCTCGCCACGAAAATAGTTCTCCCAGAATATCCGCAAACTTTGCCAATATGCTGCGGTTCGTGTCGCCCCATCGGCACCCATTACGTAGACCTTGACGTTCTTCAGATACGCAATCGGTTCACATCGGACTCTAATCAATGATCGTCGCAGGGCATTCGATGAAAACTCCAGATTCAATTCATTGGTGTTCTGCCGCATGTCCGAAAATATGACAAGCGTTCTCGCGCCAACGCTTGGTTCCTGCGCAAGAATCTGACCCGCCAACCTTAAAGCCCCGAAAACATCGGTGTGTCGAAAATCAGAATTGAGCTGAGCGCTCCGACCCTTCCATGCCTTGACCAATTGTCCTCTGGCGGCGTCAAGTCGCTCCCCGAAGTAGCCAGGCTCAGCGGAAGTCCGCGCCGACAACAATATATCTGGTTGCGAGAAGCTGTGGTCGGTAATGCCGATGATGGTGATCCGGGAACCGGCGGGGACCTTTGAGAGAACCCGCGACACCCCGTCAACGTTCTTTTGAAATTCACTCCTGCCGTCCGGACCCTTAACTGCGACGGATTGGGTGAGGTCGATCGCAATGACAAGGTCCAAGTGATCCTGGGCGTCAGCATGGCCAACCTGGCAAAGGGAGACAGCAACAAGGAGAATCAGAAGCTTCGTGATCGCACTGCGGACAGCATTCGAAAGCATCGCTCGATAGAAATCGCGCCAGAAGCGCGCGGCGAAGATTCCGGGTTCATTGTGAAGATCCACGACTGTCCGTATGATCAGAGTTTTCCGCCCGCGGATTTGCCGCAGCTCACCCCGGAGGGCTTTCCAATCTTCTGAGGGGTTGGGTGCGGACCGCCGCGCTTCGAGGAGCGCGAGCCCGGCGCCAACCTCCATGCTGAAGGCGACGAGCAGCATTGCGGCCTCGAGCAGACGTGTCGACCGGTCGTAGAAGTCGTTATCCTGCGCTTGGGTGGGCTGGGAATCGTCGATCACAACCGCCTGTTCCTGGCTCTGCCGAAGTTGTTGCTCGAACAAGTTGCCGCGAACGGCGGCAAGAAGCATCAGCCCGGTGACGGCCGCTGCCGTGGCAATCGCAGTCAGGACCTTCACCAGAATGGCATTATTCTCGAGCAGCTTCTCGACGAGGAACGGCGTGAGGACTGCGATCCCGACCGTGAATGGCCAACTCATCACGCCGAGCTGGAACGGCGCAAGAGTGAGAACCGTGAATGCGAAGCCGGAAAGCGTAAGGATCGCCGTAAGCGCCCAGCAGTAAATTGCCCTGCGGCGAAGCCGGCGCAGGTCTCCCGAGGGCGGGGCGTGATTGAGCAGGGTTCCGATGCGGTGCTCTTCCTCGCAAAGCTGGTTGTGTTCTTCCTTAAGGGCCACAATGGCGCCCTGATTTGAGAGCTCGATATGCTTTTGTTGGTAGTCGCAGATGCGCTCGGCATTCGCGACAAGGTTGTCGACGCCGCCCGCACCGAGCTGATGGGCTACCGCCTCGGGTTCCACTTCGTGATTCACCATAATTGCCTCCGGGTATGAAATTTGACTAACAAAAAGGAGCCGGCATGGTGCGGGCTCCTATGGTTGAGGGGTTAGTCGGACTCGAGAACCTTGCGCGCCTGCTGTAATTTGGCGAGCTCGCGTTCTTCCTTCGTGATCGCTTCGCGCATCTCGGTGACCTTCTCTTCTTGTTTCGTGATCTGCTCGAGAACAACTTCGACGGGGGTCTTCTTGATCCAGGGCTTGCGGCCCGTGGATGTTCCGGTTGTTGTTGATTGCGGTGGCGCCGCAGGTGTCGGCTTCGCCGCTACTGGCGAGGACGTAGCTTTCCTTGGTGTCGTCATAACGTCTCCTTGTTCTGGTTTGGTTGTGAAAGAGCTGAGATCGCCTGCTATGGAAGCAGGAGCAATAGACTGCGCAGAGTTGCGATCCTTTGTTCGAGCCCATCGAGTCCGCCCAGGGCGGCACGATGGGCTTCCGCGTCGAGATCGGTTGTGACTGTTGAGAGCTGGGACAGAATGTTCGCGTTGATTGTTTTGGCCCGTTCGAGGACGCAGAGCCGCAGCACTTCGTCCAGGTCACGCGGGCGTGATGGGGCGTTCGGTTTGGTCATTGGGTTGATCCTCCTGTTCCGGTTGCCTTACGTTCTTGGTTGTTGGCTGAAGAAGTTTCAAGTTGGTGTGCCTCGAGAGAGCGCACTTTCTCCACGTGCCACGTATCGAGCCGGTGGATTGCATCGCGGAGGGTGGGCAATTCAATGTGGGTGTAAATCGATTGCACATCGCCGCCACGGCTGTGACCCATGAGCTCTTTTCGAACGTCGGCGATGATGCCAAGATCGCCGAGGCGCGAATTGAACGTGTGGCGCAGGTCGTGAAATCGGTAGTGGGGAAGGCCCGCACGCCGGAGCGCGCCTGCCCACCCGGTTTTGATCCGGCGAATTGAATGGCCTTCAAAGGTGAAGATCACCCCGATGGGTTTCCGCAGCCCCGCAAGTAACTCGAGCACGCGGCTGGTCATGGGGACGAGGCGATGCTCGCCTTCGGCGGTTTTCGAGTGCGACACGGAAATGACCTTGCGGTCAAAGTCCACGTCCTCGAAGGTCTGGTTCAAGAGCTCGCCCCGGCGCATGCCGGTGTCGAGCGCAGTGATGACAATGGGCCGGAGATGATCGGAACACGCGGCGAGCAGTTTCAGCTCGTCGGCTACCGGCATCACCGGACGGCGTTTCCCGCGTTCCCGCACCATGCGGATGCGGGCGATGGGGTTTGTGGGAATGAAGCCTTCGTCCGCTGCCCAAAATAGCAAATGACGAATAACCTCGATATCCCGATTGAGCGTTGTTTGCGATAACGGCTTAGGGTCTTCTGCATCCTGGCGGCGCAGGTAGTCGGATTGACGTTGCTTGCGGTAGCGCAGAATATCATTTTTCGTGATCCGTCCGATGGGCATCTCGGCGAGGTACGGCAAGAACTGCTTGGCGCGCTCCCGGTGATAGGCTTTAACGTCCCCTTCCGCGAGGAACCTGGCATAGAGTTCGGCCATGGCCATCTCGGGTTTGAAGTTTGGGAGTTGGAAGCGCATGGTGTGCAATTCATCGCGCCACTTCTGCTCCAGGGTTTCAGCCTGGCGGCGATTTGAGGTCTCAAGCGAGCGCATGTGGCGAACGCCGTCAATCCAGATGGCCGACCAATACACATGGCCACGCTTGTAGAGACTCATTTCACTTACCTCCTTTCTGTTGCCGGAGAATCCAGGCAACGACCTGATTGCGATAGAAGATGAGCTTGCCTGCAGGGCCGGAGCGGAAGCAGGGTAAGCCCTGGGGCAGATGGCGTTGCCGGACGGTCCATGCCGAGCAGCCAATCAGCCGAGCGACCTCGCGGATCGTGAGCGGTACGCCTAGCGGGCTGCCGTCGGTGTGATCGATCGGCAAAGCGTTGACATCCTGGTACTGCGGGCAATGCTGCGGGTAGCTCTGCCCTAAGCCGGAAGCGGAAAAGGGGCGCATTTCAAACGATTTCGCGTTCGCGACCAAACCCGACCTGCGTCTCTCCTCATCTGTCGCCATCGTCCCTCCTTTTGCGCTTCACGAAATTGCGCAGAATATCCTGGAGCCAGTCCGGCAACTTGGACCAGACGAGCCATAGGGCAATGAGGAGCAGGGCAAAGGCGACCAGACCCTGCTGGAACTCGGTCGTCTTTGCGACAGCAACGAGGAACGAGAGAGTGACATAGAAGAGGAAAAGTCCGAGACCGAGCCGGATGAGGATGGCAAGGAGCTTCCACATGGCGGGCACCTTTGGTTGTGGCGTGGAGAGTTCGCGGCTCCCGCATTGGGAACACACATCGGCGCTGCGGGGGTTTGCGTGGTGGCGCGGGCAAAGTTTCACGTCGTAGCTGCGGCCGCAGTAGTTGCAGTAGAGGGGTTCGCCCGGTGTGATGTGTCCGCAGTTGTAGCAGTAGTTCATGGCTTGGGCTCAAAGATTGATTCAGGTTGATTGCTGTTGGGCTTCGTCCAAATTGGGCCGAAGAATTCTGTGCGTGCGTCGTCGAGAGTAGCGAACCGGAAGATCTTTTCGGTAACAGCCGATACGGCTTTGCGAATCGATTCAAGGCGTCGTTCCGAATTCACAAGGACGAGAGCGCGAAAGCGATCCTGGCCGAAGACTCGATGGAAGGCACCCGAGAGAGCCAGCTGGAGGTACTGGCGTGTCTTCTCCCGCCAGACGGCGAGGCTTTCGGTGCCGAGATCGACTTCTAGAAATGCCGCGAAGATTCCCGCAGGCGTAATAAATTCCATGTACCCATCCGGGATCAGTCGCAGCTCCGGAACAATAGTTTCGTGAAACGCCAGCCACCGATGGAACGTCACCCCTTGGCCCGGCATCTTCCCGAATTTGACCGTGCAGTAGATCGAATTTACCGCCAACTGGTGTTCCACAAATGCGTCTGCAACGAGCATTGCGCCTTGCGACCGGCGAGGACCGCGCGCAGGAGCGTCTGCAACGAGAGAACCTTTTTCTGAGAGCGCATAGAGTGCCTTTCGCCCTCCTCCGGATCCCAGGAAGAACCGCCGGACAAGTCCTGCGCGGGTCAACTTGAGGAGCCTCGTATTCGCGCGCGTCGTCGATCCGAACCCGGCAACGATCTTTGCTTGTTCGCGGTCAACGACCCGTAGCAGGGAAAGCTCCTTCAGGAATTGCCGGTCTCTTAGCTGCACGATCATGCGATTAGTCCCATCCATGAAGAACCTCATCTGTGGTTTGGTGGACTCGCGCATGACGATCCTTAATCTCGCGCTCGACATGCGCACGGGGGCGTGCGCTTTGTATCTGCACGCGCTTCAGGAGGTCGGCATAGCTGGCTTTCGGCTCCTGTACGGTATAGGCCGCAACTTCCATCCAGCGTTCCGCGCCGGATTTGAGGACAAAATGCCGCTGAGGGAGATTCTTGAGCCGCTCGGTCAGTGCCTTGCCGCCATCGAGCGCCTCCGAAACATTACCCGCGTCGGTGGCTGAGAGCTGGAAGAAGGCGTGTGTGCCGACCGAAAGAATGGCCGCACGCATCGCTGCCGGATATTGATCAAGGAACTGGTTTGCAGAAACGACCGAGACGCCGAACTTGCGGGCTTCGGAAAGCACCGTTTCGATCCCGCTATCGACGGCCACGAGATTCTGGATTTCGTCGGCGTAGATGGTAAAGAGCGATTTGCGCTCGCGCGTGAAAAGCGCATTCTTCACGACCGTGAAGAGGAGGCTTGCTAGGGTGAGCGCTTGTTCGCCGAGCCGGCCTTTATCGAGGTCGGCGATGACCCAATATCCCCGGTCCATCGCTTCCCTCATCGAAAAAGTGGAATTCTTCTGACCCACGATGTGGCGGAAGTTTGGGTCGGCGGTAAAGGCCGAAGTCTTGTTCAAAATCGGCTCGCGCATGACGGCGCGCATCGCTTCACTGGCCTGCCCGTAGCGCAGTTCGAAGTATTGGCGAACTTCTGCGTTCTCGACATTCTTCAGGCACGCCGCTCGGAAGCCGCTGTGGGTGAGCAATGGCGCGAGCTCGAGAAGCGTCATACTGTTCGCGGCGAGCACGAAAAGCGCGTTGCGTAGAAGCTCATCGGTGCGCGCTCCGAAGTGGTCGAGCCCCCAGCGCTGTTTGAGGATCGCGGCAAACTCCGCGATGGGGACGAAGTCCGGTGTTGCCTGCTCGAGTGGGTTGAAGCCTACCGAGACTTCACGATCCGACGGCGCAATCAGCACGACACGGTCGCTCAGGTGACGCTGAAGCCTGCGTTCCTCTTCGGCGATGGACTTCAAAAGGAACGGCGTCGTATCGCCATGGAGATCGAACCAGAAGAATCCGCGACCGGCTGCGATATCACTTTGTCCCATGGAGCGCAGAAGCGAGCTCTTGCCCGTCCCGGTTTTGCCGAGCACGGCAATGTGCGTGGTGCGCCGCGCCGAACTCAACGTGGCAGCTCGCGCGGTGACCGCTTCGTCGGTCACCTGGAGCCCCAGCGAAAGTCCCGACGCCTCGGGCTTCGAGCGCTTCTTTCGGTCCCGCAGACGGTTCCAGATGGAACTCACGAGATGTTCGAGGAAGTTTGCCATTTCAAGTGGATTTTGTTCGATGGGGCGGTGATATCGGTAACAGCTTCGGGCGAGCGCGAGAGGGGCACACTGATTTCTAAGGGGTTAGGTCGCAGAAAATCTCTAAGAAAAATTCTTGACCGTAATCTCAGAAATTTGTGATCAGCACTTCGCGGAACCGCCTCCCGGCGACTTTCTGGGCGGTGTAAGCAAGCTCGATGCTCTTCACCTTGAATTTGCGAAAGATCTCGCGCACCTCGGGCGTGTCATTCAACGACAGCACGAACTTGCCACGCAGATGAGCCAGTAGCCCCGCCATTTTCACGAAGTCGTCGTGGGTCAGGTTGTAACGGTAAAGTTGCCGGGCATAGTACGGCGGGTCGAGGTAGAAAAGCGTCTGCGGTCGGTCGAACTTCTCTAGAATCTTCTCGTAAGGAAGGCACTCGATCTGCACGCGAGCTAGCCGCTTGTGGGTCTCTTCGATGAGCTGCGGAATGCGTTCCGGGTTGAACCCGGGCGGCTGCACTACGTGGCACTTATAGTTCAGGCGGAGCACCAGGCTCGCGTAGCTGTTCTTGAGAAGATACAGATGCCGGGCTGCGCGCTGAACATCCGTGAGTGTCGTGGGATCCGTCGCCTTCAGCAGCACGTGCCAAGTGCGGCTCACGACCATGAACTGCAGATAGCGAACCAGTTCCTCGAAATGCGCCTGGCATATACGGAAGAAGTTCACAATCTCGCCGTCGAGATCATTGATCACTTCAACCTGTGAGGGCTCCTTGTGGAAGAGCACCTGCGCACCGCCGGCAAACACTTCGACGTAGGTCGTATGTTTGGGAAAGGTGGCAATGATCTGATTCGCAATGGCGCGTTTGCCACCGATATAGCTGAGGGGCCCGATCATGTGCGCGTAGAGGTGGTATTTGAGCGGGAGTGAAAGCGCCCCGACTCGACCTTTAGGGATCGGAGCGTGACATCACCTTAACGCACACTCGCACCAAATTAAAAGGCGCGCTTTCCCCTGCCCGAGCGAGGGTTAGCGCACCTTGAGGGTGGCCCGTCCACCGAGTAACCTTCTCTGATGAGTGTTCAAGCGTGGCGAGGACTCTATCCGGGCCTTACCGAGGCGGAGTTGCTTATCGCATCTGAAAACATCGATGCTTATCTGGAAATCGCATGGGAAATCTTCGAGGATTTACCGGAGCGCAATGGCGCAGTTGACCGCGAACTGAATGAGCAATAAGATTTTGGAAAGGTCGAATCCCCAATAAAAAAACTAATCTACCAAGAATCTGAACGACTACTTTGGATACATTCGAGTTTCCACCACCAAGCAGGGCGAACGCAGCGTTTCGTTGCCGGAGCAGAAGAGTGCCATCGAGCGCTATGCCATCCGTTCGAATCTCACCATTGTTCGATGGTTTGAGGAGCAGCAAACAGCAGCCAAAAAAGGCCGGCCGATCTGGAATCAAATGCTCAAAGGCCTGCGCGGAGGTGAGGTGCGCGGCGTCATTATCCACAAGATCGATCGTAGTGCACGCAACCTTAAGGACTGGGCCGATCTCGGTGAACTGATCGACAGCGGAATCGAAGTACATTTTGCAAACGAGGCTCTCGATCTTCATTCGCGCGGCGGCAGACTATCGGCCGATATCCAGGCGGTCGTGGCGTCCGACTACATCCGCAACCTTCGGGAGGAGACTAAGAAGGGCATCTACGGCCGCTTGAAACAGGGCTTCTACCCGTTCCGTGCGCCGATTGGCTACCGTGATAACGGCGCGGCAAAGCCGAAAACCATAGATCCCGACAAGGGCCCTCTTGTAAAGAAAGCGTTCGATCTTTACGGCGCAGGTCAATGGAGCATCCCCACGCTCGTCGATGAACTCTATCAGCGAGGGCTCCGCAATCTCACGGGAGGACGAGTCACGATACCCGGGTTGCATACTATTCTGCGGAACCCGTTCTACACCGGGGTTATGCGCATACGGGCATCGGGACAAACCTACGAAGGGATCCATGAAGCGCTGATTACCCAAAATCTCTTTGACCGGGTGCAGGATATCCTTCACGGCCGTGTGGGTACACGCGTTAACGTCCATGATCTTCCATTCCGTCGTTTCATCACCTGTGTGTCCTGTGGGAATTCCCTGATTGGCGAAGTCCAAAAAGGAAACGTCTACTATCGGTGCCACACGAGAGCTTGCGCGAAGACAAGCGTCCGGGAAGATACAATCAATACTCTGCTCGTAGACAAACTCAGTGGACTCACATTCACGGATCGAGAGAAGGCGCAGTTCACTTCACGAATCGCCGAAATGAAGACCCTATGGATAGCCAATCGCGAACATGAGCTACAGGGGCTTAAACTTAAAATTGAACAGACAACAGAGCGTCTCAATCGGCTGACCGACGCGTACCTGGAAGGTGTTCTCGAGCGCGAAATGTTTGAAGAACGCAAAGCTGGAATCATCAAAGAGCGACGGGCGCTGCAGGACCGACGGGCCGATTATGAAGCGAACCGGGCGTCAGTGCCGGACGAGCTCAAGAGATTTGTCGAACTCGCGGGAAGCGCGAATTCCTTGTATCAAGCCGCGTCCATCGCGAAAAGAAGACGACTGCTCAGAACCCTCATGTCGAACTGCACGATCCAGCAGAAAAAGGTTGAGTTCACTTGGCAAATTCCGTTCCGCCAGATCGCAGATCGTGAAAAAGATACAGATGGTGCCCCATCTACAGAGATAGGTCGAACTTCTGCCCTACTCCTCGATCAGCTGTTCACCTTCTTTGCCGAGCGCCCCGAGATCGACTTCTCAATTATGGACGCTTGATCGGCGCTTCGGAAGACGCGTTTTTCCCCTTCTTCGCGAGGGGTCCACGCCCGCGTGAAGGTGCGGGCGTGGTTTCCTTCGGCTTATAGAACGTGATCTTGTTGAGCTTCGGAAATGCAGTATTCAACATTTCGATGATAAAGAGTGCAAAGCAGAAAAACATTACCATCCAGGGAGCCATCACGACGCCCCAGAGTGAGCCAGCATATTCCCAGATTCCCAAGTGATACGAAACCGGATCGTTAAACGAGAGAGGTTGAATGGCGACAATGGTGACGATCGTGGGGACAGCGAAACATGCAATGTCCGCGACCAGAAACCACTCGAGCGCCTTCAGGGCAAAATGCACCGGCTTGAATATCTTCGAGATCACGAAGAATGTGTAGGCAAGGATCTATAGCCCGACCAGAGGGAAAAGAGAGAAGGCATCTTTCTGCTCAGTAGCTGTTCCTCCGGTATAGGTGAAGTATGTTCCCATAAGAATGGGAAAAAACATCGCAATTGCAAGGAGGAGTGCGAATTTCTGTTCTATTCGACTGAAGAGGTTTTCCATTAAGGCTGATATGGGGGCAAAAGCGGAGTACTTAGAGGAGTGTCTGCAGGCTGATGGGAGAGATTATGAGCGAGCCTTCGGACTTCAGCTACTTTGCGCTCGCTATTCTGCAAAGCCTTCAATAGGACATCATCTGAAGCTTTCTCAATTGCATCAGCTGTCGCGCAGTTCGCCTTGAGGAGATTGAGGTAGTCACCTCTAGTGAGACGACTTGCCGTTACGGATGCTAGTTCGGCAATCGTTGACGGAACACCCACTTCGAGTCGTACCAAAAGCAACTTGCAACGCTTTGAGAGATTAAGTTCCGGATGTAGAATCTCGGCGATCCGTGCAACAATCGACAGCAAATCGCAAGTTCGAGCGGTCACTGAGCGAATTGGCCCGGCCGCACCATCAAGCGATCCACCGAACTGCGTCAAAATGGCTTCTATATTCGCGACCGGCATATCGGTAACCCATAAAAGGCATGCAACTGCCTTCTTCGCTCTTAGGGTGCTTTGCGATTTTTCTGTGACATTCCATTCGAGAGCGGACAGAACGCCAAACGGAACACCCTGATTTCGTAGTTCGTTTTTCCAAGTCTGTGGTTCCTTCTCTGTGCTTTTCCGATTCAGGGGGAACAAGAGTGAATCAACTTCGACAGTTAATTGTGTCAATGCGATCAGCGTAGGATCTGTCATCTCTGGAGCCGCTACTCCCCGGAGCGCTCCAATAATGCGTGTTATCGACTCAACCTCTACTCCACCCTGACCGGCCAACCACCCGAGTTCCGTAAGGCGGTAACCGCCAGCGTCATTCTTTTCAATCAGACCGTGCTGCTCAAGATTTTCGACAGCGTGCGTCAATCTGGCCTGATCCCAGCTCCAACCGCTACTAGCCTGTGCTTGTTGGAATGCGGCAAAACTTCCGTTCAAGAATTCGACCATTTCGATCAGAGTTAGACCCTGGTTCGCATATCGTTTAGCAGCAACCAAGACCCTGACGACGAGCGAACGGGGATCGGTGTCCCTAAAGAGGAAACGGGATTCCAAGTCTTCCGGTGAGCCTTGAATATATCGAGTCCAAAAATCATATTCGTCTCTGTAGTTAACCGCCAGAAGGAATGAAGTCCCTTTGTCGCTGAAGCCAAGTCGCCCTGCACGTCCAACGATGTTTTTATACTCCGCTACTGAATATGGCGTTGGCCCCGGATGTTCAAGGCCGACGATGACGACAGCCTCTGCAGGAGTATTCACGCCCATTGCGAGCGTCGTTGTGGCCGCTATGACACGAACCTTGCTGTTTGGAGCGCGGAAACTTTCTTCTACCGCTAGGCGTTCATCCCGGTAGAGATCGGAGATATGAAAGGCTACGCCACCGCTCAGAACTTTCCTCAGCGCCTGCGAGGCGGTTGACGGATCTCCTGCCGGTAGAGCGTCAAGCGCGTCAGTGGCAGGAGGGAGGCCGAGAGATTCCGCAAGATAGTTCGCGCAACCGCGAGCGTCTCCTTTAGTCTCACGAAAGACAATCACCTGTTTCTTCTCGCTCACGAGCTTCCTGACGAGCGGGATTACCCAATCCTGGCTGGAGCCCTTTCGATATTCACTCCTACTATAAGCATCAATTCTTTTCTCCGAACCGTCCCCAGCATCTACATAACGAAACGTACCATCCGCGAGCAAAAGACCCTCATCGAGTGGAACTGGTCGCTCAGTTCGGCGAAGCAGTCGGGCATCAAGCCATCGTTCAAGTCCATTGGTACTGCCGATCACCGCGGAAAGCGCTATCAATTGAGGTTCGATTCCTTCGCGCCGCCTCATTCTGAGTAAGGTCAATACGAATTCGAGGTTGACGCCGCGACTAACGTCAGCAATCATCTGCACCTCGTCAACCACGACAAGCCCTACCTGTTCCAGAAGGTATGGGCTGCCAAGAACGAGCGAAGCAAATTTCTCATATGTCATAAGGCAGATGTCATACTGACCGCGCATTAAGGCTGGGATATCGTCACTGATTTCACCTGTCGCACGAATCGTTCTAATGCCAAACGGATCATAGGTGCGAGTGAATGCTTGGTGCTTATCGTTCACCAGCGCCTTCAACGGTAAAAGAAAGAAGCTTCGCCTCCTCTCCAAAGCACCCTTAATTGCTGCGAGTTCCCCGACCATCGTTTTTCCTGATGATGTCGGCGCAGAGACAACGATATGGTCTCCGCGAAGTAAATTGAATTCATTGATTGCATCAAGCTGCAACTGATTCAGTGCTGGAATCGCTCCAGCCCATGCTTTCAGAATTCCATCCGGAAATCCGCACACTGCAAGGTTTGAAATATCTGCGCCGATCTTCTGGGTCTGGAGTTCTGGAAAGGCCTTCCGGTAGCTGTCGCCCGGCACAAACACGGGCCAACTCACATCCCCATCGACCTTGCCTCGTATCGTCGGATTCTGATTTCTGCCGAGCACTTTGACGGCGTCGATTACATGTTGACTGACATATTTGAGCAGATCATAGATATTGATTTTGCCGCCGACTCGAAGTTCCGTTGCTCCCTGAAATGCTTCTAAAAGATAAAAGGTGAGATAGCCATGACCCACCTTACTATTTTCCCAAGCGGGCTCGTTTGCTGCGGAAGCGGTAAGGACAAGTCGCTGATTGCCAGAAAGCTGATCAAGTACTGCATCTTCCGACGCAACATCTCTCGAGGCGAGATCCATTTGGACGGCCTTTGCTCCCATACCTCCCGAGAAGCAACAATCCAGGGCGAAAATCAGGCGACGAGATGGGATTTTACTGAACCAATCGCTAAGAACATCCAACGGGATACCGGTCGTAGGCAGATTATCAAGGTCCGTATCGTAGGCAACGAGTTCATGACTGGGTGAACCGTGGCCCGAAAATGCTATGAAGACTACGTCGTCCGGATCACATTGGGTAAGGGTGGTGAATTCGCTTTCTATTGCGGCACGCGTCGCCTGGGCATCGGTGAGGATCATGGACGACCCGCCCAGCGTATCTGTGAACAAAGCATGCAAAGCGGTCGCATCGCGAGAAGCGCAACCCAACCACTTGATTTTGGGTGAAGAGTAACGATCTATTCCAATGAAGAGCCCGTGAAATGCCATCATCAAACAATAGCGCTGCGCGGGAAAACTGTAAAACGCACGCTTTTCTTTCGGGTAAAGGTCGAACAAAACGTAATTCCGATGAACGAAAGACAGAAGGAGAATATCCGAGGATGAACCACTAAACGAGATGCCATGCGGTGACTTTGAGAATCCCAAATTGTTCTGACGACCAATTTCACCAACTGTTCATGCAGGGTGCTTTCGGGAGTCATTCTCCTACACTACAACCAGCTTGTTGTCCTTCCGAATCAATGTAAATGGTTCGCCTATCGCATCCCCTGACAAGATGTAGAGATCGCCAACGTATCCGGGCCCGGTCATGGGCGTGAAATCAAACTTCGCTCCATATACCATCTCAGCGAATTCTTCTGGAGTTTCATCGCCGGTAAGCCCCCACGATTCCTTGACGGCCGGGACTTCCATGATCTCCTTCCACTCTTCGACTGATAGCGTTCTTGGCGTGTTCATCGGATATCGATTGAACTTTACCATGTGATCGCAACGCGTCAAGTGCGCGCCATCTGCGGTGAGCAAGCTACACAGGTTACTTCTAATGCCTTGCCTTCCTGGATTTCCGTTGAGCAGTACTAATGAGAAAAATGATTGCGATGACGATCAACGCAATCCCGAGGTGCTGCCCTAAAGTCATCGAATTCCACAGAGAAGCGATGATCGTGGCAGCATGATGAGCAGGATCGCGATGCCCACGATCACGCCGAGATGCCGTGGAGCATCACTCGGCTTCACCGCGCATACCGTTACGCAGAGCGCTAGAATGATGATCGCATACAAGCAATCGCATCACGAGAAGCGCAACCCAACCGCGCGATTCTTGGGGAGGCGTAACGATCTATTCCGATGAAGAGCCCGCGAAATGCCATTTACCAAAACAATAGCTCTGCGCGGGGAAGGTGCAAAACTTGGCTCTTCTTTCAAAGGTCGAGGGCATCACTATGAAGGAACCATGGAAGAAGAGCAAACGGAAGTTGGTCCATACCTGACAGCGAGTTCAGTCTGTATCCACAGGGAATTCACAGGTCTTATTCGATTTGCACGTCTTTTCAGAATCCCCGTTACCGAATCCTGGGGAAAACTAGCTAAAGTGCAGCCAATATTCGCCTCGAAGTAGAGAGTCGCACACCTTGAGTCCCACCAGTGACCTGCTAGGCTAAAGCCAAAGGTCGACAAACAGATTGATCTTTTAAAAAATACTGTGTCACAAACACGCGCACCCACCCACCTGCGGACCTATCGAAAGAAAGCAGGTCTGAGCCAGCGAGAACTCGCGGACGTCCTTGGTGTAGCCACGGAATGGCAAATCTCTCAACATGAACGCTCGCTTGCGATCCCGCTCTTTCTGAGCGCAATCTGTTACGAGATCGTCTTTCAAATTCCCATTTCAAAACTATTCCCTGGTTTCTATGAAGAATCACGGCAGAACATCGAACGCCAGCTGAATGAAATGGAGGAGCATCTGAAGGAAAGTCCGGAGAGGGGTCGATCTGCCGCCCTCATCGCTCGCAAATTGGAATGGTTATGGGAGCGGAAAAACTCTGGGGATTTGAATCCTAAACATGGAGTCGACCAATAACTCGCGAGTCCTTGCGCTCGCAGTTCGGCATCGCAGGATCGGATATGCTGCAATCGAACGTCCTAACTTTCTTCTCGATTCTGGAGCGCGGACGTACAAGACATCTAGGAATCTTCCTCAAATTCTCGTTCCGCTCTTTTCCATCTCTATGCCAACCATTGTCGTTGCGCGAAGGGCGGATCACAGATCAATTGAACATCGAACAATTGTGGACTCAATTCTTATAATGTTGCGCCAAGAGTGCGCTCAGAGGTCAATTCCGTTTGAGACTATAGATCTTCAAGACGTTCGAGGCGCGTTTCTTGAGGTGGGACGGGCGAAAGAACAAATTGCCGAAGCTGTCGCCCGAGCCTTTCCAGAACTTCATTGGTGCCTCCCACCCAAACGCTGCCAGCGACCGTGGGTCAGCGAAGGCTGGAACACGGTGCGGTTCGATGCCGTGGCAGCAGGCCTCGCCTATCTTGCGCGCGTCGAAGAGATGACCAATATGACGCCGCCATCCTGAGGGACAATCCCGGAGCCCTTTCGCCGGCCCCTCCACAGTTGGCCTAGGACCGAAAACTGGTCCGCCAAATCAAACAATCTGAGGGGCCGACGAAAGGGCTGACTGAATTCATTGGTGCATCTCTATCCACGGAACCCGTGTATCGAGATCCGTCTCAATCGGTTTGGATCGTCCGTGGTGAATGGTTCTCCATCAAACCGGAGGCGAATCGGTCTGCGCAAGGTGGCGACGTTCGGTCTTCCGGCGATCAGTCCCGAGGATGTGCGCTCTAAGGGTATAGCGGAATGTCACCGTGGCGAAGGCTGAAAGTCGAATTCAATTGTTTACAATGGACACTATGAATTCGAACGAACTGCTTTCCCTTATTGACGCGGAGATAGCCAATTTGCGACAGGCGAGGTCAATCCTTGCGGGACTCATCTCTTCTCCCGCGAATGCGAAGCCATCCGGAAATGTCGCGCGACCAACGATTGCGAAGAGAAGTAAAAAGCGCAAACTCACACCTGAAGGGAGGGCAAGAATAGCGGACGCGGTAAAGAGGCGGTGGGCAGCGCAGAAGGCTAAGCAAAAGACGAAACCCTAGTTGTCAGAATTGATGCCCCGCATATCTCTTGACCTCGGCTCGTTGCGACGGGAATCGTCAATTCATGTTGTCGATCACTCCGTTTTGAGGTAAAAGCCCAGCCTGCTAGACTTAGAGAGAAGTCAAGAATAAACCCTTTCACGCTCGATGACATCGACTTCTGTTGGGACATACCTCAGATTCCTTCGGAGGAAAAGCGGTCTAAGCCAGCGAGATTTGGCGCGAATTCTGGGAAGTGTCACAGCCAACCAGATTTCACGTCACGAGCGATCTATATCCCCTCCTAGCTTGCTCACGGTATTCGGATATCAGGTGGTGTTCCAGAAGTCAGTCTCGGATATTTTCCCGGGGCTCTTTCATGCGGTTGAAATCGGAGTCGAAGAGCGCCTTAGGGAATTTGAAAATGAACTCGGTAATAGCGCCGCGAGCGGGCGGGACGCTGTGCGCATTGCCAGGCGATTGGAGTGGTTTTGGGAACGCACGCACTCTGAGGCTGCATGACCCGCTGCGTGCCTCTTCATTCCGCATTCGTCGTGATATTGCGATCAACCTGTTTTGGCCCTGCTCTTTTCATTTCCTGAACTCGGCAAGCTAATGGAAAGGCGAAACTCGTGCTCTCCTTGTCCGGCGGGTACTGAGCTCACTTTGGTGGCTTCACAATCGAAGAACTGTTTCGCCAGAGATCGAATCAGTCGCATCGATGCAGAATCCGGCGAACTCGTAAAGGAAATCGTCGTAGCTCCGGTGCGTTCGACAGATTCGCGAAGATAGGCAGCAAAATACTCCAGAGCGAAAGCATGATTAGGAGTCGCCGCGGCGACCTGCCAAATAGCAATGCCACTTTGCGGGTCACTTGTTGGCATTGCAAGTAGATACGCCTTCAAGTCACCAGCATCTTGCTCTAATACCCGGCAGTAATCGGGATGAAACCTCGTCAAGAACCACAGAAGGTATTCAGACGGAACTGTAAATGTCGGGAATTTGCCTGCGAGCGATCGGATGAATGCGAAGTCCTTAGGTTCGACAGGTCGGATGTGCGTATTAAAGAGGGGTTGAACGGCCTTTTTCATTGATACCTTGGATGTCTCTAGGCGTGGCAATCTCAAGAAATGCACTTGAAATCTAGATCATTTCCCGTTTTGCGTCAAGGTCCATGAACGGGCAAACAGTCTTCCGGCCTCAATTGCTCCTGGATGCGTGATCCGCGGCTCGCTCACCTAGTCACTTGATCTACGCAGGTTCGGTCTCTCAGTTCCAGTCGGAATTCCAACCATCTGAACAAGCTTTTCGAATCGGTCGCTGTCTCTCACTGGATCCCATCGTCGCTCAACCTCTAAATGTATGAGCCAATCACAATGCTGGTCGTAGGCCTCCTCGAGGGAATCTAAACAACGATTAATGTCGTTAAGACCGGCAAATATGAGTGCTTTTGCGTACCCTGGGACGTAGGATATTGCACCTTGGTTATATAGCTCGTTTAGTTCATCGAGGGCTTGCTCGGCTCTCTGCCGGTTGCCGAGTTTCGCCTCCAAATGCCCAAGAGCCGCCAGTGCGGCGGGCATGTACTCATTTTCGAGCGAGAGCATATATTCCTTCAGCGCTGGTTCAAAGCGTCCTGCAGCTTCGTAGGCCCACCCGAGCATGACATGCCCTGGCGCGAATCCAGAGTAGAAGTCCCTAACTGTATTTTCCCCCAACTCGATTGCGCCATTGACGTCGCCAGCTAAGAGATGAATCCATCCCGCGCTTGCGTGAATAATAAGATCCGTAGGAGCAATTCGAGCAGCTTTTTCGACTGCCTTCACTGCGTCTTTCGGCCTTCTGGCTCCAATTAAGTAGTGTGCATAGGAGAGCAAGGTGGCTGAGTCATTGGGATCGATCCCGAGAGCTCCTTCGAGTTGCTCTTTCGCCTTCGGCCAATCGTAGTCATAGATCAGTGAGATTAACCCGAGCAATCCCAGAGCTCGCGAGGACCGAGGATCTTTTTTGAAGGCATCCTTTGCGTGCTGACGAGCCTCCGGTATTGCTTCCCGAGGAGGTTCTGCCGAGTACGCCGCCAGACTGAGGTTTATGTAATCAAACGCTGCGGTTACGTGCGCTTCCGGAAGCCCATGGGGATTGATCTTCAAGGCCAGTAAGCTTTGTCTCAGGCTGTCCCGCATCGACCGGACGGTGTGAGTATTGAAATGCAGCTCGGACGCCTTAAAAAGGTCACCCGCTCTTTCCAAATCGCTTGCGAAAATCGGTCGCACGTTAGCGACCAGCGAGAAACCAATTTCTCTGACTAATAAGAACAATTCGTTTCTGGCGACGCCGATCTTCTTCGCTATCTTTGAAAGATAGTTGTCAATTGGCGAGCGCCCGGCTGCCGGCATTTGAAGTGGTTCAACTGATTGCCGTGCAATTACTTCCTTTGGACGCTTGAGGAAGAATTCAAGTACTTCAAATTCCTTTGCGGTAAGTGGATCCGATAGGGGTTTCCCGTTTCTAAAGACCCGGCGACTCCGTGCGTCTGCAAAGAAATTACGGTAGAATTCGTAACCTATTACCTTTTCCGGTGTCGCCATAGTTTCAACGTACCGCGAGTTGCGCAAAGCCGCAAGGTGCAGGCGCTGCAGGACGGTAGTTAGCAGTTCTACAAACTCTCTACATTTCCCAACCTCAACCTGGGTTTCAATTAGTAGGTGAGGATTCAGTGCGTCGAAGTCCTCGCTGTTTACTACGTCGTGGTTGAGTCAATCACGAACGATGGAGAAGTTCTATGCCGCGAGTGATGCTTGTCGATTCTGACTCGGAACACGCCGAGCGTGTACGCAGACGTCTTGGAGTTGATGCGGTTGCAGTTGATGTAAACGCCGACCCATGGGAAGCCATGGCGGAGTTAAGAAGGTATAGTGCCGATTATGCCGTGGTGATTCTCAACGTATCGAATGCTTCGCTCCCTTGGGCAGACACTCTCACAAAACTTCAAGAGGTTTGCTTTCAGGCACGAGTCTATCCGCCACCACTCTTCCTTTGCACTTCAACCGCGAAGCGGCCCCCGGAGTTCGAGCTACGGATAGAACGGATGGGAGGACGTTATGTGTACGAAGGATAGCTTGACGGCTCTCGTGGAGAGAGTGGCTGTGCTCTTTGCTGAATCGAGACATCTGCAATCAGCAGGATTTCATTTCCGTATAGTGCATCGCTTCCACATGCCGGGAAGTAGCGGGTGTCTGGCAGGCGAAGAGATTCTTGGCGTGTTTCTCGTCTATCACGGCCGCGAGTATTGCCTGCGACTTTCGCTTGCGCTACGCATTCTTTTTGATTACCTCGCGCGACATTCGCGGTTCCCTCAAAGTGCGCGTCAAATCGAGCTCGGGATTCACGCGGATGATTTTTATCAAGATCACGGGAAGAATGCGAACCGCGGTTCGGCGCTTACGAGGAGACTCACCCGATCAGCAATCCGGGTATACATGGAACGCTTGCGACAAGCACTCGCATTAGCTTTTCAGGAAGCGGGAATGAACATTGACCCCAACAAAGTTTTGATCGTGCGGGAGACTGTAGGAAACGAGATTGGCTATCAACTAAAAGGAAGTTTTGCCTGTACACATATTGATCTTACGTCTCGCGATGCTCAGCCGTTGCGCCGAGGTATCGCCGGACAATTCGGGAAATGAAATGCCCACCAGTGTGCGCAAATTCGTTCGTCGTCGGGAGCGACCTCAAAACCGTGACGAGGCGACGCTGCGCACGCTGACGATCCTGATTCCCCGACGCTATAACCCGGATACGCAAGGCGCGCGAAAGCCGGTTGAGCTTTCCAAGCTCGTCCGCACGTTTCGTGAGATCCGGCAACTTTCCCCGGGATACTCCCTGCAGCGCGCAGAGGGATGGTACCGAGATCGGGATACGGGAAAAGGGATTCGGGACCATCATTTCCGCTTCGAAATCGACCTCTTTGCTACGCCATCGATCATTGCAGGTCTTTCCGGGTGGAAGAGAACTCTGGAGCGCAGGCTCGAACAACAATCGATCTACATGGCCCTCTCAAAAGGGGTCACGTGGCTATGAGCCATCGTATGCTCGAACGCTTCTGGCGCGCAGCATCACCGGTCAAATTTCGTCATCCCGGCGAGTTCTACCGTGCATAGATAACTGAGAATTATCAGTGGATTCAAGACTCCTTTATCGAAATCCGTCGCCTCACCGAACTCGTTGAAAGGAGGGCCCGGCGATTGTAGTGCTCGCGGTCATAAACGTGAAGAGTGCACTCGGCGCGTGCTGGATGCGCATAGCGAGCGACTCCCTCTGCGGAGCGCATGGCGACATTCCTCGATGCAAATTGACTGCATTTCTTCTGACAAGCAAACAGATTTCCGCCGACCAATAGGTTCGCGCGTGTGACAAAAGTCGCTTGTGTCTCGGCTAATGGCCGTAGACAAGCGAGGAGTCACGGTTGCAAGTATAGAGCGCCCATAGGCATTCCACTTGACGGGCTGTCTACTGTTTATATAATTAATTAGCCAATAACTGATTGCTCGCAATACATGCTAGATCACCAGCATAGACCTAATTTTGAGAATTCATCAAATTCCGCCGACAAACTCGCTGAAGAGGGCAAGTTGCGTTGGCCGCAGATCCAAGCGACCGTGGAAATGGTCGCTAGGAACAAAATGGCGGCAGAGTCGCAGTTTTCCGATTTTGATGTCATTCTTGCGGACTTCAAGGATGCAGCCACTCCAGAGGACAGGGCAACACAGCTTGATGCCCTCATTAGAATTCTGAAGTCGCTAGACAATTCTATGGAGCGCCTAACAGAATCGCGTTCTTCGTTAGAGGCGCTAGTATACAGCGTGCGACACAATTCATAAGGTCGCTACGGTCTAGTTGATTCGAACGCAAATGTTGCAACGACTCCGGGGGGTGACCATGAATTCCAGCATCTCTGCAATTAAAGCTCGTCTCGCCGAGCATATCGCTCGCGGATCCTGCGACAAGGCGGTGGTGTACGAGCTGTTGCCTGAGGGGCAGGGTTTACAAACTGAAAAGGCCCTTTGGGACTACAAAAGAGAGTTTCCGAGCCTGGACGCGCGCACAAGCCCGACCGACGAAGATCGACTTGCACACAACGCGAAGATAGCGGGTCTCGTGAAGGATATCGTCTCGTTCTATAACTCTTATGGTGGTTACATAGTGGCGGGGGTTGACGATCGAACGCGTGCCATCCTAGGCTTTGACCGAGATTTCTCTCCAGACGATCTGCAAAAACGCGCGCGCGCCGCGACTGGTCATGATATCGATTGCAACTATGTAGTGCACCAAGTTGATACACCTGAAGGATCTGCCAAAGTTGGTCTGTTGTATATTCCCAAAAGATCTTATTCATTGGCACCTGCACAATTCAGGCGCGATGCGCCTAAGCCTCCTGGAGGTGGACTGAGTTGCTACAAGACAAATGACATTTATTTGCGGATAGCGGACGAGTGTAAGCCCGCGCAGACTGCGGAGGAGTTCACGTTTCTATGTGGAGGAGCAAGGAGAGAAATATCTTTTGCGGATGAATTCCGTCACGGTAAGTTATTGCTCAACAATCTCGGCGCCCGCGATCCAGGGTTCATCATGTTTGTCGGCAGGGAATCCTATTTGAGGCAGCTGTGGCGCTGGGTATGTGATGGATTCACGCCTGTAAAACTCTTAGCCGGATTGGGTGGTGTCGGCAAGACTACATTGGCTCGCGAATTCGCGGAGGGCATTGTGAAGAATCCTCCTGATGGGACTCAGAAACTTATCTGGCTTAGCGCCAAGAAGCGTTTCTATACTGCCATTCGAGGAAAGTTTGAGCCGACGACGAGGGTTGATTTTCTCAACACGAAGACTCTATTGACCGCCATACTTCTAGAGCTCGGAACACCAGAGAAGCATTTGGATACTGAGTGGACGGCACAGGAATTGGAGGAGCAGGTAACCCAGGCGCTCCGATTGTTTCCTTCGGTTTTGATAGTCGATGACGTCGACAGCCTTGATTCAACTGAGCAGCAAGACGTCTTTCAGACTTTAATACAGATAACGGCCGAGACAATGGGAAGGGATCATGCTCCGTCGCTTGCGCTATTGACTGCCCGGCTTGACTTAGGCTGCGCGCCACGTCAACTGCTCAGGGTCACTGGCCTCGAGCTCCCCGACTTCGCTGAATACTGCAAAATGACGGCCGACGCCTGGCAAATTCCGTTCAATATCCGTGCCACGTCGCCGTTGATGAGAAAATTTCACCAAACGACAGACGGGTCACCGACCTTTGCTGCATCAATTCTCAGACTCGTGGAGGGTGGAGCAAATCTAGACTCCGTTCTGAGTACATGGAAAGGCCGAGACGGGGATGAGGTTCGGCGATTCGCATTTGAGAAAGAGCTTGATCAATTAAGTGAATCGCAGATCCGCACGCTTTATGCAGCTTGTCTACTCGGGCAAACATCGTTCGTCGAGCTTCAGACAATATTGAGCAGCGGTGATCGATTGCTCTCTGAAGACATTGCAGCGCTCCGGAAATACCACCTTGTGACTCTCAGCGAAGATATGCCCGGTGGGGCACGCATTGTTATTCCTAGCGCCCTCCTTTTGATGATGGACATGATCGGTAAGAGAGTTCGTGACCCGCATCGATTGGAGCACGCGTGCGTCGCGAGTCGCAAGGTTGTTCCCCAATTCATCTCGGAAGTCGGCCAAGCCATCGGGCGCGTGGCCGCGCTCTGGCACGAAAACAAACAGGATGATGCTCTGCAGGTAGCGCTGGTAACAGATCGGCGTTTTCCGAATAATCCGGATGTCAAGTGTCTTCTAGGACGTGCATTGTTGCTGGTAGTCCCGGCAGATCCCACGCAAGCAGAATTGCAGTTTCGGCGTGCATATGAGCTGAAATGCGTACGGCATGAGTTGGCGAGTTTGTGGCTCCAAGCAAAAGCCATGCGCGAGGACTGGGTGGGAATACTTGATATATCTAAACTGTTCGAACAGGATGTCGACAATATCCTTTCGAGAGCGTGGGCATACCTTCAATTGGGCGATATTGCTCTGAAGTCTGGTAACTTGAGGCGGGCCACTGAGCAGTGGACATTGGGACTTAATGAGATCGATCGGCCACCAAGGGACGTGAGTTTGCGAGGTAAGGAAATCCAGGCCGGACGTTTGGCTCGAGACCTTCATGAAAATTTGATTTATGCTCAAAACCGGCTCCTGGTCCGACCCGGTGATCGTCTGCAAGTGTGGCAGGCAGTTGTTGCGGGTGTCCGGCATGGTGTCAATGACGTCGCTGTTCTTCGATTGGGCGTGAATGCTTTATCGGACTGGTGGGGCGGCGTCGAACAGCGAAAGAGAATCGATAATGCAGCCGTTGAGATTATGCTTGATCAATTGAGACGCTTGGACATTCTTATTGCGGGACTGCGTGGCGGGCATCAAACTGACCCTGGCGTTATTGAGTCGTTCGAGTCATCGCGGCTTAGCCTTTATAAGCGAGTACAAGAGCTTGACGTGGGCAATGAATACAGTTGACACGAACTGTGGTCTGCCTCGCAAAAGGCCGACCTTTTGTGGGGTCAAGCAGGCCGATGAGTCGTCTGAGTGGACCTTCTCTGCGCCAAAATTGAAGGCATGCTCCGCATCCAGCGCCTTGTCTACCCGTTCTGCGTAATCGAACCGCTTGGCCATGTGAGGACACGGCCGCCCCAAGGCCCGCGATCGCTCTTGCGTCTCTGGCTTGGGACCAGAGGGCCTGATTGCGTTATCTCCCCAATGCAATTGATCACCAATGGATTGACCTCGACCCCCTGGTGCAATGCGCAGTAGATGTAGATGGAATTGTAGCGGCAATTGCATTGTCGATGTGGCGGTAGCTGCGCACTCGCACGTCTGCATTTGACGAAGAATCCTATTCGTTGGGCCAAGCTCGTTGATTTAGAGCAGGTCAGATCGAGGGAGAGGCATTGGTCGACAGCTAATTTCCGGAGTTTCGCTCTGAGTCTGGCTAGTGATTGCAGCTTTTCTCGAACCGAGATAGATCATACAAGAGAAGAATTCGCGATTCTCCTCTGCCTGCGCCTCATCGGCAGTGGAAGATGCCCGTGATCCTCCATGTTCCGAAAGCCATTCCAACGGCGCGAACACGGTCGATTAATGAGATGATCGTTGGGGGTTCACAACAGCAAATGGATGCAAAGGAATTCTGTCATTGACAGATTTGACCCAGGCTGAGATGGATTTGACGCGGAGACGCTCTCTCGGCATCTATTACACGCCGAAGAATGCCGCTGCGATTCTCGCAAAATGGGCAATCACTCGGGCCTCAGATCGCATTTTGGAGCCGAGTTTCGGCGGTTGCACAATGCTGGAGGCAGCCGCGACCCGTCTTCGGGATTTAGGATGCAGGACACCATCAGCCCAACTCTTCGGATTCGATGTTGATGAATCTGCTTTTGCGTACCTGCGACGCCTGCTCGGAAGCCGCCACCCACGGCAATTCCACAAGCGGGACTTTCTCACCGCTTCACCCAAACGTTCAAGCGTAGACGTTGTTATCGCCAATCCTCCGTTCGTCTCGTATCACCGGATGAATAAAGATCAACGTGAGGTAATCGGACTTTGGCGAGAAAAGCATAAGCCCGAGTTTCCATTGAATGCTAGCCTCTGGGCCTACTTCCTCTGTCATTCACTCTCATTTTTGGGCGAGGGAGGACGGATCGCATTTGTTCTACCGTCGGCCGCAGATTCTGCAGATTACGCCCATCCTATTCTGAGCCGTATTGCCTCCAGTTTCGATCGAATTATGCTCTTCCGAATACGGCAACAGCTGTTCATTCAGGCGGGCGCTGAAGAACGAACAGTGGTACTCCTTGCAGAAGGGCACCGCCAGAAGCGAGGGATACAGTCCAAGTACACAAGTCGATCAGTAGCGACTACCGTCGAACTGGCATCCTTTTTGGATGAGACTTGCGTTAAGAGGGAGCAGAAAGGCGCGCAGTTTGAATCAGTCGCACAAGCTTTGGACTTGCTTACCAAGCTCCGTCAAACGCCGCGGATTTTCAACCTGGGCTCGATTGCGAGTGTCAAAATCGGCGAGGTGATTGGGGACAGTCGATTCTTTTCTCGCTCTCCTTTGATGTGGCACGAACTCGGTATTTCGGCAGAATATTTGCGTCCGATCATCACCAAGACGCGGCAAGCGCCCGGCTTGCGGATTACAAAATACGAGACGAAAGGCCTCCTAGGCAGCATTCCAAGGCTGCTGGTCGTCGATGATTCCAAGCTCGCCGGCACCATCAAGGATCTTCTCGCAAAATATCCGACGGCCGCCAAACAGCGGAATAGAACTTTCGCAAAGCGGAATCCGTGGTATGCAGTTTCATACGACACTTCGGCGGATGCGTTCATTGGTTCTATTTCGCATAGCTTCCCACGCGTTATCTGGAATTCAGCAGGCATCTCATGCGCGAACGGTCTGTACAAAATCAAACTGCATCGAGACGCGCCTTATAGAAGCGCAATACCATTGGCTGCTCTTACTACGCCATTCAGGCTCTCTGCCGAAGCTCGCGGTCGCATCCGTGGGTCGGGCTTCCTCAAATTGGAGCCAAGTGATGTTTTGGAGCTAATCTTACCGGAAATCGATCTTGACGCGGCATCCATCAGGGACCTGTTTCGCCGGGTTGAAGCTCTTGTAAGGAGCGGAGAAATGGAGTCAGCTACACGCCTAGCCGACAAAGTACTCTATGTTGACGCTGGCATTCTCACTGCTTCGGAGTTAGCTGTGTTGAATGAAGCCTACCGAAAACTAAGAGGAGAACGAGTCCCGTTCGCATCCTTGAAGCGCAAATCTCCGATCTGAACATCTCTTCAGGCATCAACACCGAGCTCGTATAGATGGCTTTGCAGGAACCTTTGCTTTGCACTAGAGGCATTTGCGAGAAATCGCGCGCCAGCGACGAAATAGGGCTTCAAAATAGCTTGCTCCGCCCGAATGACACAGTTCCGCCACGTCGGATCACTGAGGATGGCCTGTGAGGCAGGATCAGTCTGGAATTCCAATAGAAGCCAATTCAACATCAAGGCAATACTCGTCGGTGGAAGGGGAATGCGAGGCTTTTCCCAAGCAGGATACAGAGACCTTAGGCGAACTTCGGTATACCCCGCGGCCAAATGATGTGGGCTGAATTTCCCGCAGAGTTGCATGTGAGCACTGGGTTTTGGCTCTTGCGCATTCCGCCGCTCGATGGGTTCGTAATCAAAATGAACCTTGCGGACAATTGGACTGGTTGCCGGATTGGCATACCTTGCGATCAGCAAGCTATATGAGGCATTGTTGACGGAAACATTATCTGATGCCGCCTCTACAAGCGCCCCGAGGTCGATTCGTCGAGGCACCGGTTTGCCCCGTCGATCTCCACGTAATCGGATTTCGAGAGTAAAACCCAAATGCACGTTAACTCCACCGCGGAACTCATTGATCGCTGATTGAGCTCCCGCAGCTGAGGTCTGAATCTGACCGAGTCGAGAGAACGAGCCTATCTGCATGATCTTTCGAAGGGTATCGATCTCCAAAGTTCGGATCGTCTTTAGGTCTGGATACACGACTAGCTTCTGCTCTTTCGGAGAATGAGTTTTGCATCAAACCCTGGGGTGACTGCTACGCTAGCGGGGTGCAGCTCCGAATACCTTCGGTTGACCACGCGGAGTGACGCACTGGACGA
Organism: Occallatibacter sp.; assembly: GCF_049582745.1. Taxonomy (GTDB): domain Bacteria; phylum Acidobacteriota; class Terriglobia; order Terriglobales; family Acidobacteriaceae; genus Telmatobacter. The sequence goes on from NZ_JBAUUO010000064.1 coordinate 30,512, forward strand.
CGAGTCTGAATAGACAACCACATCTGGGGGTGGATCCTTCTTTTTCGATACGTAGCACTGGCTGTAGTCCATCTCCGAAATACCGGGAAGGGCCCTGCCTGCGTATTGAGGAATGTCTGATGCATCTTCTCCAACTAACTCATAGAGGACATGTCGAGTAGCGCTTGCCCACCACCGCGGTTCGGACTTGGTGGCGAAAACGCCCTTATATAAGGCTCGGGTAAACAAGTGCTCCACCTTCGACAGCCCCGGAACAGTCAATCCAAGTGCGGTAGCAGTGTGAAGTCTGTCATGCAGGAATCCTGGTCGCGCCAACAGCTCATTCAGAATCCAGCGTGCAACGCGATGTTCAGTCGTCGAATGCGCCTCATCCTGGAATTCTTCTGGCAAAATCCTTAAGAGTTCGTCCCTGTCGCGTTTCGGCGGTTTCAAGCATTCAACGAAATGCAAGCGAACGCCTTTAGCCTCCGTGTGCAACTTTGGAAAATCGCGAGCAATTCCGTATAGGTCCTCGATGTGCTTTTCAAGATGCTGATATCTGAACAGCGCTGTGTATTCTGAAATGTCCTCTTGATCAAATGACTGCGGCCGATCGAACATAGCCGTCACGCAGACCATCGGAAGGCGAGGAAATGTATTTCGTAAAAGATGCGCAACCGATGATCCCTTAAGCCCAAATGGAAGAGCTGAATTGAAAATGTGATCAATGATCAAAAGTTGGGGTGGGCGATCCGCATTCTGCTTGCACCAGTCAGCCAGCGCTCCGAGGGCGTTCTGTTTGATTTCTAGCAGTTCGATCTTGGCATGTTGTGCTCCGATGCCTGCTTCGATGACGGCTCGAAACTGCGATATTTTTGTCTTCTGATCATCGATCCAGACAAAGCGCATGGTTTTCATGGCAATTCAACCTCAACGCAAGCACTCCAGGGAGATGGAGGGGGAATAAAATGAATGTCCCCACCGCGGGAACGACAAACATCCCTAGCGATTGCCAAGCCCAATCCACTTCCCGTGCCGAAAATTGATTCATCTTCCGGATTGGCCCGCTCTTCCAATCGGTCATATAGCTTTCCTGACGGATCAGATATGAACGGAGTAAATACTTCGTCAAAGAATTCAGGCGCTAACCCTAGCCCGGAATCACAAATCTGAAGAATGGTCTGATTACCAGTTCTTTTCGCGTCGATCTTGATAACCTTCGGGGATATGTCGGAAGCAATTACCGATTTGACGGAGTTCGAGAGTAAGTTTAGGAGAATCGTGTAGAGCTCTCCCTCTATCATTGGGCCTACCGTGAGGCTTGTTGGGATGTCCCGGTCATCAACCAGAATCGAATAGTTACTCGTTACTAGATGGAAACACTGAGTCGCTCGTTCGACCGCCGTTTTCAGGTGTAGATCAGTGAGTTGGTCATCCGCCTTGAAGGCTCCAACAATTCCGGTCATTGCGACCAGATTGTCGAAGCGTTCTTTGGTCTGAACAAGCTGTGATCCAAGCGCACTTAGGTCACCCGCATACCGAGGGATCAGCTTTGCCAACTGCTCTAGTCGAGCGGAAGACGCACCAAGTGCTCCGATTACTGTTCTGACTTCGTGGGCGAAGAGCAGAGTCAATGTTGAAGCAGATGCCACCATCCGAAGGTGGCGAAGTTGCTGATAGCTCTCAGCACTTGCAGTTTCCATGGCCCTAACAGTGCGGACCAGATTGGTTTCCGTTTCTTTCTGTTGTGCTTGAGGAAGGCGCTGAACGATCCGCTTTATTTCCCGCCGCAAGTACGTTGCAGCCTTCGGAACAATATCCTCTTTGGGGCCCTCGAGGTTCAGGACGGGCCTGATCGCCTTACGAGCTTCCTCAGCCTCTTCGCTTTCCTTCAGACGAATGTAATGATCTCGATGAATGTTGGCCCAGTCGACAGCAAACCGTGCAAACTTCCGAACCTCATCGAAGACCTCATTTTCAATAAACCCCTGCCGATCGATCCGAGGTACGAGACCTTTGATATTAGATGTAAGCTCGACCTGTCCGAGGTAATTTCGCATTCCGAGCATGTTGAGAAGCACACGGGAAGCATCAACCCGGCTAAGGCTGGCTGCGAAATCAAACAGCTCTTGTTCTGGCTTACCGACTCGGCGGCCTCGATCAGAGTCAATTCTGAGCCAATCGTCTCTTGAGTCTCCATACGGGAACATACGGAATCCATTGAAGCGGACTTGAATCCCTCCCCACTCGTCAACCAACTCGGTTAGCACGTAGTTGGATAGCAATTCTGGTTTTCTTGCCTCGTCTTTCCGGGTCGGTAGGATGCCAATTCGAAGGGACGCTCCCCGGATTCGCTGAAACTTCTCTTTGCTAGTGAACTTCTTAGTGCCGCCGAGTCCCTTGGCGTTCAGCGAGCAGGCCACATGGCCATCTTTGTCGATATTCGCTGTGAGAGTGCCCCAAGTTGCGTCGATGACCGCATCTCGGAGATCAATCGTCGTACTTGTCAGTCCAGGAGCCTCGAGGATTACGTTGAAGCCCGGGTCGTACTCAAATCCAGAACGTTTTACCCCTCGATTGCTGGCCAATACTGCGAGTTGGCGTTGTAAATACTCAAATCCTCTCGTTTGCCATTCATTCTCAACGCCTCCCCAAATCTCGAGAGTGGTTCCCGGTTCTCCAATGTTCGAGCTTTCTGTACGACCGAGACAGGAAACCGATTCGACGTCAATACCTGGCTTGAACGAAAGCCAATCAAATTCAATCACGGTTGTCTGGAATCTCGGCGGTCGGTCCTTTGTTGTGACGACCGCGCAAGTGGTGAGACGCAAGTAAAGACCAAGCCGGCGACATGCAAATCGGCCTATGCCCTTTGATCCTGTTTTAAGGCGACCGTATTTCGGACTGAGTCTATTTATGTTCTTGTTAGACGTTCCGATCTTCATCCAGAAAGTCCGCACATCCTCCAGATTCATCCCGAGCCCGTTGTCCTTAACGATGACCCGTGGCGCTAGACTTCTTTGCTGGAGAATCGAGACCCGGACTTCCGTTGCGTCCGCATCGTACGCGTTCTTGATTAACTCGGCGAGCGCGACGTGCACAGTTGACACGAGCTTCTCGCCCAATTCACCAAGTAGGGCGCTATCGACCGAAAACGAAAATTCTCTTTGACCTGTCGTTCTAAGAGCCACGGGTTCTCGCTGTCATTGTATTCGCAACACGCCTGAAATCAAAGTTTTTGCAATAATGACGTTGCTTCATGCTCGGGATTCGGAGTCGATCGAAGCAACGCTAAAACTTTGGACACAGCGCAAACGCAGGTTTCAACCTGATCGGGCTTGCGTGGATCAGGAACAACTAAGGGTGCATCCGCTGCGTGACCAGCCTACTTGAGACCGAGGAGGCTGGTTGCATTACTCCGTCCGCCGCGAGATCAATGTGCTATAAGGCTGTAGCAGATATCTCCTCGTTAATGTGCTGATCCGGGCATTCAGAAATGCTTTGCGGGCCTCATGGCTTCCTCCCCGTTCGAGAGACCCACGGGCGGCTTCGATCTCTCAACTTCGCAACTGCTTCGTTTTTGTGTCTCGGGGACACGAAATGATCGACCAATCGGTTGAAGGGCTGATTTAGTATCAGCATTCCGTGAGTAGCGAGTACCTTCAGTCGAACCCGAACGAGTACAGCTTCCGCTACAAATCGGCGTCTCGATACTCAGCCGACGTTTACTTCGTTTCTCCATCAGATTTCGAAGGCGAGACCTTCCGCGATACATTGCGAAGATCGGCCTCAAAATCCTGCTGCGTAAATGAATGATCCCCTCCGGCGCTATCTTCCGAGGGAGAGCCAGCCAGTCGCGAGTAGTTGGAAAATTCGTCGTCTTTCTCTTTTCTTTGCATCTTAAATTCCTCCAAATCGAGTAGTTCTTGAATGCGCCACGCCGGAATTACACCAGCCATTCCGGTATTCACCTCAACCCATTCTTGCGGAGACTTCTTCGTTTGTCTGTTGGCCAGAAGTATCGGATGGAAATCGCTAAGATGACTCCAGTCAATTCCCAGAAGCCAAGGGCCGTGCTGCGCCTGATTGTAGGGATGAGCGAGTGGAGTCATAAAATACGGCGGTCTAGCAAGAGTTGGATTAATGTACACGAAGACCGGCGAACCGCTATAGCCGGGAATTGATTTCATCTCGACCAAAAAACTATCTTGCGGATTGCCATGACGATCTTCTAGTGGCTCAGAGTTCATGCGAGATATATTGCCAAACCTCGCGGTCGGAAGATTCCCCTGTTTCCCATCGTGCCCCATAAACCGCCCCACCATAAAGACGTCGTCGCCGGGTCCGATCTGCCGATGTCTGACGGTTTCTGGGGTGACGAAAAACATGTCACTCGAAACAAAGTTGTACTCATAATCAGGCGAAAGCATGATCGGCGTTGCTGCAATATCCAGTTTGTCGGGATGAGGTTTCCAGTCCGATATTTCGGTTGGTATGCAATCCGGTTCACCATTTTTCTTGTTGACGCGGAGAATCACACGCGGGTCTGATTTTTCTATGCAGTGCCAATTCGTAACGGCATAGATCATCTTCATGTGGGGATTCGCTTCGAGGGGCACTCCCGCAAAAAACCCCGTGCCGCCTGTCGCCAGTGCCTTCTCAGCAGAGGCGACATCCGGGTAGATGTAAAACACGCTTTGAAGAACATTAGGGTCAATCGCTGGCACAGGATTCTCCGGCATTTGGTAGGCGATTCCCGAAGTAGAGTATCGCGTTACCCATATCTTGTCTCTGTCATCATCTTTCGTCTTTTGTTCGCCTAAGGTAGAATTCATTGAAGGCCTCAACGGCCCCATGAGCAAAAATGATCCTCTTGGCAGATATTGACAACACGCTCTACGACTGGCCGTCATTTTTTGCGCCTAGCTTTAGGGCAATGATCCACGCTTTGGCCAGAGAAATGAAGGTTTCCGAAGATCAGCTCTACGACGAAGCGAAGTCCGTGTTTGCCGAGCGGGGTTCACTAGAGTATGCCTATTGGATCCAGGAACTTGAGTCGGCCAAAGGTCTAGAGACCGAGAAGCTCAGAAGAATTGTCGAAGCGGGACGAGGAGCGTTTAAGAGCGTACAGAGTCGGCGGCTCGTAGCCTACCCAGGGGTTGTCAAAACCCTTGAGTGGCTTAGTGAGCAGGACGTGATGATTGTCGGAATAACGAATTCCTCCGTTTACCGCGCACAGCATCGGCTATATGATCTGAAAATCGATTGTTTTCTTGATGGGCTGGTCGCATGGGAGGGATTCGAGCCTTCGGTAAACGATCCTGCAAATCTAGGGTTCACACGCAGCGGACGAACTCGTCGACGCTCTCGAATTGAGGTTGAGCGAGTCCTGGCGCTGACCGAACAGAGCTGCAAACCCAATGAGGAGCATTATCTGCGCGCCCTCCGTCTCTTCGATTGTTCTGCAGATCAGGCGTGGGCGATTGGTGATAGCAAGGCGAAGGACCTTGAGCCCGCAGCCCGACTCGGTATTAAGACCATTTGGGCTCGATATGGTTCGTCATTCAACCCAAGCGATCGAGACATGGCCACGCTTTTGCGAATTACTCCGTGGAGTTCCTCAAAGATTCAGTCTACATATAACAAGAAGGACTTCGAGGCAGACTTTACGATCGATGCATTCGAGCAACTGAAGTCGATCATACCGCAAAAATACCCCACGCTATTTTGAGTCGGCAAATGCCACTTTCTCCAAAATTCGGGCTAATTCTATCTGGCTTGACTGGAGTAGGTAAGTCTACGTTGCAACAGGCGCTCTTAGATGATGGCTGCTGGGCTCCCCTTCTTCTGACATCTCGAATAGTCGAACTCTCGGAAGGTGAATCAATCAAGCACGTCTCTCGCGAAGAGTTGATATCCGAGATAAAGGATGGAAGGGTCGCGGCCCCTGTTTTCTTCGGCGATAATCTCTACGGTTGGCCGAAGCTGGATTTTGAAAGGATTCGACACGAGCCTGCGGGTTGCGTCATCGCGACGCGACCTTACACGGCCCTGTTGCTTGGTGCCAATATTCCGGGTTTGATTCCTATCTGGCTCGATATCCCCGAAGAGGCGCGTCTGGAAAGACTTCGCAAACGCGCAGCCCCTCGCGATCTCAATCCGCGTATCTCAGCGCTTCGATTGGCTCGCGATACTGAAGATGCCGCATATCGCGAACTCTTCGAGAATTGCGTTTCTGCGGACGATCGCTCACAGGAGACTCTCTCCCGAATACTTGAAATAGGTCTTGTTAACAGGGGAAAGGGTCGGTGACCAGGTGGGGCTTTTAGATAATGTCGAAAATGCCCTTGAGCGAGGTGACTTCACAGAGTTAGGCAGAGCTCTGCAACGTCAACAGATGCCTGATACATTCAGGGTTCTATTGTCACCCCGCGTTATCGACATCCTTACTCCTCAGTTGGGGAGCAAGGATATTGTTAACTGGATAATGAGACCGAGGACATGGGATATCGGTTCGTATAAGCCAGGAGCGAATTTCACCAACGGAGAGACGCTTCTGCATCTTCTGTGGCAAGATCTGTCGAGCCGCTTAAATCGAAAGATGGATGTAGCTTTTCAAAAAGTAGGGCTTCCAGCGACTGGAGTAGTCTTGTGTTTTTTTGAGGGTGCGGAGTTGAGCATTATCGTCGGCTACAAGCGGTCTTTGCATGGCGTCTTGTCATTTCGTCCTGTCACTGCTGTGTTCCGTCCTTACGGCGTTTTTGAGCTGCATCACTTGCTTGCGTCTTGCTCGCAAGAGCAGCGGCATCTGATCAAGAGCGCCGCATTGTCGGTACATAAGCTCGTGTTCCAACGCGGGGTCCTCACTCATGTTGATCGGCAAGCAGAGGATGACATTTGTGGCCCGACCATTGACACCGTTCTTCTTGGTGAAGAGCTTGCAGTCTGGCTCGAGAATCAACCTGCAGATTCGCGCTTGATCGCGCTTGAAGTGGGGCCAGGCAGTGGTTTCCTGTCAAGCTTGCTTGCCGGGGCGGAATGTGTAGAGCGACTCTATGCCGTAGACCTCAATCCCTCTGCTGTCAAATGCACTCTCAAGAACCTGTATATAAACGGCGCCAGTCTAAAGGCCTTAACCCCGAAAATTTCAGTCAGGGCGGAGAGCTTCGATGCAGCTGAATTTCCAGGACGCTTTGACCTTATCGTCAGCAATCCCCCGTATTTGCCTCTGTCTCCGGATCGCGATAATCAGACGGATTCTGAGGGATATGGATTGGCGGTCGGGGGGCTTCGGTTGTGTCAAGATATCATTAACGCTCTGGAGGAGAAATTGTCTCCGAGAGGTCGGCTTCTCCTTATGACAAGCAGCGCGTCAATCACGGAGATTCGAAGATTACTACCCGCTGATTTTCGGATAATCCCGGTCATGGACGGAGCCGGTATCCGAGTTCCGCTTGACGTTGATTCTATGTGGGAAGACTCGGAATGGCGGAAGCACTTGCTTTTGGAAAAACGGATTGAGGTGGATGAAAATGGCGACCTTTGGCACTACATTCAACCAATGTGGATCGACCGAAAACCAGAAATTGCAAATTGCGGATCAGCCGGCGACGGCAATAGTCCTGCGATTTAGAGACATGGTCACGGAGGCCGGGGAGACGATTGCAGAACATCGAAAGATATTTCGGCAATTTGGGCATGTTTGGTGGGGTTGGTGGTATCGCCAATCGGAATATGTCCCCAAAAACGTCCTTGAATCGCTGTTTGCCAAAACAAACTCTCCAAGTGTCCAAATCCTATTGTTAGATTCGGGAAACCTTCAAGTCTTTGGCACTCGCGCGAGTCGAGTCGTCGTTGCTCCAAGTATTGTCGGGATAAATTCGCCCGAATATCATGCCACTCCAGAATATTACCTTCGAGGTCGCTATCCAGCCTGGTTTCACTTCAGCTGTGATATTACTCCGATGGAAGTCTCTTCGCTCTGGATCACCGGAAGGCCTACATTGGGTGCAGAGTTTGATCAGATTCCAGGAGTGATCGCCCAATCTGAGAGCGTGCCTTTGTCCGCTCTCAGGGATGATCGACCGACATTTTGGCTTGCACGTGAGCTTGAGGTCCCACAAATTGCTTCATACAGGAGAAGCTAGTTTGAAAGGTCTCGATCCTGGTGAGGCTATGAATGTTCAGCAAGAATTGCAGCGACTTGCGTTCTACGGGATTGCGTCAGCTGATTCCTTTGCGATGCGCCAGGTCGCGCGTGCAGCATTAGCGGGACTCGCCGACTTGAAAGTCACGCAGCATCCATTAGGCTTTTACCATTTGCTTCTGTACAAACAGGGCGCATTATCCATGCGTCTTCACTATTGGCCACCACGCGATCGACCTCCGAATGTTGCTGTTACTCCTTTCCATGACCACATATGGGCACTTCAAAGCTGCATACTAGTGGGGGAAATCGAGAATGTTCTTGTCTCGCTCAGTCCTAATGAGATTGGTCCATATAATCTCGCTCTTATTGAGCAGATCGACGGCGTCGATTGTGTTGTTCCTAGTTCGAAGCGAGTTGAGATTTCCAAAGAAGAATCCACCATATATAAATCGGGCGAATCCTATTCGATGGCTCCCAGGCTGATTCACTGCACGCGAATTCAAGAGGGTCTGGCAGCAGTCACGATGGTTAGGTCTGAGGTTATCGAAATGGGTGGGCCATGGACATTGATTCCTGCTGGATATTCTGGGCAATCCCCGGCAAGAATTCTTCTGGACAATAGGAGATCCAGTGAATTGAAGTCGGAAATATGTGAGTTGCTGCGGTAGAGAGCCTTTGAAGGCACCAAGGTCAGCGCTCCAATTCGGAGTCGGTTGAATCGAGCATGCAAGTGGTTTTCAGCCAGAAACGCTACGATGGACTTCGCGGAGAATTGATTCTTGAACTTGAAGACTTTCAGCGCTACAAAATCGTCTACAGTGGACTTCTTAATCGGAAAATTACGAATGTAAGCTATTGAAAGTATTGGTCGGGGAGAGAGGATTTGAACCTCCGACCCCCTGGTCCCGAACCAGGTGCTCTACCAGGCTGAGCCACTCCCCGACATGTTGGTTAGTCCCAACAATTGTTAATTTTACAGCGCCCCCGCCGAAGCTGCAAACGCGGGCAAATTGGGACCATTGGGACCACCCGGCAATTTCTCTGCCAAATTTCCCTGTGCAAAAGCCCCGTTGAACAGAGCCACTTCTGACGCAATCCGTTGACGGAAATCGTCGTTGAAATGGGTGTAAATGGATGTTGTCTTGAGAGATGAGTGTCCAACCCAGTCTTTAACCAAATCTCCCGGAACCCCGCTCGCTTGGAGCACTGAAACGCGACCATGCCGGAAGGCGTGTAATCCTGCCGTTGCCAAACTCAGGCTCTTAAGAATCTGATTCAGCTTGCGCCTCACATTCCCCTTACAAAACGGTGTTCCATTCCGAGTAGCAAAGACTCTCCCACTTGCGCGTCCTGCCAGATGAGCGGTCAGAATTTCGACTAACGCGGGTTCGATATTGACCACCCGATACCCCCGCTTGGTTTTGACAGTGCCTTCCTGTCCATTCCAGACGCTTCGACGGATGAATATTCTTCCCGTCCTCAGGTCTAAGTCTTCAACGTGTAATCCGAATGCCTCACCGCAACGCATACCAGTTCCCGCCAATGTTGCAAACAGAGCCTTCCATTGACCTTTGGCAGCGAATACGACTTGGCGCATTTCATCAGGGCTAAGACACCGTTGCTCTCGGACTGGAATCTCTGGCAAACGGAGGTCCCAATCACTGCAAGCCTTCTTCCCAACAATCTGCTTCAGAACTCCAATGATGTTTTGAATTGTTTTGGGGCTGAGTCTCTTGCTTACTCCGTTGGGCCAAACGTATTCTGTACGGCTCAAATCGGAAATGAACTCCTGAACTCGCCTCTCGTCAATCGCATTCATCGGAAGAGAACCAAAACGAGGAATCAGGTATTTGTCCAAGTGGCTTCCCATTGTTTCTTGGCAAGACGGCTTGAACATGGACAGCCTATTCTCTTTCCACCATGCAGCTTCAGAAGCAAAGGTCTTGACTGCTGCTTCGGATTCGACACGCTCAAGATGAGAATCATCATTCAAACCCATCTCTTGCAGAATCGCTCGGAGCTTTCTCTTCGCTTCAGTCTTTTTCATCGTTGTGACGGAGCCGAGTGGGACTGACGTTCTACGCCGCTCTTCCATACCGGGAATATCGACGTAATAGCGCCCGTGCCACATTTGGCCCTTACGGACTACTGTTCCACTCTGTCCGGATCGGAACGACATGCTTTTCTTCCGTTTCCGATTCGGTGTCGATTGGGGGAGTATAGCATCAGCGTTCGCGCTGTTGATTCCTGTGGCTTGCTGAGGTTCTGTCTCTAATTGAGATATTTTTCCATCGTCTAACACCTTCTACCTATAGGTGCCGTACCGCGCGTCACGGGGCATTATGCGGCAGAGTGGCGTTAATATGGCTGAGAAGCCTGCTCTGACTCAATTCACTTCTATTGTAACATTAAATCTCTGTAAAGTCAAGATAAATATAGGGTTGTATTCATTTGAAACGTAATGAATACGCGACCTAAAGTTTCGAGGCCGACTTTTGACGACTCCCATCAACCACTTGAAAACTCAATTCGATATTCCTGCTCTTTGCTAGAACCTCTACACGTTTCGGAAGTTCTCGCTCTCGCTGGACTGAACCCGCATTGTCTTTATACCGAATTGCCAAGAAGGTCCCGTTTCTTACTTCATCGCTCCTCATGTATGACGGAAGCTGTTTCTCCAGCCCGTTCCAAAACGCGCCATTGTGCAGCTTCTTCACTTCCAAATGAGCACGTCTGCTGTATCCATTTGAGAATTTGAAGTCAACAGGTCCTCTGCCTAGATTCACTTCCGCATCAAGCGAAATATTGTTTGCACGACAGTAGCTCTGAGCTATTCCTCTGAAGAGCAATTGGGCTGCGTGTTCAGGTTTGTCTTTCCCCGTCAAATCCCAAAGTAGATACCATCCGCCTTGCTCCTCAACGAATAATTTGAACCGTGCGATGACTTGTTGAATAACAGCATTGAATGCGCGCTCGTCTTTCGGAGGTGCAATGACCATTGGGTTTTGACTCACATAGGAACGGGTAACCTCATCCCATTTCCAAACTCCGAGCGGGTCATTTGCAAAGTCGTAACCATTTTGAGGAGTCTTCTCTCGCTCGGTGCTCCACTCTCGAACAAGACCGGGATGCTTGTTCGCAATTTCAATTATCGATTTCTTATCAACCTTTCCCATAATCTCGTAATTCACGTCGTCACGAAGCATTGCGGTCTCATAGAAGTTCCACCAGTCATAGGCATTGAGTGTTGGCAGATCGCGAAGGAAACGTCGTGGAACGAGCAGAAGGGGTCCACTCTTAAAGGGATTAGTAGGCAGATTCATAATCTCTACTGCCCACAACAACCGCTGCGAATCGAAGCCACTCGCGAAAAGTGTGTGCGGCTCCACCGGGACCTTGTACTTTGCAGCAATGTCTTGAGTGTACTGAATGAGCATTGACTTGAGAATCGTGCAAGCGATGTCAGAGATGCGATCTGGGCCAATCCCTTCATTGAGCACACCAAGTTCTTCAAAGTGGCTAGGATGGGAAATCCCACGTCTGATTGCATCTTCAATGGCAAGCGCAATCGATCTGGCATATGTCATGCCACCGCCAGCCCCCTTTGTCCCCCTAGCTGTATATCCAAGGCAAAGCTCATGCGGTTCATGAAACGTCAACAGGCGCAGCGCTTTCTTATACGACAAGCTCTCGCGATTCGAGCTTTGCGCAATCAATGTGAAAGCAACATCAAAGTGTTTGATAAGCGTGGAATGTGCAGTCTTCCAGAAGCCCTCTTTCTCTTTGAAGATCAGAAAAGGGTCAACGAAGAGTTGAGTGTCAGCATCAAGAATCGGATCGAACCAGTCATCATTCGCTGTGACGTTTATTTGAAATTGGCCGCTAAAGAGCATTGGGACCCCAAATCACCGCTGATTGAGTCTGTCGGAAAGCTAGCAACACCTTACTTAATCCTCTTCACGAGAATCGTCTCGTTCTCGTCTTCGACCTTCAATTTGCATCCACCGCCAGCGGCATAGATGGTCACTTCAGGCATGTACGCATAGGAGTACGTGTACGAATACTCGGACTGCTGCCAGATTTGGCCATTCGACAACTTAAAGATTGTTTCACCCTCCCATCCTTCAAAGTCGCCGTCGATTGTGGTCTCTATCGCGGGAGTGCAACCGCTATGCACCGTGTTTATGGTTGAAGGCACTTTAGACGTAGCCTGCAATACGTGCGCAGTATATCGGTTCAACCATCTATCCAATGCCGCTCGCTGTAGGGGAGTAAGAGAGCCGATCCCCGATTCAACGAATTCATCGTTCGTCATAACAGAGGACATCTTGAGACTCTGATACTGTTGCGCGGTCAACGCGCAGACCGCAACAAAGAGTAAAGGCGCAACTCCGATCAGAAAAGGTTTTGAGAAGCTGCCAAGCGTAAACTTCCGAATTCTCATTGGGAGGCCTTCCTATTCTTGCTGCTCATTGCTTATGGTCCCAATTGCTCACAACATCATTATCGAGCGTGATGCGCAGAGCGTAGCGATTCACGCCGCGTGGATTGTACTTCCACACTTCGCGTTTCAACGTCTTCAGGAGCTTCCGGTCCACACCATGCGGATTCCCGAGAGAGTCCATTAGCTGCTCTGCCGTCTGTCCCTGCCAATAACGATGATTGAAGATGTGGTCAACAATCGTCGGGTCACCGTATTTGCTCGTCAGGAATTCAATACGCTTCTTTTGTTTCTGTTTGGAATGCAGCACTATCAGAACAATGATTCCGACGATTACAGCAATGGGGAACACGAACCCGACTGAATCACGAATTGCCAGGAATGCCCACACAATTACCGCAAGCAGTATCAGAATGCCAAAAGCGCTATTCTGTCCCTTCCGTCTAGCCATGTACCTCTCGCCAAAGATGCTGTGAAGGTGGATCAGGCAATCAGTTGCCTCTTGGCCTGTCCAGAACGCCTAGAATTTTGTACGTTTCAGATTGCATCTTCTTGCCGTCTAAGCTGACTGGCCAAATGAGCCTTGCATTATCTCCGTGGAATTCAGCTTGGATGCTTTCGACAATTGGCATCCGGCAACTCCTCCGATTCCCCACAGAACCAGCGAAGTGTTCCGCGAATTTGCTCTCGCAATTGACGACGGCCAGCCGTCCGTCTGGAAGTTCAAGCGTCAGGGTTGCACCATGGACCGTGAAGGACTTACCGACGGCTATATTGTTGTAAACCGCTGCATAGTCGTATTGGTCTTCCTTGTCCTGCTGATTGACAATCTTAACGCTCAACTTTTGCGCTGAAGCATATGCTCCAAACAGGGCAATCAGACACACTGCACATTTTCGGTACATTGGCAGGTTCCTCTTTCGCTGGGTTGGGGGAATTGTACGGCGAATCCAAAGTCTTTGTCTCGCCCGACATCACAGACGAATCACCTGAAGTAACTTAGACCATCCTGCCCCGAGGACTAAATGCTTTATGAGGGCGATCCTCTTGGGTATCGTTCTACAATTACTTTGATACCTCAATTGGAAAATCGGATGAGACGCCTAATCTGGATAAGAGTTCGAAGGCGAGTGGTCATTACTGCGCTTCGCTGGTGGAGAGCCTATTTCGCGCTGGCATTCGCTCGCCGGTTCGCATTTGCTTCAATTCCGTTCTTCATTATTATCACCTTAGCCATTTGGCATTTCCGGGGAGCAATTCATGTCCCCAAAACGGGGACTGATGCATGGATAGACATCTTTCTCGGGACCGTTCTACTAGCGATTGTGCCATTTGCGATGGCAGCTTACGGCGGACATATTGCAGCGGAGAGTATTCCAGAACCGAAAAGACGACGAAAAGTTAAGCTGATGTTTTGGGGAGCATGCGTTCTAGGAGTCCTGTTTGCCTTTGTACAGCAATATCGGGCCGTCAATCAGGACGCGGAAACCAAATCCAAGACAGGGCAAGTCGAAGGGGCGATTCTGGGACAGCTTCAGAGTTTGCATGAACAAGGCCCCATTCTTACGCCCGAACAAGTTGAGGCAAATAGACGCGAAAACATTCTGGCAATGCTTAGGGGCGAATACATCCTTCAGCACGATAATGTTTCTGCGGGAATTATAGAGGGGACGGAGGCTCTTCCTTCTGATTGGGTCGATGTGAGATTGAAAGACCTTAGAGAACAATGGACGGTAGCGGAGTCCCCAAGGAAGGCAAGTCAACCAGCCGAACAAAAAAGCTACATCAGTTGGTCTGGCGCACCGTCATTTGGACGGATGAAGCTTGGTGGAGATGCACATTTTCAGGTAGGAGACTTGTTTGGGTTTAATGTGGATTACATAAACAAAGGACCCAATGCGGTAGAAGTGACGTCCCAGTGCCAATCTGTATTTGTGGAACCAGATGACTCAGCGGAGGCGGAAAAGCGCGTCGTTACAGAATTCAAGAATTTCTGCGCCGCATGGGTGAAAGTTCAACCCCACGGAAAAAGCACAATGACTCCCGGTCTGGCGCTGTGGGTCTCAGCATTTGCACCGGAACAATCGTCAGCCGAGCCTACTTTTCCAAGACCGATTAGACGCATCACCCAAGATGATTTAGACAAACTGAAGAGTGCTCGGGAATTCGCATTCGTAGTAGCCGAAATTAACTACATCGACAACGGAAAGAACCGACAACTTCGTATGTGCTCTTGGTTGCAGCCGCCTGCGGACCCGCCGGGGATTTGGCATTACTGCGGTATCTTCAACTGACCTTGCGTGACTTTGCAAAGTGCGTTCGTTTTGTGAGAGCCGTTGACGTTCAGCGAGTGAGCTTACCGCTGTAGGCGCTGTCAACGGCTGGAGGAGTGCGCCGTCTTACGCTCGATAAATTGACGCGGTAGCATCGTAGGTCCAATTCCCCGTGTAGCGTCCGCCAAACGTTCCTGCACTGATGACGCCTTGGCCGTTATGGGAGAAGCGAACACTTTGCGTGATGTTAAAGCCGTTCACCACGTCGGTCCCTTGGCAAGTCACTCCCTCTAATGAATGGCTGTTTGCTCCGGTTGCGCCGTCATGCGAATACGAGACGGATAGCGCGGGGACTCTGGAATCGGCGGGAGGGTTCCCGACTACGGTGATGGATATGATGACTAGATAATCGCCAGCAACGCATTGCGTCGCCAGAATTGCAGGCCTGTCTTGATTGAGGCTAATGGTTGATTGGGCTGCCAATGTCCCGGATGGACTGTCGGCAGGAATCTTTACTGCTATTCCGGGTTGTGGATTGTTGGAATATCTTTGTGGGTATTCTTGCGTTAATGACATAGTTCTCCTTTTACAACTTCAGAAAGTTGACGCGAGTCAATGCAGGCGTAGGAACATTGAAGACTTTCTTGAATGTTTCCGCGCTCATGCGGTCTACTTCCACTTGCGTGTATTCACGCGGCTTGCCCGTATCCGGGTCGATGCCTTTGAACGTCTGCTGTGTCTCTCGCCTGTGCGCAATAGGCTCTTTGTGCCAAGCAGGAAGACGCGGCAGGTTCTCCAAGTCCTCCAATGGCTCAGGAGCGACAGCAGGCGCAGCGACAGGCTCAGGAGCGGAGACAGGCTCTTCAAAGAGACCGCTTGCTTTGAGGGACAGGAAGGCCGCTTTGTACATGCGCCTGTCGATTATCGGAATCCCGCGATTCGTGAAATATGAAAGCAGGGTTTCAATATTCTCCTGAGTCCCATTCCAACCAAGCGGGGTGCATTCCTCATAGAACGCTCTTGCCTCTGAACGATTGAATGCTTCGATTTCTTCGTCGGTATTAAATACGCGGCTGAAAAGGTCGTCTGGGATGTACGGAGTTTCTTCGTACCCAAGAGATAGCTTTCGTTGCGCCTCAATCAGTTTTCCTGCGTTCCGTGATATCTCTTGCAGCAACTGCGCTTCTTTAATCGGACGCTCTAGACGCTCTGCAATTTCGGCTTGCTCCTTGCGGTCCTGCTCAATAAATTCTATGTACTCACGTCTTGCTCTATCAGTTCTAAACCCCATACGTTCTCCTCATTCGTTCACGCTCGCTGGCTTCTAAACCCGCTACCAGCGCGTCTGCTTCTCTCTGCTTTTCGGCTTTGATAACCGGAGCCATGATTCTTGCTTTCTGCGAATCATTCAGCATTTGAAACTCTGACCAAGTTCCGATCTTCATTTCCGGGTGACCCCATTCACGCATCTCTCGCACGTACCGCTTGTATTCGTCCGATACGTTCGAGGTGGGGACGGGGACAGGTACGGGAGCCGGTTTCCCAATCTCAGGCTCAGGCGCAATCTGCTTCCTTGGTGCCTGCACCCTTCCCAGTTGGCACGACACGTTCTTACATCGGTAATCCCCCTGCGTCAATTTGTGATGTTGCTCTATGGTTCTTGTGGAGCAGACTTCGCAGACAACAGCCCATCTGACGGGGTTCCGTCCTTGAAAGCTCTCCACCCTCACTGTTCCGAATTTCCTGCCGGTAAGGTCGGCAAAGCCTCCCATTCGTTCTATTGTCATTGGTTCCATTCCTCCCGTTCTTTCTGCTCTGCAAGAATCTCAGTCACGTTCACGCCGTTAATGACGAACGGAAAGAGCCTTGCTGCTTCTGGTGTATTGTTCACAATGTCCTCAAGGCTGACGGCTCCCTGTGCCGATGGAAGCAGGTACGGCGTTCTTGTATGGCCACAACTCAAGTACACCGTGTCACTGTCGTTTTCCTGCCATGCTTCACTCAGCTTTTCAGCATCGCGGCAAACTGCGCAGAGCATCCTGTTGGCTCTTCTTCGGCCAATTCTTATTTGCTTTTTCATTTCTTGCTCCTAACGAAGTACAGCCATGGAGCAAGCCGTCTGCGTTCAAACTCCCGTCCTACCTTCTGTACGACATCAACACGGATACCAAGGGAAAAAGACAGGTCCACGGGAGCGGTACCTGCAATTTCCCTCAGCATGGCGTCGAAGCAATCTTCCTGTTGTTCTGTGTGTAAAGACGCTCGGACAGCCTTCTCAATGTCTGCGCAATGTTCCGCTCTGAAGAACAAACCAAGAGGCTTTCTAGCATCTGGGTCCGGGTTGTAGGCTGGTATGTTCCCGATATTTATGAGAAAGTAATGTTCGAGATAGCATTCTAGCGTTGCAATGAAGAGTGAACTGAAATCTTTCGAAACATCTTTGGGCCTGCGGCCTCTCTTAGCATTTCGTGACATTCCCTTCCTGTTCGTTCTATCTATAAAAACGTATTGAATACGTTTGGTCGTCCGTGGGAATCTACGCTCCCTTGCTTTTGTTGTTGCTACTACCTTAAGAGCGCCAGAATGCCTACCGGGGACACTTTTATTCGTCCTCTTCCATCTCCGCTCTGATACAAGCCATCTCTTCAGGAGTGAGCGCTTCGCAGAATTTTCCTAGTTCATGCGGACGCTTTTCAATAATGCTATGGCGACGTTTTGTCTTTTTAATGTGATTGAGCGTGTGTCTCCGTGCGAATGCGCGTAGCCGGGCCTTCAAGGTCGCTGTTGCTGTCGTACCGGGCTGTTGGAGCTTGTCTGCGTATCCGCCTCGTATGAGGGCCAAGAGAACGTCTGAATACAGGTCATTCTCGTCTACTGATGCGTCTAGAAATCGGCGTTTCTGATTGAGAATTGCGCGAATGGTGGTCTTTAGAGGACCACAGTAATTTTGGTGAACCATCTCTAGAAATAAGTTTGCTTCGATTGCTTCTGTCATTGCTCCTTTCCTTTGGATTTACTTCCACTGCTTACTACCTACTACTAGTCTCCGCAACATTGTGAACAGCGAATCCGCACTTGCTCCCCTGAATCCTGCTCATAACGGCAGAGGTAAACTTAGAGATGTGCTCTTCAGTCATTTGCCCATTGAGCTTCCGAAACTTAATTGCAGCTTGCGCTAAGGCCTCTCGGACCGTCTCATTTCCGAATCGAGTTAACCAAATTGCAAGTTGCTGTTTCGATGGAGCGGGAACATTGCTGTCGAACATGATTGTCCACAATTCCTGTAGTTCACTGATAGTGCTTTGAATCGTTTCCATGATTCTCCTCCGGTAGAAACTTCGAAGTGAAGTCGTGCATTTGCAGAGCATCGCGGTCAAGCTTAACTGTGTACGGGTCCAAGGATGAGCCTTTCAATCCGCTATCCTTCAATACGCCAGTTTGGATGAGGTTCGATAGCGCCTCAATCTTTTTTGCGTCCTTGCCTCCTACGTTCTCCAAGACAAACTTGTACAAGGCTCGGTCATCGGGTTGTGCCGAGATGTATGCGATGATGCGTTCGTCCATGCTGGCTTTTCGCTTCTTCTCCGCATTTATCTTTTGGGCTTCGCTCCACTTTGAAAAGTCACCACCCAAAGAGAAGTCCTTAACAACATCGCACCCTTCGGAGTTCACCACGACGGCGGCAAGGATGGTCGGAGCAAGCGGCCTGCCCATTCGACATTCGGCAGTGATGACCCGCTTTCCCCCTTCCTGATAAATAGCAACGTTTGAATCGAACTCACCACGGAGGGCGCTACTTCCCAACATGCTGTCGAAGAAGTCATCCCCCGTTGTTTTCTTTGCATGGAGTAGACAGAGGAAACTCACTTGGTGGAAGTCCGCCCGAAGCTGTTTCAGGTGGTCAAATACTTTGAGCCATGGCGCATACTCGTTCCTGTCCCGAACTCTGCCGAACTTCGCAAAAGTATCGACGACAATGAGCTTGATGCCGGGATGGTCTTTGAGGACTTGGCGAAGCGCACTAATGTTGTGTTCCATCTTCGACGACACGGAATCAATCACATGAATCGCTTCATCGGCCTCTGGGTTCCAGTCCAATACTTTGAGGCAGTTTTCAACGTGCTGGATAGGGTCTTCGGCAGAGATTAGTAAAACCTCTCCCCGCTGCGTTTCCCGTCCGAGGAACGGCTTTCCCTTGGCTACACACACTGCGGCGTACCGAGAGATGGAGCTTTTTGAATGTTTGGGTTTTGCAACCAGTGCGGCAAGTCCGCCTTGAGTGAGCAGACCTTCAATCAGAAACTTTGCTTTGGGGGCATCGGGGTTGCTGAACGGCTTGATGACGGTGAATCTAAATTCTTCCTGTATTTGCGTCTGAGCGCTACTAGGCGTAGCTGTTTCAATGTTCGAATTGTCCATGTTCTCCTTGTTTTAATTTTGTGCTGCTCGTACTTGTACTACTCGTCGTTTTACTCATTCCCCGCCGTGGTCCTAGAGGGAGGGTAACTGTCCATCAGGGAATTCTTGGCTTCGACTCCCAGAAAAACAGCGGGAAAGGGAAAAAAGGAAATTAGAGGAGGAAAGAAACAAAAAATAATTAATTCCTATATCTTCTCTCCATGTCTGTTTATCTACCTTCGTTTTTCTTTTTTCCTTTTTCCCACTCTATTTTTCTCCCCTTCCGTCTGGACAACCGAACCTGACGGTAACGGAGCCGACCCTTAGGACCACAGCCGGGAATGCAGAGTCGTCTAGCTCTAAACAACCTTCACATTATACCAAAAAGATTGGCGGTTGTCAAGATAAATCATTAACCATGTTATAGATGCAGGCTTACATAAAAACCTTTTACAGTAAGTCATCTTTCAAGCTCACTTAGCAGTTATCAACATCTATCGCCATTAATATGCGCCTCCTTATTTCACTTCTTTCTTCGTTAACTTCTCAGGATGGTAGAGCCGGTAGAGCATTCTCCGAGTCATTACCATCGACTCCTCAAATGCTAGTTCGTCCTCCCAGTGAAAGAATGGGTCGTAACGGAGCTTGCGTTCGTCTGCCGTGATTGGATGGAGGGCAAGATTGCATAGCTCTTGTAGCTCCTCTGGGTCTTCCGGGTGTACGTGGGGTAGGGCCAGTTGTGCTAGTTGGTGTGCGGTGGATTGTGGCTCTAGTGAGGCCAGTTCCTTTTCCATGGCTTTAATTGATTTCTGTTTCATTTGTCTCCTGTTGTGTCAATGCTTCAATGCGACGGCGCAAGTAGGCACGTCTATTGCTCGCCTTTCGTTTTGCTCTCTTAGCTTCCATGCGCTCGAATACCTGCTGTCGTGCCAGTCCGATCTGAGCGGTCACTTTCGATGGAGTAGGCAAGGACGTAACGCCTTCGCTCACCCAGACCCCATCTATCGCGCACAAGATGCGCGCTGCCTCAGTTGCAATGAAGGCATTCTTTACTTTGAGTAATGGGACCATGCTGTCCCTGATTGTTTTCTTGGTTGTGTTGTTCAATGGTTGTCTCCTCTTAAGTAAGAGCGCGACATCAGCACCATTCAGTATTTATTTTGTGGGCACGGAGGAGCGTATTTAGTACGCGGCATCAGGGAACAAGGGCGGGGATAAAGAGAGGGTTGGTTTGGCCGGGTCCCTTCTGCTCAAATCGCTGATGGGGTAGGCGGACCCCCACGGCACCCCGAAAAGATAGGGTTGGTTTGGGTGGGACCCTATCGACTTTAAAGGCTGATTGCAGAGCCTACAGAGCCGCTAGGGCGCATCGGGAGGACATGAAGCAGGCAAGGGATCGGAGAATTCCCTACAGGGCAACTGCACGTAAATGGAGGATGCCCGGTCACCATCCTAGCTCGCCTTCAATACTCGCTGAACCTGAACGGCAGACCATTCGCCACCACGGGGAGCGGGTGTTCCGTCCTTATTCAATGCAGCCGCGATCTGACGCAGCGAAACGGCACCTTGTTTCTGCTTTTCCTGAATGACTGGGAGCACATCGGCGCGATATTTGGCTGCGCTCTCACGGCGTTTTTTAAGGGATGCTTTCTGGCCCTTAGGACCAATGTCAGACGAATTCCCTCGAAGCCCTCCTAGGCGCGTACCACGAGCCTTGCAAGCGGCTAGAGCAACCTTTGTACGCGCTGATATGGCCTTGGCTTCTCCCTCTGCTACAGCCGCGAGGATGTGAACTACCATGTCATTCACCTGAGGCAAATCCACTGCCACGAACTTGACTCCCGACGCCATCAAAGCCGAGATAAATTCGACATTACGCGCAAGTCGGTCTAGCTTCGCTACCAGCAAGGTTGCTCTATGCAGACGGCAGAGCGATAGAGCCTGTGCGAGCTTTGGCCGGTCACGGTCACTGCGCTTGCCGGATTCCACTTCTACCACTTCCTGTATGAGCTTCCAGTTCCCACCATTCAGATATTCGGTAACGGCCTTTCTCTGTGCTTCCAATCCAAGTCCACTCTTGCCCTGCCTCTGCGTTGAAACCCTGAGATAGCCAACAAATTTGCCGGTCATAGGCCCTCCAAACCGAGTGTTACGTGTACAGCATCGAACATTGCTGTAAATGTAACATACTAGGAAAGGGAATTCAACATTACCAATGTGCAGGTTTTGATGGTATTTAGTACGTTTCCGGGTCCTGTCAGTGCAGATTAGCCGATTTCGACGTAAGGGCGGCTTAGGCGTGGTCTAGGGCCGATGGGACAGGAAAGCACAAACGTAAACAATACGCAAAGAGTTTTCTGGCCTCCCTGCCACTGCTCAGTGTTCTTTGGTAGTTGGTACTCCGCTCGATCTGAGGAAGGGAAGCGTAAACAATACGCAGGAAACCGCACGGCATATATTGAATCCTATGGATGAACTCACGCTTAAGGCTCTCATTGGGACTCTCCAATCATCCGAGGATTCGCTTGGTTTCTGGTTCCACCTTTCATCTGCCTTGGTGGTTGTAGGCGTTATTGCCGAGACCGCATTCGTAATCCAGGAATATTGGGATGATTTAGAAAGTTGGAAGCGCGGAATCGTACGCGTTCCAGATAGACCTCACAGGTCATGGTTCGCAGCGGAATTGGTGGGAGTCGCACTTGTAGCCGTTGGGGTCACGGGCGAGCTTTTCGTTGATATAGAGGCAAGCTCGCTTGAAACACAAATCAGAAATGCCAACGCACGGCTTGTGTTTCTGTTGGAGCAGAGAATTAGTGGGGTTGCGGAATCAGCGCAGAATACTGCTGGCGCGGCGAGAACTGCACAGGCGTCTGCGGATGCAGCAAAGGACGACCTCGACCAAATACACAAAAGGGTCGGGGTGTTGAATAGAGACATTGATGCCCAAGGCCCAAGATGGAGATTACTTTTCAAGGCAGCGCCAGCATTGATTGAGGAACTCTCTCCGTTTTCCGGGCAACAGGTGTTACTAGCGGTTTCTGGATCGCAATCCACCATGGAACCGGAGACGGGCAACACTTGGGGGGACATAGCGGGAATTCTCAATGCGGATGGTGCGAAATGGAACGTTGAACGGGGCGGTTTAGTTTTTCTGGAACGGTGGGCGTCTGAACAGGGCATAAAAATTGTCGTAAATTCAGCCGCTCCTTCTAGAACGCAGAATGCGGCGCGGGCTTTGAGCGAAGGATTATCTAGAGCGCTGCCTCCGTCGCCAGACAAAATGCTTGTCAGAATCAACCCAGATTTTGCAACTCAGCCTTGGAACCGTCAGTGGGTTGATGACAAAGAGAACCCTGTGATGTGGGTTCTTAACGATCCTGACTTAATCGTCGTGACCATTGGGCGGCACCCCCAGCAACAAGAGAACGAGCCGAACAACAGAACGATTAAAAAAAGATTCGGTGCACGTTGATGTGCGAGATTTGTATACTTTAAAATATGACGCTCGACACAATTCTCAATTCCATTGATTCCGAAATCGCACGGCTCAAGCAGGCCCGTGCATTGCTCTCAAACCTTACGAGCAAGAAGGGCGCTGCACCAGTCCGCAAACGTCGCAAGATGAGTGCAGCTGCTCGAAAGAGGATTGGAGATGCTCAGCGGAAGCGTTGGGCGAAGCGGAAGTCAAAAGCTTCTTAGTGAAATCATTCCGTTTTGAGCTCTTCCAGCTTCCTGTCCAATGCCTTTTCGCAGTCTGCCTGAGTAAAGAGATGTGCGGGTGTCTTGTTGGTGGCAGCTGGCCCGCCTGACCCATCGTTAAGGTAATCCGAGTACGGTTGCTCAATCACATCACCACTCAGTGCATTGACCTTTGTCGTGACAGCGTTGTTTATTCCATCCTTTGAGCAGCTAAAAATCGAATTGTCGCCCATAATCCCTATGCTGCCACCCTGAAGGGTGTAAGAGCTTGCACTGTTGACGGCCTTGCACTCCGGCTTATCGGACGAAGTTGTAGGGTAGTCAACCACGACTACACTGTTGCTCTTGAAATCAACCGTCAGTCGATGCCCCAAAGGACATTTGTTCAAGTTATCGTCATCGTTATCAGCAACAATATTCCCCGAAGTCCACGAGGATACTTTGTATTCAACTAAGTTGGCCGATACCAACCCACCGAATATTGATGCTTGACTCTCTTTGCAGAGCCGTTCGTCACGGTCACAACGGAGGTTCACAGCGATGTTCGATACCAATTTCTTGCCGGGGCTGTCATCCATCTCTTTCCAGTAGCCTTCCGCCGATGCGTGGGCAAATCGCCCGTATTCGTAGTGGCTTACTTGCAGGGGATATGGGGATTTTATGAGTTTAGGTGCATTTAAGAATCCGTGAGTAATGTCGAGAACCTCATATTGCCAATACTTGTCGTCTGACTTCACTTGAATCTGAACGCACGTCTTGAGCGATGGGCTGAAAAAGGATTCAAGACGGGAATAGGCTTGAGTCTTGTCGAGGCTCACCTGACCCCTGCTAGTGCAGTATTTGTTCAACTCCTGCAACAGCTCGTTTGACGAGTACACACCGGACTTGCAGGATGAAATGAAGAAGGAGAATGCAGCGAACGATATCGTTGAAGCACGCTTGAAGTTCATTTTCTAAACCTCTGGTGTCCGGGTCCAGAATCAGTTACCTTCAACCCGCGCACGATCCCGGTCCATTGTGCTTAGTTCTGCCGTGACGCTTCGTAGTCTGTCCTATAGGTCACGTTAAGCGGCTCCAGTTCGTATGCGCGCTGAAAGTGTTTCCGGGCTCCCGTCAGGTCATGGCCTTTCTCAAGTGCCTGAGCGAGCGAGTAATGCGTTTTCGACCTATCAAGCTTTGGTTCCATCTTGAATGCTCGCTCTGAAAGTTCGCGACATTCGCTGATTCGCACTTTGGTGCAGTACGCATTCCCAAGCAATAGCAGATCGGCTGCTTTTAGCTTGCCGCTTGCGAGTGCGGGTTGAAGCAAAGTTATCAGTTCCTGCGCTTGATCGAATCCGTCATCTTCGTCAGATTCCGTCATGAATAATTCTTCTGGGAAGGTGAACATGCTGAAGAAGGCGTCTTTGGAGATAGCTTCTTTCCTTGCCATCTCGGTTATCTTTACTTGGGCCTCATTGCGGGCGGCGGAGGCTTTCGCTGGCTGCTGTGCAGCATCGTAGATTTCGGCTCGCATGTATTGATATGGCAGATCACCGTCTGCTCGCGCTGCACTATCGACTTCGGTCAATGCCTCTTCAAACCTCTTATCAGCAAGGAGTAGTTTCGCGTATTTCAAATGGAGCTTCGATAGAGCAGCATCCGTCTTGGAGACGTTCACAAGCCCTTTCATCATTTGATGGAACGAGTCAGAAGTGGCGTTTCCATGGTATTGGGCATTGTAGATTGCGATTGTTGCAGCCATCTCCGTTTCGCTGCCTTCAATATCTCCCTTCTTGTACAGAGCGTTTGCAAGCCCTTCATGGGTACCCTCTTGGTTGTTGTCGAGATTTAGCGACGTCCGATAAGAGGAAACTGCTTCCTTGAACTGCCCGGCCTTGAATTGAGCGTCAGCGAGATTCTCCCAGACGCCCGCGTCAGTCGGGGATAGATCGGTCTCATGCTTCAGGATTGAAAGTGCTTCGCCAAATTGCTCTCTGTCTACAAGGAGAAATGCAAATCGGTCCTTGACGTAATCGTAATCGGTGGGATCATCGGCACGATTGGCTTTTGCAAGAACTGTACGGTCAATTCCTATTGCATATTCTGGATCGTCCACCGTTTTTGCAAGAGAACTCATTTCAATTTCATCAAAGTAGTTGTCAGGATTGTTTTTGAGCCAGTTGCCGTCTTCCTCCATCTGTGCACGAAATGCGTACTTCTTATTCAATAGGCTCGTTAGTTCCTTGTGCGCCTGTTTGTCATGTGGATTGACGTTCAAACGCATACGCAATCTCATCTCAATGCGATTGTCATCCTCCGTTGCCACCTTTGGTCTCTTCTGTTGGCTAATACATGGAGGAAGAAGGCATATGGCGGTCAGCATCAGCCCGCCGATTTTAAAAAGCCGCTGGAAACGGATGAACACAATATTGAACTCCGAGAGTTGATGCAATCCTATTCCGATTTCGATTGTCTTTCTAGTGTCCTGAATCGCCGTTGGTGTGTTTAGGTCTATAATCCTTGCCAACCTTAGCCACTTCCGTTAGACCTTCCCCAATTCGGCTTGGGACTACACGGAGGCTCTATGTCTCTGCTCAAGAAATCATTTCTGTTGGCGTTCCTGCTGACGCCGGTCTTCGCCTGTGCTCAGAGAATTCCCGCATCCGATGCGGGCAAGCATTTGGGAGAACAGGGAACCGTTTGCGGTAGGGTTGCAGAAGTAAAGCTCACGACGACGGTACGCGGAACGCCTACCTTCATTGACTTCGAAAAACCCTATCCCAACGAAACGTTCACTGCTGTCGTTTGGGAGCGTGACAAGGCCAGTGTCGGGAATGTTCCAAGAGTCGGCGCTCTATGCGTCACAGGGACGATCACCGAATATCATGGGCGACCTCAAATCGTCCTTCATAGCCGTTCTGATTGGTCAGCATCGCAAACAGCGCTGAGCAACAACAGGCATTACACGAACATTGACGGCCAGACCGTTCATTCACCCGCATATTCTTCCAGTGGCGTTCCAGCCGGGGCGACTGCACAATGTGCAGATGGGACGTACAGCTTCAGCCAGCATAGGCAAGGAACCTGCTCTCATCATGGGGGAGTGGCGAAGTGGCTTTAAGAGACTGGTTTTGATCGCCCTGTCAAGTCCAAACGCCTAAAGAGCGGCAGAGTATCAAGTACCCATCAAGTAAAGCGGCTTTGCGTATAATGTTGAAAACAAAGCAAATAAATGCAGGTGTTTTCGAGTCTCCATTCCGAATCCATTTAACGAATCAAGTAACCGAATCCCTATATCGCGCCTTGGGTCGAATCCCTTTAGCGAATCCTCTGATCGCTGTTAAATGCCGAATCACGTAGTTGTAGCCCAAAACGGAACGTACCTCATGAGTTTTGGCGCTGCATTCGCGTCATGAGGTTTGATCGCGTCCGCATCGAGAGCCTCTTTGATGAGACGCGATGCCTGAGCAGTATTCTGCGGCTGAATTCCGAAGCGATCACGAACCGAGGTATTTGTCATATGCTCTCGGTTGACGTAGCGAAGACATGCATGCAAATAGATCGCTCTCACTCGGTCTTCTCTGTCCATCTTCCTGAGCGGTTTGTGAGCAAAGAGGATCACCCTTGTGTTGCCTTCCGACACTTCAGCGAGAGGCGCAGGGAGTTGATTGACTTCCGTGCTGAATACGATTCTGTCCCATCCGCTTCCACGTTCTTCGCAAACGCCAATTCTCCGCATCAACGAAGCCAGAGCTTCATTGCGAGAGCGAGGAGGCAAATCGAGGAAACGCTGAGCATTCACCAATGGCTCGCCTGGGTTTGTGACTTCAATCCGATCATCAAATATTTCAACTGTCGGCCCGGACCCTGTGATCGAAAAATCCTGATGGATTAATGCATTTGCGAGTAATTCGCGAATTGCTAACTCTGGGTACATCGGAGTGTCTTCGCGTAAAGCTTGGCGAATCACTTCATTTGAGGGCAAAAGACCATTAACATACCCGATCAAACCTTCGAATCCGGTCCCGTATCCTCTGTTGCCAACCTGTTCCTTGACCGTCTCGACTTTACTGTTTCCTCGATATTGAATGACACGAACTGCCTTGCGCTTCAGGGGACCAAAGTTGTCGAGTCGTTTTGCGAACAGCACTGCACCAAGATTTGTCATGTCCCATTTGCCAGCACCGTTGGGAACAATCAAACTGTCCGCTTCTAAATATGCCAAAATCGGTGACACGGTTGTTGGAACGGGACGAGACAGCAACTCAAAGTAGGCTGAGAAATCGAGGAGATTTAATACTTCAATTTCCGTGAGATGGTCTGCCGCAATATTGCTTTCAAAAGGCACTATGTCGAAGATTCGCCACAGTTCACGCTCTTTTTCCGGAAAGTCCTTAAGCCTCTTCTTATAAGTGCCTACTCGAATGTACTCGTTTTGCTTGAATTGCACCGGGTGTCGCATTGCCCTGTCAATTTCAAGGATGACGAGGGAGGCACCGTCGATGTTTACTTCATAGAAATGGAAATTGATCTTCGGAGAAAGATTCTTCAGAAGCCAATTTTCAAGCTCCTCGTTTCCGATTCTCTCTTTCCTTGGTTCAAAGGTAGTACCCGTTATTGTGTGATCGCCATCCCGCACTCCCCAAATGAGGTAACCGCATGTCTTGCCCTTCAGCGCTGCTGAGTTGGCAAGGGCGGAGATGTATTCTCCAATTTGGTCTGGCTCTGTATTGTTTTCTTTAAACTCGACCCATTCTGTTTCAGTCGAGTATTTGCAGAACTCCCGCACCAAGCTGCATAGGCGCTCCTCTGTTCGTTCTGCTGGCATCGGTAAGTGAACTTTAGCATGCGCACCGAGCGTGCGGGGAGACGGCTCGAAGTGAGGTGCCTATGAAACCGAAAGCGGATTGCGGGAGGCGGATTTGCAGTCTGCATTGGGTCCAAGAAAATTGGGGACCAACCAACTCGGTTTTTGGGCGGATTTTTTGAAGCTAAGACGACATCGAATCAGTGGAATTGCAGGGATGCCGTGAACCCGAAAGGACTTTCAACAACGACTACTCAATTAAGAAATAGATGATGCAGAGCCATCGAGGGATGTGCGTAATTTACTCAATCCAAAAGATTCTGAGCAGACCAGCAACTTGATTGCCATACTCTTTACTTGACTCTGCAAAAATGCGCAAGATTCGCTTGCAGATCGACTTGAATGCGGTCTACTGTGAACTTCCCAACACACAGAAATTAGCGTTGGGGGAGGAGGACAAGTCGGAAATGGGTATCTTCGATGATTTCGTGGACAATACCCTAGATCATCTCGTCGATCAGGTCTCGGACCCGAAGACGTACACGGGCGATGATGATGATGATGATGATCGTGACCGAGATGATGAAGACGAATAACACAACTTGACGGAGGGCACCGCGAAGGCCAAGCGGTGCCCTTTTTTCATGCGTCGCAGGCTCTTCGCTTCATTCTTCGCGTCGGCATTCTTGAGACGACGCTGTGTGTCACAGGGGTTAAACCGAAAAACCGATGTTCGCTGTAGGTTCTTCTCGAATAGTACTTAAGCCTCCAGAATCGGAGGGTGGAAAAGTAGGAGGGAAATTGGGTCCAAGAATTGGGACCAACCAACAGGGTTTTCGGGCGGATTTTTGAAGCTAAGCGACACCGAATCAGTGAATTTCCGCTGTGTCCCGAACCAGGTGCTCTACCAGGCTGAGCCACTCCCCGAACTTGGTGTGCAGGTGCGTATCATCGGGCGCGGCCTGGTGCGTTTTCCCGCTTGGTACGCTCCGTCAAGTGTAGCAGAATCTCCGGCGTAATGCCCTGGCGCCGGAGTTGCTCAATCGCGTTTGCGTTCGGTACGAATCGGCGACACTCGGGAGCAGGTGCCGGGGTCGGGTTTGGATTGCGGTTGCAAAAAACTAAGCCCGCCCCTGTGTAGTGGGGCAGGCTCATATTCGGAACGCTCGGAACTGGTTCTACTGCTTCTCTTGGACCGGCGGTGGGACGGCGCCGGGGAAGATTCCCGGGATCGGTTCGCGCCGCTTTTGCTCGTCAACCGGGTTGGGCAACGGCTTACGCGGAATCATCTGGTCGCGCTGGGCGGCGTTATACACGAAGATCGCTTCGACCGTGGCAATCTGCTTCAGGTCGGCTGGCTGCAGACGCTCAACAACATCCTGGTTGGAATGGTGGGTGCGGCTTTCGTAGTCGAGGTCGTCCTGGATGAACTGGAAGCCAGGAATGCCAACGGCGTCGAAGCTCAGGTGATCGGTTCCGCCAGTGTTCCGCATTGTCAGCGTGGTTACGCCGAGGTCCTTGAGCGGTGCGATCCACTGCGCAAAGATGGGAGCGACAGCGGCGTTGCCCTGCGTATAAATGCCGCGAATCTTGCCGGAGCCATTGTCGACGTTGAAGTAGGCGGAGATGAGTTTCTGCTCCGGTTTGACTTCGAGAGGCCCGGTGGCGCGGCGCATGAATTCGGGCAAAACCGCCTGGTCAGGCGCCGTGGAGAGCGCAGCGGAGCCGAAGTGCTGCCGGCAGTAGCCTCTCGATCCGAACAGCCCCTCTTCTTCGCCGGTCCACAGGGCGATACGGATGGTGCGGCGTGGCTTGACGCCAAGCGCTTCCAGAATGCGCACGGCTTCCATGGCTACGACCGTGCCGGCTCCGTTATCGGTGGCGCCGGTTCCGGCGATCCAGCTATCCAGATGGCCGCCAAGCATCACGATCTGGTCCTTCAGCTTAGGATCGGTGCCGGGGATTTCAGCAACGGTGTCATAGGCATGTTCGTGCTCACCGGTGAACTTGGTATCGATATTGATTTCAACGGACACCGGAACGTGCGCCTCGACCAGCCGATAAAGACGGCCGTAACTCTCGATGGCAGCAACCGCAACTGGAATCTTCACACGCTTTTCGGCAAGGTAGGGTGTGCGGCCGAGCGTCGCGCCGTTGTCATCGAAGAAGGTGCCGCCGCTTCCGCCGCCATTCTTGCCATCGCGGCTGGGTTCAATGACCGCAGCGACTTTTTCGTCGGCAAAGAATTGCGCGATCTTGTCGATCATGCGCATGCGTTCCATATACGCGTGCATGCGCGCCTGCATTGCCGGGGGAAGGCCGCCTCCGCCACCGTTGACGGGAAATTCGGCGATCTCTTCCAGCTGCTGGTCTGTGTATCGCTCGAAGAGGGCCTTGTCTACCGGGGGAACTTCGCGCATGGGGCCGTAGAGGACGACTTTGCCGGCAAGCTTTCCTTTGTACCGGTCAAAATCCTTGTCGGTTTGGATGTTAACGAAGACCACGTCGCCGGTAACCGGTCCGGGTGTTGCCGGGGACCACGGAGTCGACTGCAGAATCAGAACCGCCGTGTCGGGGGTCACCATACGAGCCCACGTGTTGATCTGCTGCCAGCCGAGGCCGAACTCACCCCAATCTTCGAGGTGAGCATTTTCCAGCCCGATCTTGGTCAGCGTATCGCGTGTCCACTCATTGGCTTTCTTTGCATCGGGCGAACCGGTGAGGCGCGGGCCGATGCCGTCCATCAATGCTGACGCAAACTCCATGACGTGGGAATGATTCAGGCCTTCGTCCCGAATCCTCTGGTACATCGACATGTCGAGGGACTCGGTGGCTGGTTGGACTTCAGTGTAGGGATCGACTGGGGCGGGTGGCGGGGCCGGCTTTGGTCTTTCTGCGGCATAAAGAACCGCGGCAACAGCCAGCAGCGCCGCCGGGGAAAGGCGGGCGAATGAAATGCGCATCTTCTGGGCTCCGATGGGAATGGGGTGTGATACCTGTGGAGGAATTCTATGGTATCCAACCCCCCATTTGCCCACAAATAAATGCGGCATGCGCGGTCAGTCACCGGGCCGATGAGTGACTTAGTCGCTATTCTTTCCGTCCGCAGCGGCTGGCAGATCGAGAGCGACCAGGGCGAATCGAGTCTTCCCGTCGAGGGGATCTTCAAACCCGACGATATGCTGGTGGCGCTTCGATCCGGCCTTGAGTTGGAGGCCTCCGTGACCGCCAAAGTCCTTGTCATCGAATTTCACGTTTCCGTGATTCCCGCTGTCGCTGCAGTTTAGCCCTTCTGACGTCGCGGTGGGTGTGCCGATGGGGGCATTTCCCTGGCAGGTAATCACGTCACCGTAGCGGCCGAGGGCCTTCTTGTAAAACGCGGTCACCTTGTCCTGCGTATCGGAAGTGGCGTAATTCACCGCCCGCACGCGCAGCGTCCACTCACCAAAGCCCATGTTGATGTCGGCAGATTTGTCATGCTCCTTGTCTTTCACAATTTCAGCGCCCGGGTAGACGGGCAGCCCCAGGTCGGCGGCGGAAATCTGGTTCGTATTGACATGGACTCCGCCAAACGGTGTGTCGACCTGAACGTTCTTCTCGTTTCCATTTTTATCCTTGTCGACGTGGACCCGGCAGCCCGCAATTCCGGTTGCCATGGCTGTTCCCAGCACAATACAGATCGCCTTTCGATTCATCAGACTCACCCTCACTCTCTGTGATACGGTGCGGCACAGCCGCCGGTTCCGCTGGTTCCTAACCTGATTCCAACATCTTAGAGCTACTTGGTACTACTTTCTTTTAGGACCGGGGTTAGTATTCTCAGTAGTTTGTAGTCTCAAGACTGGTTCACGGTGGAAATGCGGGCGGTGAGTGGATGTTTTTCTGGCACCTCGCCTCGTGAAACCGGCGCAGTAGAAGACGAAAGGATCCTTGTATGTTTGCTCTCAGCTCCTCCAAACGAATCCTACTTGCTGCTGTGTGCGCCGCGGCAATGGCAGCGGCAGCTTCAGCTTGCGCGCAGGATGATCCTCCCCCCGAAGCCGGCCGCATCTCGTATATCTCAGGGAATGTGTCGATACAGCCGGTTACTTCGGACGAGTGGGGCCAGGCGTATCCCAATCTTCCTGTCGGTCCCGGCGACCGTATCTTTACCGATTCCGACGGACGCGCTGAGATCCAGGTAGGCCAGACCTATGTGCGCATCGGGCCGAACTCGGACATCACGCTCGTGGATGATTCAACCTTCAACATCAATTTTGGCATTGCCCAGGGTTCGATCCGCTTGCACAGCTTCGGGCTGTGGCCACGGCAACTGCTCGATATCAGCACGCCGAACGGTGACGCGGAATTCGGGAATGCAGGCGATCTGCGCGTAGACGTGCTGCCCACCGATGGCGCGACCATCTTCACCAACTTGGGGCAATTTGCGGACATTACGGCCGCGGGCGATTTCCGCCAGGAACTCGATTATGGCCAGTCGCTCGAACTTGCCGGTACAAATCCCGTTTCTCCGCAGTGGCTGCAACCTGCGGGGCCCGACGATCTCGATTCGTGGAGCCAGGAGAGGGATCAGCAACTTGCACGCGTTGCCTCGTTCCAATACGTCAGCCCCGACATTCCAGGAGCGGCCGACCTTGACGCCAATGGCGATTGGCAGCCGGCGACGGAATACGGTGCGGTGTGGTTTCCGCGCAATGTTTCGGCAGATTGGGAACCCTATCACAACGGGCACTGGATCAATCGCGATCCATGGGGATGGGTGTGGGTTGAGGATGAATCGTGGGGCTATGCGCCCTTCCACTATGGCCGGTGGGTCAACTATGAAAATCGCTGGGGCTGGGTGCCGGGACCGGTCAACATGCGTCCAATCTGGTCGCCCGCGCTGGTGGTGTTTGCCGGTGGTGTTCATTTTGGTGGCGGAGGCGGCCTTTCCGTCTGGTTCCCACTCGGACCAGGAGAAGCCTATCGTCCCTGGTATCGTTGCAGCCCGCGTTATATCGACCAGGTGAATATCACCAACATTCGCGAGTCTTCCCGGGTACACGTTCAGAGGACATACATCAACGTCGTCAATGTGACGAACAGGACGTATGTGAATCAGACGCGCGGCATGTCGGCAATGCGCCAGGATGATTTTGCCTCAGGGCGGTCAATGCGGAACGTCGCGGTGCGCGTCGACGCCCATGAGATGCAGCAAGCGCGGCCTTTGCTTCGACCTGAGGGGACTCCTACACCGCGGGCCATTGTGTCGCGGCCTGTTACACGGCCGGTTCCGGTTTCGAACCGGAGACCAGAACTGATCAATCAGCAAGGCAGGCAAATCGCGGCCAGGCCGGGCGCGACTCCGGTCGCGGCACCGGTAAGGCCGGCGCCTCTTATGCATCAACTGCCGGGTCGTACGATTGTGGCGGCTCCGGCGCATCCGGTTCCGAACCGCCCAGGGGGAGGACAGCTTCCTGGGGCGCAAAACGGTCGGGAGCAACGGACAGGTTCGCCGAATAATGGCAACACGGGCGGAGCGCCGCGTGCAAACCCGGTGGCTCCAGTCCAGGGGATTCAGCGTCCGATGAATCCGCAGCTGAACCAGAATCCGCCGCCAAACAATAACGATCGTCAACAGGGACCGCAACCGGTCATGCCTGGCGTGCAGCCATCAGGCCGGCCAATGCAGCCGCCTCCGAATTCACAGCAGGATCGGCCGAACCAGTCGCCGAACAATAACGATCGTCAGCAGGGACCGCAACCGGTCATGCCTGGCGTGCAGCCAACAGGCCGGCCAATGCAGCCGCCTCCGAATTCACAGCAGGATCGGCCGAACCAGTCGCCAAACAAAAACAATCGCCAGCAGGGACCGCAGCCTGTGATGCCTGGAGTGCAGCCAACAGGCCGGCCGATGCAGCCGCCTCCGAATTCGCAGCAGGATCGGCCGAATTATCAGCAGGATCGCAGGCCAAACCAGCCACAGCCCCAGAATCCGCCTCCACAGCAGAATCGTCAGGACTTCGCCCCGGTGCAGCCCACCAGGTACCCGGACCAGGTAGCTCCGCCGGCAAACAATCCGCCGCAGGGACGGCCGAGTTCTCCTCCGCAGGAGCAGCAGCGGCCGGTGACACCTGCGCAACGACCGGTGTATCAGCCCCAGCAGAGGCCGGCTCCTCCACCGCCAAACCGCCAGGCTGCTCCGCCACAGCAGAACAAGCAGCAGAACGATCAGAAACAAAACAAGGATCAGAAGAAGGACGACAAGAAGAAACACGACTAAGCAAACTCAAAATGAATCAGGGCCGCTGCGCATCTACGCAGCGGCCCTTTTGATTGAGAATTCAACCAATCCGGCGCCTGAGATTGCGATGAATCCAGGCGGGAGAGATCAAGAAATGGGCTGCCAGCATCCCAGCCAGTTCTTGAGATTAGTGTGCCTGGTGCCCGTCTTCGGTCTTTCCATCTGCAGTGCCGCCGGTTGCCCACAGGATGCAGGCGAAGAACACTGCAGCGATAACGGGTACGACAACGAACGGGGAAGTAATCATGTTTAAGCTCCCTGAATCCTAGATTAGCAAATCGGCCGGCTTTCTTCATGCGAGGCGCCGCAAAACGTGGCCAGGCGCGCAGGTTTATCATGGAGTCGCCCGTAACTTGGGCCGGTGTCCGTGATCCAACCAGGGATCCAATCAGGAGCAACTCCATGAGCGAGAACAATTCTGCATCGCCCCGCAACCGGGGCCGTCGCGACTTTTTGAAGATTGGCGGAGCCGCCACCGCGGCGCTGCTGACTCCTTCCGCGTTTGCCGTAACGCCAAACAAGACTCTTCCGGCCCTGCCTTCAAATCCGCGGACCCCGGAGGCCATGCCCACCCGCAACCTTGGCAAGACGGGCTACAAGGTCGGCATCTTTTCGCTGGGCGGCCAGGCGGCATTGGAGAAACCGAATAATTTTGACATCGCTGTGCCGATTGTCGACCGCGCGCTCGATCTTGGTGTGAACTACCTCGACACGTCATCGATCTACGGGGGGCCCGATCGCTGGAGCGAGCAGTATGTGGGCAAGGTGATGGCGAAGCGCCGCAACGAGGCATTCCTCGCAACCAAGACTAAGGAGCGGACGCGGGATGGCTCGATGCGCATGATCGAGAAGTCACTCCAGTTGCTGCAGACCGATCACGTGGATCTCTGGCAGTTGCACGATGTGGGCACCATCTACGACGTCGACCAGATCTTTGCAAAAGGCGGCGCGATGGAAGCCTTGCTCGACATGCAGCAGCAAAAGGTGGTCCGCTATCTCGGCATTACCGGACACTACCGGCCGGATGCGCTGATCGAGTGCATTCACCGGCATGACTTCGATTGCATTCTGATGGCGATGAATGCGGCCGATCCGCATCACTACAGCTTCAACGAGGCGCTGCTGCCGCTGGCCGTCGAAAAGCAGATGGGCATTATCGGGATGAAGATTCCGGGCCGTGGACGCATTTTGTCCACCTGGACGCCGCCGCCGATTGAGCAGCAGAAGCACTCATGGGAAGGCATGACGATCCAGACCGACAAGCCGGGCACGCTGACCATGCGCGAAGCGATGTACTACACTCTCTCGCGGCCGGTGAGCACTGTGATTATCGGATGCGATACGACCACGCAGCTCGAAGAGAATGTTCACCTGGCGCGCAATTTCACGCCGATCAATGAACATCAGCAGACAGAGTTGGTGGCGAGGGCCGAGCCGTGCGCCAAGCCATCGCTGTTCTTCCGGTTTTACGACCGGCCGTAATAGAGACATGCAACGAGGAAGCCTCACCTCACCCGGGTGGGGCTTTCGTCTTTTTTGCGTACATCACTGTGCGAGCTTTCCGATTCTGCTAGCATGCCGCGCATGAATCAAACAGCTTCGCGTTACGACTTTGCTGCTCAGATCCTCGCGAGCAAAAGTTTCTTTGAGCGCTCAACCAGTGTTCTGGAAGAGGCCGACTCACAGTTTCGCCCGCGCGAAGAGATGATGACGGTGGCGAAGCAGGTGGCGCATACCGCACAGACTCTCGACTGGTTCATCGATGGAGTGACACGGCCCGGAGGATTCGATCTTAACTTTGAAGAACAGAGCAAAATCTGGAGAGAAATGAAATCGCTCGCGGAGGCACGCGCGACATTCGCCGCTGCATGCGAGCGCGCCGTCGAGTTCCTGCGATCGAAAACGCCGGAGGAACTTGCGCATCCGCTTCCACCGGGCCCGATCATGGGTGGGCAGCCGACGAGCGAGATCGTATGGGCCATGGTGGAGCATACGGCCCATCATCGCGGCGCTTTGGCGGTGTATGCGCGGCTGCTGGACAAAGTTCCGCCCATGCCATACGGCGGCTGAGTTGGAATTCTCCAGTAAGAGTGGTGACTCGTGGGATCGGCGGAGTACTTTTAGCGAATTCCCACCGTGCCGGTCACTGACCGTATCAGCGCGGCCGAATAGTATCCAACGCCGTCCTTGAAAACCATCTCCACCTTTTCGACGTTCTCGATCTTGTCCGCAGGGTTGCCGTCCAACACCACGATGTCGGCCGCTTTGCCCGGAGCGATGGATCCGATTTCAGCATCCTTGCCCATGTATTTCGCGCCGTTCAGTGAAGCAATGCGGATCGCCTCGACCGGAGTGAATCCCGCCTCGACCAGCAACTCAAGATTGCGCTGGTCACCAAAGCCTGGGACCACGCCGCCATACCCGGTAGGATCGCAACCGGCCATCAGCAATCCTCCGGCCGCGACAAATTCATGCTCGAATTGCATTTCCTTGTGAAGGAGTGTTTGTCCCAGTTGCTGTTCAGCGCTACCTGCTCGCACGGTGAGGTACTCTTTTGCGGCTTCCACGTTCAGGGTTTTCAGGGCGGCGCTTTCACGCTCCATCGGAGGACGATTGCCGGCCATCGTTTCAAATATGGCCAGCGTTGAAGTAATTGCCACATGATGCGCAACCAGGTCGGCGATCATCTCGCGCACAGGAGCGCCTTCGACGTCGACGTTGTTTGCGAGATAGTTCATGGTTTCACGCTGACTCGGGCATTGGTCCGGCTTCTTGCCGGGCAGAAACTCGGTGTCCACCACGAGACCGTGTTCAAGGTTGTCGATGCCTAAAGCCGCGGCCTGCTTGAATCCGATGGAGCAGAGGTGGCCCGTGATTTTGAGTCCGTGCGCGTGGGCGTGATCGATTGCGGCTTTCAGTTCGTCCGCAGTGAGGTAGTTATACGCCTTGAACGAAGTCACGCCTTCCGCTGCTCAATAGTCGACGAGTCGCGCCGCATCGTCGGGATCGCTGAGTTGATGCATCTGGATGGCGAACGTGCCCTTGCCCTCAAGGTACGGTCCCGTGATGTCGAGCTTTGGCCCGGGAATCTTTCCAGCCTCGATGGCGCGCTTCAACTCGAGATCGGTGTAGGGCTCGAGACTGCCGCCGGTGCGGGCTGTTGTTACACCACCGGCAAGGTAAAGGCGAGGCGCACTGTCTGCCGCCTCCGCATAGAGGGCGAGTCCGTCGGCGGGGCGATCGGGCAGCGGGTAAAAGAGATGCTCGTGCATGCCGACGAGGCCGGGCATCACGGTCTTGCCCGTCATGTCCAGCACCTTCGCATTCGCCGGATAGTTGCCGTGCGATCCGGCATTCTCGAGGACCGTAATCTTTCCGCCTTCGATCACGATGCGCATGTCGTCCTGTGGCGCGGCGCCGGTGCCATCGATAACGCGCACATGGTCGAGCACCAGCACGGGGGCATCTTCTTTGACGTAGGTCGCGAGCGGAGATTTGTGCTGAGCCGCGCACGACAGGCTCAGTGCAGCTGCGATGCAGACGATTGCTGCGCGCTCAAGATTTTGCATCAGATTCGGGCCACCGGGGAAGAGATTGGGTTCCTCGTTGCAAGTCTCCGTCACCGTGCGGGCGGTGTCAATTGGAAACACGGAGCCCGAGTGCACTTCAGCCTCTTCTCTTCCTCAAGACCCAGGTTGTCATGCAGCGATAGTCCTGCACGATCGTGGTTTTGAGGGGATCGGCGAGCACCGCATTCAGCTCTTCGACGAGGTCCATCAACATCTCTTCGTCAACCAGAAACCATTTCGAACCATCACCGACGACGAAGATATTTCCTCCCACTCTCTCGAAATCCATGCCGATCCTTGACCCCAATCGGCAGAACAGCATTCCACCTGGTCGCAGGACTCGCCAGAGCTCTGCCAGCATGCTTTGAAAGTGCTCCTCGTCGCGCGCAAAGTGGAGCACGGACGAGCAAATGACAACATCGGCGAATCCATCGGCGAAAGGCATGCGCTCAATAGGCGCGACCTGAAAATTCTCTTGCGGCAGGCCCGTCATCAAAGACGCGGACAACTTACGAACGTGGTCAATCGCATTCGCGTCCAGGTCCAGCGCGAAGACCTCACAGCCTTCGCGCAGAAGGTAAACGATGTTTCGTCCATAACCGCATCCGGCATCGAGCACGCGCATGCTGGGCGCGATGTTCCCGCGCAAAACCTGGTCGAAGACATAGATATCGATTTGCCCGAACTGTTCCTGAACGGTCAAAGCCACAGCAACCCCTTTTCTGATTAAGAGATTCGAGAAAGCGGGCTTTCAAACTCTAAAAGACCAGGGTGAAAGGACCGCAGCCGGAACTCGATTCGCGTCAGACTTCAACGTTCTGGTACAACCGGTAATGCTCATCGTCGATTGCTGTAAAGGGGCGCATCGCGATGTTGCCAGTCGCCGTCTTGGCCTGCCAGTTGGTGGAACCTTCTGCGACTTGGGCGACGGAAGCTAATTCTTCAGGACGCACGGTGGCGGGGATTTTTCCCACGGCAAAAAGTGCCAGCGGGCCATGCACCGCGGCCACCAGTTTCGGATGTTGCGGATCGACTGCTTGAAGCGTGGTGGGCATATCGAATTCCACTTCAATGCGATCACCCTTTTTCCACGTGCGATGAATGCGAGCGAACTGCCCGGGCGTTGGGCTCGTTGCTGCACGCTTGCCGTTTACCGCGATCGATGTTTTCGGTCCTGCCCACTCGGGAATGCGCACGAACACCGCAAACGCGGCGGGTTTTTCGGTCGCGACTTCGATCTGGGTTGAGGTGCTATGCGGATAATCGGTGCGCTGTACCAGGCCGACACGCTCGCTGCCGCGCTTCCACGTTACGCGCGACGGAACAAAGAGATTCACATAAACGCCTTCGTCATCGCCAAAGTACGAACTGATGCCGTAGTCGGCGGTGATTTGCGAAAAGGTTCCCGTACAGCAGTGCCATTTGTACGGGTGATAGACCTTCGATCCGTCCTCGTTGTAGTCGGAGTAGTAGAAGCC
Source organism: Occallatibacter sp. (assembly GCF_049582745.1). Classification (GTDB taxonomy): domain Bacteria; phylum Acidobacteriota; class Terriglobia; order Terriglobales; family Acidobacteriaceae; genus Telmatobacter. Next base: position 69,570 of record NZ_JBAUUO010000064.1, read on the forward strand.
GTGCCCATCTTCCTTGATCGGTTTGGCGCCCAAGATGCAGTTGTAGAGCACACGTTCCATGCTGTCGCCGTAGCGGCTGTCTTTGGTGGTTCGCAGCAGGTAACGCGTGATCTTGAAATGTGCGTAGGAGCCGCACGGCGTCTCGAAGCTCGAATGCGTCTTGGTCAGGCTTTCGCCAATATCGCCGCTGCCGGGTTTGCGAAAATTCTCGTCCGGTCCCCAACCGCCCGTGGCAAAGCTTTGCGCACGCACAAAGTCGAATCCGTTGCGTGCGGCGCGCAAATACTTCTCGTTGCCCAACACGAAATACGCTTGCATCGCACTGCTCATGGCGTTGACATGACTATAGGCGTGCTTGCCCGGGAGCACATTGTCGCCGGCTGCGAGCGGATCCCAATACCAGCTGTCTGCGAGGAAATGCTGCCCCATTTCCTTGTAGCGAATGCCGGCGCCGCGCTGCCAGGCGAGAAAGAAGTTCTCCGGCAGCGTGTACGGCTCATCCCAGCAGAACGAATCATCTCGATGCGGACGCGCATATTGCTCGGCACGCGAGACTCCACCAGGCGGCAGATATTTCATGACGGAATCGAGCGTCACATCGAGGGCCTTGAAGGCCTGCGGGACGCCGGTAAACTCCTGTGCGTCGATCATGCCGATGGAGATCTTGTCGTAGGTGTAGGCGGGGAAGCGGTTGTCGTCCCAGAAGTGCGGTGTGATCGCGGGAGCGAAGCCGGTGACGAGCCGGTGTACTTTCTCCCGTGTGGCCTTGTCGCCGGTGGCTGCATAATCACGTGCAAGACCGGAGAGATACTGTCCAAAGCTGTGGCCGGGAGCGAAGCCATTGTTGCCGGGCTTGTCGAGGTTGCCCAGCGGCGCCCAACTGTACCAGCCACTCATGTCTTCACCGGGCGCCGGCAATCCGGCGCGCTGGCGAAAAGGCTTCAGGAGCGAATCTTCGTCGAGCGCGCGATAGAACGCGTGATTGCGATCGAATTGCTCACGCAGTGGTCCTTCCTGCAGCTCGACGTCGCCGTAGCCGAACTGGCTGAGCGGCGGCGTGATCTGCGAGGGCTCATGTGCATCCCCGAATCCTGCGCGCGGACGAACGAGCGCCGCTGCAGCAGCGGCTGCGCCGGTTTTGAGAAACGTGCGGCGGGATTGGGTCCGACTGATCGAGATGGATTCCCCCGGATGGATTTTAACGCCCGGCATCCACAGCCGGAATTTATCGGTAATTGCGGCTCAATCAATCCATGTGATTGATGAGGGAAGCAATGCAGGCTGCGCCGAATCCATTGTCGATGTTGACAACGGACACGTTGGGCGAGCAGGTGTTCAACATGCCCAATAGCGCGGCGACGCCGCCAAACGAGGCGCCGTATCCCACGCTGGTGGGAACGGCCAGCACCGGGGCATTCACGAGGCCCGCTACCACGGTCGGCAGTGCGCCTTCCATGCCGGCGCAGACGATGAGGACGCGCGCGGATTGCAACGATTGCTTCTGCGCCAGGAGGCGATGGATTCCGGCGACGCCCACGTCGGCGATCAACTCCGTTTCGTTCCCCATCAGGCGCGAAGTCACGGCGGCTTCCTCGGCGACCGGCAGATCGCTCGTGCCGGCGCAGACTACGCAAACATTTCCTTTGCCCACCGGAGCTTTTGCCTGCTCAAGTGTAATGGCGCGGGCCATTTCATGATAGGTTGCACGCGGTTCAATGTTTCTGACTGCTTCGAAGCATTCGCGGGATGCGCGCGTGGCCAGTACATTGCCGCCCGCTTTCGACATGTGCGTGAAGATCCGGGAAACCTGGCCGGTGGTCTTTCCTGCAGAGAAGATCACTTCTGGCATCCCGGTGCGCAGGGCGCGGTGATGGTCGAGCTTGGCAAAGCCGAGGTCTTCAAACGGAAGGTCTTTCAAGCGTTCCAGTGCCTCCGCGACAGAGGTGCGTCTTGACTCCACGTCCTGGAGCAGCGCTTCAATTTGCGAGCGATCCATTAGCGCTCCTCCTCGTTTACAGCAGCGAACATGCGGCGGGCTTGTTCCGTTACTTGTTTCAGCGGAACGGAATGCGTAGCGGCGATTCGCCGGCAATCTTCATACTCCGGTGCTGCGTTCGCAACTTCACCTGACGGCCAGCGCGCGATCTTGATGCGAACGGGGCCCCACTCGGTCTGCACTTCCTTGAATTCGCGTGCGAGGGATACCTTGTTCTCGATGCGCCAATGCATGCCGATGGTGGTGGTCTCGCGAAAGAGAAGATCGCGCAATGCGGTCACCTTATCGGGATGGCACAACACCGTGAATTGCACGCCGGTGCGGCCCTTTTTCATCTGCACGGGAATGCGATACACGTCCCAGGCGCCGGCTTCGAGCAGCACTTCGCTAACGTAGGCAATCAACTGGGGGCTGGAGTCGTCGATCACGGTCTCCAGGATGGCGATTTGCTCGGCACCGGTGTGCTCGGCAGCGTCTTCGCCCACGAGCAGGCGCAACAGGTTGGGCTGGCTCGGCGTGTCGCGTCCGCCGGCGCCGTAGCCGGATGCCGAGATGCGCATGGCGGGCAATGAAGCGTACTCCACATTCAACATGCGGAGAATTGCGGCGCCGGTAGGCGTGACGCGTTCCATCGCAGGGCCGGAAGCGTAAACCGGTGCATCGCCGAGCAGCGCAAGCGTCGCGGGCGCGGGCACGGGGAGCGTTCCGTGTGCGCACTCGACGGTGCCGCTGCCGACATTCAAGGGCGAAGCCATCCAGCGATCGACCCCGAGATGCGCGCACCCGACGGCCGAGCAGACAATATCGACAATGGTGTCGACCGCGCCGACTTCGTGAAAGTGAACCTTTTCGATCGGTATCGAGTGGATCTTTGCTTCGGCCTCACCGAGCAATTGAAACGCTCGGCTTGCGCGGGCTTTTACTGCATCCGTAATCGGCGCGTGATCAATGATTCCGAGAATCGTGGAGAGAGATCGATGCGGCTGATGATCGTGTTCGTGAGCGTGATCGTGCGTGTGGACCGTGCCGTCCGCGTGGCGGTGTTCGTGGGAGTGTGCGATTGTTGAGCCGTGCTCATGCGCGTGAGCGGCATCGTTGTGACTGTGCGCATGATCTTGTCCGGATATGTCACCGTCTTCCACGATGACATCGACCTTGGTTCCGGCGAGGCCGCCGCGGCTGACCTTGCGCATTTCAAGGCGCGCGCCAACGTTCAATGCCGCGGTCGTCTCTTCGAGCAAGGCAAAGGGCACGCCCGCATCCACGAGCGCGCCAAGCAGCATGTCGCCGCTGATGCCGGAGAAGCACTCCAAATATCCGATTCGCATGGAGATGAAATTGTACCTACGCGCCGCGCCGCATCAGCACTTCTGCCGGCAGCACCGCGTTTAATGACCCGGAGCGAAACCCTGTGCAATCGAGCGCCACGTATTGAAAGCCGGCCTTTCGCAACTCGGCTGAAATTCTGTCCATCATGTCGAGCGTAAGCGCGCGGGCCAGTTCAGCGCGGGCGATCTCAACGCGAGCAACTTCTCCGTGGTGGCGGACGCGGAACTCCCTAAATCCTAGCTGGCGGAGGCTCTCTTCGCCGCGCTCGACCTGCTCAAGAACTTCGCGTGTTACGGTGCGGCCGTATTCGACACGCGACGAGAGGCACGGTGCAGCAGGGCGGTCCCATAGCGTGTAGCCAGCTGCTTTCGCCAATGTCCGAATCTCCAGTTTCGTCAGTCCGGCTTCGGCGAGGGGCGCCAGCACTTCGTGTTCCTCGGCGGCGCGCTGGCCGGGGCGGTAGTCGCGGCGGTCGTCGGCATTCATGCCGTAAGCAATCTGCACAAAGCCGAGTTCCACGCCCAGTTTCTTCATGCCATCGAAGAGTTCTGTTTTGCAGTGGAAGCAGCGGTTGGCATCGTTGCGTTGATATTCGGGCTTGTCGAGTTCTTCAGTTTGAATTACGCGCAGTGGAATGCCCTGCGACTCGGCAAAGGCATTTGCCTGCTCCATGTCACGGCGGGCAAGGCTTGGCGAGTCGGCGAGCACGGCGAGCATCTTCGCGCCTAAAACACGATGCGCCGTTGCTGCGAGGAAGGCCGAATCGACGCCGCCGGAGTAGGCAACCATGACGCTGCCGAGCGCGCGGAGGCGGTCTTCGAGCGCGTGCAGCTTTTCTGCTGTTGCTGCGGGATCGAGAGCGATGCCGGGCGTTGTCGACACAGTGCGATTATACCTGCGGGCTTGGATGCGCAGGTTGGCTGGCGCGTATGTTGCTGCACGCCTCAACTCTTTGAGCAGCTTCAATCTGAGGATCGATGGCCGGGCGCGCATGCATGCTGTATACTCCGGGACGATTGCAATTTCAGGAGGAATCGACTATGCGTTTTCAGGCAATGATGAAATTGACGGGCGCCGTTGCGCTGGCAGCGGCCATGATGGCAGCGCCGGTGCGGTCGCTGGCCCAGGGCGGCGGCACGATTCTGAAGCCCGCCGACACGCAAAAGCTGCTTCCTTCGAGCGTCTACTACAAGGCCCAAGTGGCGCCGACGCAACTCCGGAACTCGGCGGGCATCAAGTTCTCTGACGGCTACTATCTGCTGGCGACGATGGTCGACACGAGCGGCTACTCGAGCGATGTGGCGTCGAAGTACCAGGCATATTTCATTACCGAGGTCCCATTGAAATTCGGAAGCGAGAACCTGCCGGCGGGTGTTTACGGCGTTGGGTTTGTGGGCGGTAAATTCGATGTGACGGATGTGGGCGCTCACGATGTTTTTTCAGTGGAAGCGGGGACAGATGAGGCGCTGAAGCGGCCGATGCCGCTCCAGATCATGGCCGACCCGTCGGGCGGTTTCCGTCTGTATGCAGGGCGGAAGTATGTGAAGTTCGCACGATAGAGTGCGATTTTCCGGTCAGATTCGAACGCGGGCCTTCGGGTCCGCGTTTTTGCGTTAATCGCAGAGGCGCAGTTTTGCCAGGCCCCCTCCCACCCATACTCTGGAGAGAAGTTTGCTGTTTTCTGCAGCTTACGAGATGGCTGCGGCGCGAGAGCCGGTGAGGAAATCACGCGTGGACATGTGTTAGACGGCTCGCTCATCGTGATGAAGCCGCGATGAAGGGGCACGGCGGATCGCCAGTGGGTACGTTCGGTTTGCGAAGGTCTCGTCCCGTGACGATACCGACGTAATGGTTCGAGTGCGATGTTTCGTGGGTACAATCGTGGAACTCTTCAAGCTTGTGCCGATTTACCTAAATCCCGCCAAGTGCGCCGCAACAGACGAGAGACGAAAGGATCCATTCTCCATGGCAACGTTCACGCAGACCGGCAACGCCAACGCTCAACCGTCCGCCTCATCTCTCGCTGAGATGCCCGCAACCCAGAACTCCTCCGCAGCGAATCAGTATTCGATGATCGGGAAGTCGATCATGATCAAGGGCGAGATTCTCGCTTCCGATCCGGTGTATGTGTATGGGAAGGTGGAAGGCTCGATCACCGCGCCGGAGCACCGGGTGACCATTGGCAAAGAGGGCACGGTGAAGGCGAACATTCGCGCCCGCGAGGTTGTGGTCATGGGCGACGTGTGCGGCAACCTCGATTGCCGGGAACGGGTGGAGATTCGCGCTGACGGTTCGCTGATGGGCGACCTGTCCACGAGCCGCATTTTCATCGAAGAGGGAGCGGTACTAAGCGGTTCGATTGACGTGCACAAGCCGACCAAGAAGGAAAAGGCGGAAGTGCGCGAGGAGCAGGCCGTGGAGCCGGAAGGCGAGGAACTTGAACGCAGGGGCGTGGTGAGTTTTCCGGTGACGGAGATGGTGGAGGAGATTGCTTCGTAACTCGTGCCCAGGTCTCGTCAGGCCACCTTTTTGACACGCATTGTGACCCGCAGTCCGGCGGCGGCGGCCATCTTGACAAGCATGTCCAATGCGAAGGCGTCGATCTTGCCGTGGACCAGGTTGGAAATGCGCGGCTGGGTTACGCCGAGCAGTTTTGCGGCCTGCGCCTGGGTCAGGCCCTCGTGCTTAATGTGGCGGATGAGGGCCGACATGAGGGAGGAGCGGAGTTTTAGGTTTTCTGCTTTGACCGGATCGGGTTCAATGGCGTCCCAAACGTTTTGGTAGATTCTGGTCTTCCTCATTTTCCTATCTCCCGTACCAGTTCCTTGTAACGCCGCTTGGCCAGTTCGATGTCTCCGGTGCTCGTCTTCTGCGTCTTCTTCTGGAAGCAATGGAGAACGAAAACCGCGCGTGGGAACGTCGCCACATAGATTACGCGAAACGCTCCGTCACTCGCGCGTATCCTGATCTCCCGTACACCGGAGCCGATGTCGGTCATCGGTTTCCAGTCATCGGGATCATCGCCTTCCTGGACCTGAAACAGTTGAAAGCCCGCCTTTCGCCGGGCTGTCGCAGGAAACCGGGACAGATCATCCAAAGCGCTGCCTCGAAACTCGATGGGCCTTGGGGGTCTATCCACGAGGGTAGTATACAGAATTTTGCATAATCTCTACCGCGAATTATGGGATCGGGGTTCGCGCTATCCCAGGTCCCAAAGGCGGGACCCCTCGATTTCGCTCAGGGCCCGTGACTTTTTGAATGCTCTGTTGCAGATTGTCCCGGCTCCGGGTGAAACGGCACGCGGAAATGCCTGAATTTTGGGCCGTTTGCGCCTCGACGCGCGCCACAGATCGCCCTCCTCCTGCAGGTCGAGCCGCACGCCTTCACACGCCGCCATTGTTTGGTGGTACTTTTCTTGTATGGCGTCGTCTCACCTGCGCGGAGGTGCAAACGATATGAAAGAACTCGTCTTTGAAGTGGTTCAGGAGGCCGATGGCGGCTACACGGCCGAGGCTATTGGCGAGAGCATCTTCACGCAGGCCAATAGTTGGGAGGAGTTGCGCCTCCACGTGAAGGAGGCTGTGCAGGCGTTTTATTTCGACTCCGCACCGCCTGCTTCGATCCGTCTGCGGCAAGTACGAGACGAAGTGCTGGCCGTGGCATGAAGCTGCCGCGCGACCTGAGCGGAGAAGACCTGATCAAGCACCTTTGCAAGTATTGGCATTACGCCAGGATTCATCAAGTCGGCAGTCACGTCATTCTGCAAACCAGCAGCCAGGGTCCCACCGTATTGCTGTCCCGGCACACACACCTTTGCGAGTTGGGACGTTGAATGCGATTCTCTCCACAGTCGCGGCGCACAAAGGCGTGACGAAGGACCAAATACTCCAGGGCATCTGATCTTTTGCCGGCGCAGGTCGCAAATCGGGGCATGCTGTGGGGAACCGGTTGGTAGTTCAGCGGACTCCACAACGACCGTGGAAGAGCAGATCCTTCGCTCCGCTTATCCCATTCCCGTGAACATGAGTGGCGCCCCAAGCTGATCCGTTGAAGATGAGACGGTGAAAGTGGGGCTAAAGCAAGAACGCGGACCTTGCGGTCCGCGTTCTGCTTTCATCGTTTGGGTTAGTCTTGCGGCATGACTGAAGTCATGCCCTGATACAAGCCCAACCGAGTTATGCCTTGGCTAGTGCCGGGGTTGCGGTGCCTAGTTTCTCTGCCAGCATTTCGTGGGCGTGGGCGAAGAACTCATCTTTGGCGATCTTGCCTGCGTCTACTTCGGCCAGGAGCGCTTTCTGCGCGATGTACTCCTTATTGACTACGCCTGCTTTGGACTGGAGCATGCGCCAGGACTTGCGGCGCTCTACGCAGAACATGACGAGCTGGCGGGAGAGCGCGCGGTACTCGATCTTTCCGTTCTCCTCGTACTTGATGTAGACGCCGAAGTCGGGAATGAAGGAGCGGTGCGCTGGGTTCAGGTAGCGGCGATAGACCACATCCTGCTGCGTGATGCGCACCAGCATGTTGTCGAGATGGAGGAGTTTCTCGGCCGCCTCGGGCTTGATCTTCTTGAGGTGGTTGCGGAAACGGGCTTCTGTCACGCACCAGTGAGCCACGGTGTAGCGCATGGTTTCACCGGTGGACTTGAGCTTGGTCTCGTACCAGTCGAGCTCCTTGCTGGGGTTGCCGGTGACGTCGAGCGCTTCCTGGTAGGTTTCGCCGAGGCGCGGGTTGAAGACAAACTCGGGTACGCCGCGGGAGTCGCGTACGCGCTGGGCCTGGAAGAGCGCCATGTCGTCAGGCACGCCGTGCTCGGGCTGGCAGGTGGTGAAGCATTGCAGGAACATCGTTCCGCGATATTCGAGGCCGTCGAGAATCGCGCGATAGAGCTTCGGCGCGTTGGCCATGGAGACCTGCGCGACGAAGGGCGATCCGTGTCCGGCGAGGAAGGTTTCGGCGACTGTCTTCTTCTCAGTGTTTTTGCCCTGCGTGGCCGAGCCGAAGACGTTCATGTCGTTGCCGCCGAGCATCGGGGTGGAATCGGAGTTCTGTCCGCCGGTGTTGGAGTAGACCTGCGTATCGAGCATCAGCGCCTTGATGTTGGGGCGGTTCTGCAGGATCACCTTGGACATGTTCTGGTAGCCGATATCGCCCATGCCGCCGTCGCCGCCGACTACCCAGACCTTGGGCAGTTCGACGATTTCCTGATCGGTCATCAGCGCGTCGGTGAAGTGGGTGAACTCGTAGAACTCGCGCTGCGTGATGCCCTTGCCTTCGCGAGTAAGGATCACATCCGTGAGGCGCTCGGGGATGACGGAACGGCGCGCGTGGTCGACGATGAAGCTTTCGCCCATGAGCCAGCCGATGGTGATGCCGTCTTGGAAAAGCGAGTTCATCCACGGATACGGATGCGGGTTGTTGGGCGAGGTCGATCCGTAGACGGTGTTGCAACCGGTGTGCGCGGCCATCGCCATTACGCTCATGCCGTTAGCAAGGCGTCCGTCGACGGGCTGCAGCGACTTGTGGTTGAAGGCCTCGGTGAGCAGGACCGCGGCGAGCGCTTCGATCATCTGTGCATCGGTGATGGGGCCGTGGGCTTCCTCGTGCGCGGCGATGCGGGATTTGGTGTCTTCAGTCTGCTCGCCGCCGAGGCCGAGAATCAGATGAGTGATGGCGAGGCGAAGGGTTTCGTACTCTTCGGGGTTGGCCGCCTTGAGTGCTTCGAGACGGGCTACGCCGGCTTTCTCAAGATCGCCGGCCTTGGCTACGAGGCGGTCGGCCTTCGCGTGGAAGACGGGGCGCATGTAAGCTTCGGTGACGGCAGCGATGGAGCGGAGCACGCTCTTCTCGCCGCAGCCTGCGCAGGCGCCGTCGCCTGAAACCAGCGCGTCGTAGTTGCGGCGAACCATGAGCATGTTGCGCAGCGTTGCGGTCTTCGAGTCGGCAGGATTCGCAGCGTTGAACAGGCCCAGGTATTTCTGCGAAGTGTCGGGCAGCAGGTTGAGGAAGGCGGTGCCGGTCTCGTGCTCGGCGTTGACTTCGGTGGTTTCCTGCACCATCTTCAGCGCCATGTGATCGCCGCAGGCGGTAACGCAGGCCGCGCAACCTTTGCAGAGATCGCTGACAAAGATGGAGAAGATACCGCCCGTACCGGGAGCCTTGCGTTCGGGCGAGGAGAAGATGGCGTTGACCTTTTGATAGGCCATCGGCACCTTGTCGATGATCGAGTAAAACTGAGCCTTCGCATCGGCGGAGAAACCGTCGACGCTCTCGGTGACTTCGCGAATGATCTTGGGCAGCGGCGTGCCAGTCTTCATTTCGGCGACCATGCGCTGGCGTGTCTGCTTCTCGATCTCGGGAAGCTTGGCCATCATCTTGGTGCGCTCGGCGGCGTCGCCCACGTAGCGGGAGACGGCCATGGTGAGCACGGTGCCCAGATCCTGCGAGGTGTTGGGGAGCGCGGTGTCAGGGCAGACGGAGATGCACTCCATGCACTGGGTGCAGTTTTCGGGGATGTAGAGCGGGGTTTCGCGGCGCGCTACGTACTTTGAGGCAGTGTCGCCGGTTGCGGCGGCGATGACGCCCATGGCAGCCAGCGGAGTGGACGGCTGGTCGTAGCCGAAGTGCGCGCGGAACTCGGAGTCGAACGTCTCGATGCTCGAGATGGGTGGGCGTTCGTTCTGTCCGGCAGGAGGCGGTGTGGAACGGCAACCGCCGGTGGTGCAGCTGTCACCGCCAACGGTGGCCATTTCGAGAATCGGCAGCAGCGGCTGTCCGCGCAGGGAGGACTTGTCGGCTGCGGCCATTTCGCCGATGGCGATTTCCTTGACGCGCTCGAAGCCCTGGGTCATGACTTCCATGTTGGAGTTGACGACGGCTTCGCCGAGCTTGCCGAACTTCTTGACGTACTGCTTCATCACGACGGTGCGGTACTGCTCCGGCGTGATGCCGAACTCCTGCAGCATGGGGCTGACGGCGAAGAAGGCGCCGAGGAAGGCGTTGCCCTGCATGCGGAGTTGAAGGTCGGCGCGGTCGGTGGCCTTGCGGGCGATTTCAAAGCCGGGCAGCGTGTAGACGCGAATGTTCTTCTCGATGATTTGTTTGCGCGCCCACATGGGAAGGTTTTCCCAAGCGCGCTCGCCTTCGGCGTCGGATTCCCAGATAAGTGCGCCGCCAGGCTGAATGCCGTCAAGCGGATTGGTGTGGGTGAAGGCCTTGGGATCGCAGCAGAGCACAACCGTGACGTGGCGCAAATCGCAGTTGACGCGAATGCGGTCTTTGGCGGCGACCATGAAGTAGCTGGTGGGCGCGCCCTTCTTTTCCGAGCCGTACTTGGGGTTGGCGCTGACGTGGATGACTTCCTTGGGATTGCCCTTGTCGTCGACCAAACCGTCGCGCTCGTAGAGCAGATCGTTCAAGTCGCCAAGTATGGCGCCGAGGTTTTTGCCGGTGGTGATGGCGCCCCATCCGCCGATGGAGTGGAAGCGGACTGCCACTGCGCCTTCGGGGAGCAGGGAAGGCATTTCGTCGCCGATGACCGTGTAGGGATGGTCGATGCCGAGAACGAAGAAGCTGACGCCGTCGGCCGCAGTCTTACCGTCTTTGCGGGCCCGGCCGGCGGTGGCGTATTCATAGGCGCCGATGATGTGTTCTGGGCGGAAGTCGCGCGAACCGAGGCCGTAGCTGCCGGAGTAGATGTGCGGCACTTCGTCCATCGACAACGCGGGGAGGCCTTCGGAGGCGGCGTGGCCGGCGGTCTGGATGGCTTTCGAGAGGGCAGTGCGGATGTCGCGGCCGAGCGGGTTGTCGCCACTGAGGGCTTCGTCGGTGCGCTCGAGGATGATGACGTTCTTCTTGCCCTTGAGCGCGGCAACGATGGCGGCTTCAGGAAAGGGGCGGATGACGTTGACGTGGATCGAACCGACCTTGACGCCGCGGGTTTGGCGGAGGTAGTCGACGGCGGCTTCGATGTTTTCGGCAGCGGATCCGAGGGAGACGAAGACGGTGTCGGTGTCGTCGCACTTGTACTGAGAGAGGAGGCCGTAATAGCGGCCGGTGAGCTTTCCGAAGTCGACGTAGGCGTCTTCGAGGAACGGCAGGATCGGCTCGGCGAAGTTGTTGCGGCGCGCGATGATGCCGTTCATGTAGTGTTCCTGGTTCTGGACGGGGCCAAGGAGGACGGGGTTGGTCAGGTCCATCATCTTAGGGACGCGACGGCGGGTGGGTCCAAACAGAACACGCTGGGCCTCTGTCGGGCAGTCGATGATGTCTTCCGGCGCGCCGAGGTATTCGCGGATCAGTTCCGATTCATGTTTGTAGAAGGTGCGCTCAAGGTGGCTGGTGAGGAAGCCATCCATGATGTTCATGCCGGGGGTGAGCGAAAGCTCGGTGACGCGCCGGAGGATGAGGGCCTGGTCTGCAGCCTGCTGAGCGTCCTTGCCGAAGAGCATGATCCAGCCGGTGTCGAGCGCGCCGTAAATATCGTCGTGGCCGCAGTGGACGTTGAGGGCGTGCTTGGTGAGCGCGCGGGCGCCCACTTCGAGCACCATGGTGGAGCCCTTGCCGGGAGCGTGATAGTACTGCTCGACGCCGTAGACCACACCCTGGCCGGAAGTGAAGTTGACCACGCGCTTGCCGCAAACGGAGTGCGCGATGGCGCCGCCCTGGGCCGCGTGTTCGCCTTCCGTCTCAATGGCGATGGTGTTGTGGCCGAAGACGTTCAGGTTGCCCTCAGCGTAAGCCTGCTGGAAGAGCTCGCCGCCTTCGGTGGAAGGCGTAATGGGATAGAAAACGCCGGCATCGGCGATGCGGGTCTCGGTGTGATACGAGACGAGCTGGTTTCCGTTGGCTGTAACTCGAATGCCGGGATAGCGAGCGGCTTCCTTCATGGTGTCCCCTCCGTGCGTAGGCACCCCGAGGACGAAGACCTGTCCACGGGGACCCCAGTGATTTCCGATACTTACTCTGCGGCGAGGGGCCTGCAAACGCTTTCGGGGTGAGCCCATCGAAAGGCCGCAACGGTCCCGCAACCTGCGGTTCGTTCAATCCAGCCTTGGCTGCCGTGCGCATCAGCAGTTGCAAGTGGCTGGATTCATTGGTTCTGCTGACCGCGGTCGAGCTGCGGCTCCGATCCAATTTCCCTTGTTAAGTTCAATTGCCACAACGGAATTGCGCGAGTAACCCAAGGGGGAGCTGCCCGTGAAAACGGCCTGTATATCAGTATGCACCCGCGATGCGAGACGGTGTACCAGCGTGTACCAGTGCGTGGGATTTGCCGCGGTATCGGCCGCTCGGTTTGGAACTCGGGTGTGGCTCTATACTTGGACCGATTCAGCGACATGAATGACGAGGATGTGTCGCTGGGGAAACTGGAGTTGGGAGCGACCTCCACCGAGAAGGGTCAAATGGCTACCAAGAAGCAAACACCCAGACCGCAGTATGCAATCTATCCGAGCCTTCGCGGCCGGGCTGTTCTGGTGACCGGCGGAGCGACTGGGATTGGCGCCTCGATTGTCGCGCACTTTGCCAGCCAGGGGGCGCGGGTGGCATTCTTCGACATTTTGGAAAAGCAAGGACAACGGCTAGCCAATTCGCTTGCGCCGGGAGTCGCTTCGGCTCCCTTGTTCTTTCCTTGTGACCTGACAGATGTGGGAGCTCTGCAAGCCGCCGCCAAAGCGGCGATTGCTGCGCTGGGCGGCGTCGATGTGCTGGTGAACAATGCGGCGAACGATCACCGGCACCGGATTGAGGATGTGACGCCGGAGTACTGGGATGCGTCGATGGCGGTGAATCTGCGCCCGCAGTTTTTCATGATCCAGGCAGTGCTGCCTACGATGAAGGCAGCGGGACGAGGCAGCATCATCAATATGTCGTCGATCGCGTGGATGATCCCGTCAACGGGAGTGCCGGTTTACATCGCGGCGAAGGCGGCGATCGTCGGACTGACCCGTACACTTGCGCACGAATGCGGCCCGCAGGGCATTCGCGTGAATGCGGTGCTGCCGGGAGCGATCGCGACGGAGAAGCAGAGACGGCAGGTCTATACGCCGGAGTACAAGGCGGAGATCATGGCGTCGCAGGCGCTGAAGCGGGACATTTTGCCGGAGGACGTGGCGCGGCTGGTGCTTTTTCTGGCTGCGGATGATTCGAGCGCGATTACGAATCAAAGCTACGTGGTGGATGGGGGATGGGTGTAGCGCGCCGTTGGCGCGCAGGGACATAGGGACATAGGAATTGAGAAGAGGATTTGATGCGCTCGTTGCGGCAGATACACGGGGCGCGCTGCTGGGGTACGTCGAATATTTAGAGCGGACTCCCGGTGCGCCGGACAAATAAATGCTTGACCAGAGTAGGATTGGAATCGTTACCATTCTTGCTGCAGTTTGCCGTAAGATTCTGCAGACGCCAGATTCCCAAGGGAAAGGAACTCCCAAATGTCCAAAGAACATCTGCGCCCGTTTGTGGGTCTACTGATCGCTCTCACTTTTGTATTCGCCGCCACGCTGCCATCCCCGCGAGCCAATGCGCAAACGGCTGTGGAGGCCGTGAACGTTGCGGCAGAGATTAACCGGGTGGCGTCGAATCTGCCGCCCGAGTCGCGCGAAGTGATCACGCGGCTGACCATGCTGCGCGAGCTTCCCGGCGGCGTATGGAAGATGCACGGAGGCGACCTGGCGCACGGCGAAGACGTGAGCCTTGATGATTCCAGCTGGGAGACATTTGCCGTGCCCGGCAAAGCGCCGAACGATGCGCTGTGGTTTCGTACGACTTATATTGTTCCCGACACACTGAACGGGTACGACCTGACCGGGTCGCGCGTCTGGTTTCAGTTTCACGCCGAGGCCAACGGCCCGATGCCGGAGATTCTCTACTTCAACGGGCGCCGTGTTGCGCTCGGCGACGACCTTGAGCCTGTCGTTCTGTTTGACAACGCGAAGCCCGGCGATAAGGTCACGGTCGCGGTCAAGCTGCTGCACACGGTAGATACCAAGTCGATCCGTGGCGCCACCCTGCGAATCGAGTTTCCTGAAAATCGGCCCAACCCCGACGACCTGCGCACGGAGTCTCTGACCGCGGCGATTTTGGTTCCTTCGCTCGCGCCGCAGGATGCGTCGCAGATCGCTACTCTCAACGGCGCGATTGCCGCGGTGGATATCAAAGCCCTCGATGCAAAGGATCAGAAGGCCTTTGACGAAAGCCTGAAGGCTGCGCACAGCAAACTCGAAGCGCTGCTGCCGCTGATGCAGACGGCGACGTGGCACCTGACCGGCAACTCGCACATCGATGCGGCGTGGCTGTGGCCGTGGACCGAGACCGTCGACGTGGTGAAGCGGACGTTCGGCACGGCGCTGCAATTGATGTATGAGTATCCGCAGTACACCTACACGCAGAGTGCCGCGGCCTACAACGAGTGGATGGCGGACAAGTATCCCGACCTGAATGCGGAGATCAAGAAGCGCATCGACGAAGGGCGCTGGGAGATTGTGGGCGGCATGTGGGTGGAGCCCGATTTGAATTTGCCGGACGGTGAGAGCCTGGTGCGGCAACTGCTGGTGGGCAAGCGCTGGTACAAGCAGGCGTATGGCGTGGATGTGCGGATTGGCTGGAATCCGGATTCGTTCGGGTACACATGGCAGCTTCCGCAGATCTACAAGAAGAGCGGCGTCGATTATTTTGTGACGCAGAAGATGACATGGAACGATACGAATCAATTGCCGTTCAAGCTGTTCTGGTGGGAGTCGCCGGACGGTTCGAAGGTGCTGGCGTATTTTCCGCACGATTATGCGAATGACAATCTGAACCCGACGCGGCTGGCCGCAGACATGGTGCAGGCGCGGCAGCGCGCCACGGGCCTGACGGACATGATGGACCTGTACGGGATCGGCGATCACGGCGGCGGCCCGACGCGCGCCATTCTCGACCAGGGAGTCCACTGGTCGGAACCCTCGGTGCCTCCAAAGGTTGTACCGCAAATGCCCTTTGGCACAGCGCAGAGTTATTTCGATCATGTCGAGGGCCAGATCGCGCCGGAGAGCAAGGTCTGGAATTACCAGTCGATTGCCAAGGGCTACGAGTATCCGCCGGCCGTGCCTGGAAGAGTCTCGATCCCGACTTGGAAGAGCGAGCTGTACTTCGAGTATCACCGCGGGGTGATGACCACGCAGGCGAACCACAAGCGCAACATGCGGGAAAGCTCAGAGGAAGTGCTCAATGCGGAGAAGTGGTCGTCGCTTGCATGGCTTGACGGACTGAAGTACCCAGCGACCGAATTGACGGAAGACTGGAAGAAAGTATTGTTCAACCAGTTCCACGATCTGGCGGCGGGTTCCGGCATTGGCATTATCTATAAGGATGCGCAGAAAGACTACGACGTGGTGCGCTGGTCGACGGACGAGATCGCATCGAACTCGCTGGACACGGTGGATGAGCGCGTGAATACCACGGGCGCAGGCGTGCCGGTGGTGGTCTACAACCCGCTGGGTTGGGCGCGATCGGGCGAAGTGACCGTGCATGTGCAGACCAGCAAGAGTACGGTGAGCGCGACGGGCGCGCAAGTTGTGGAGGTGAAGCCGGACGACAAGACGGACTTCGCCGATGTGAAGCTGCACGTGTTGCACGTGCCGGCGCTGGGCTACAAGGTAGTGTGGGTCAGGAAGGGCGCGGCAGAGCGCGATGAGCACCCGGTGAGCGCGAAGGATTCGGGGGACACCATCACACTGGAGAATGAAGCGCTGCGCGTAGCGGTTAGTAAGCAGAGCGGATGTATCACGAGCCTGTTTGAGAAGAAGAGCAACTTCGAGACGCTGGCTTCGGGGGCGTGCGGCAATCAGCTGCAGTTCTTCAAGGACACGCCGAAGGATTACGACGCTTGGAACATCGACCCAGGAACGCTGGATGTTCCGCCGATGACGATCGAGCATGCGGATTCTGTTGAGCTCTTGAAGACCGCGGAGCCGACAATTCGCATTATGAGTCACTGGGGCAAATCGAAATTCGTGCAGACGATCGGGCTCTCGGCAGACGGTGATCAGATCAATGTCGATAATCGGTTCGACTGGCACGAGTCGCATGTGCTGCTGAAGGCGGCGTTCCCACTGGCGGCAACAGGGCCGTTTGCGACGTACGAGATTCCGTACGGCACGATCGAGCGGCCGACGACGCGCAACAATTCGTGGGAGAAGGCGCAGTTTGAAGTTCCTGCGCAGCGCTGGGCGGACCTGGGAGATGGAACTCACGGATTCAGCCTGATCAACGAGTCGAAGTTCGGCTATGACGCGGTCGGCAATCTGCTGAGGCTAACGCTGTTGCGCTCGCCCAAGTGGCCCGACCCCGATGCGGACATGGGGCATCATCACTTTCACTACGCGCTTTATCCTCACGCGGGAACGTGGAAGGATGCGATGACGATTCGCCACGGTTGGGAATACAACTACCCGCTGACGGCCCTCGTCACGACGGCGCATGCGGGCACACTGCCCGCCAGCCATTCCTTTGCTTCGGTCACGCCAGAGAACGTGGTGCTGACGGCGGTGAAGAAGGCGGAAGATGCGAAGGGATTGATCTTCCGCGCGTATGAGTGGGCCGGGAAGGATGCGACGGTAGAGTTCCATGTGCCGCCGGGTGCGACGGGCGCGACGGTGACAAACATGATGGAGACGCCGGAAGGTTCGCCCCTGAGTGTGACTGGCGATGTGGTGAAGGCGCCGATTCATCCGTTCGAAATTCTGACAGTGCGGGTGGATTATCCGAGCGGCGGACCGAAAGAGTAGTACTGAAGCACAAATAGGAAGACGGCGCGGCTATTGTCGCGCCGTCTTCATGTACGCAGTTAGAAACAGCTCTCATGGAATTATTTCGCTGCGACCTTGGTGAGATCTGTGTTCTGGTCGATCTGGCTGAGACGGTACATCAGCAGGGCATCGCGCTTGGTGTTGATGGGCTGCGCGGATAGATCGATCGTCTCGCCGGGAGCATGCGCGCCTTCGCCGGTGGCACCGATTCCGGCCAAACCCGGGAGAAGATCGGCGACGAAGGCGATGTCTCCGGCGCCGCGCTTCATGGGATCGAGCTCGGGCATCTGTTTGAAGCCGAGGCTTCGGTTTTGCTGATTAAGGATAGCCAGGAGCGCGCGGCTTTCGGCGGTGGGCGCCATGGCGGGATAGGCTTCCCCGAAGGTGATCGTCGCGCCGGTGTGGGGGAGATGATTCGCAACGATCTCCTGCATCTTCTTTTCCACGCGAGCGGTCTGCTGGTTTGAGAGGGTGCGAATGTCGCCGCTTGCGTAGGCCACGGGTGGGATGACGTTGTCTTTGCCGGTGGCGGCGGCGTTGTTGCCAGACTCATCCACGTGAACGCTGGTGCCGCCGACGATCATGCCGATGTTGAATGTGAGATTCTCTTCCGGAAGCTGGGTGCGAAATGTATCGAGGATGCGGGTGAGCTCATAGATGGCGCCAAAGCCCATGCGCACGGAGAAGATGCCGGAGGAGTGGCCGGTTTCTCCCGTGGTGTTGATGTGCCAGGTGATGGCGCTGCGGCGGCTCACGCTGCCATAGAAGACACCGTCCAGGCGCGGGGTGCCTTCGAACTCCAGGGCGACGTCGCTGTGATGGGCGGCTGCGATCATGTCGCGCCGCGAGATGCCGACGGGCTCGCCATGCGCCTCTTCATCGCCACTGAGCACCACGGTGATTTCGGTCTGTTTGAGCACGCCGGCGGCCTGCATGGCTTTCAGCGCGTAGAGCATGATGACGAGGCCGCCCTTCATGTCGTTGACGCCGGGGCCGGGGCCGATGCTGCCGTTGACGCTGTAGGTCTGGAACGGGCTGGTCTTCTCGAACACGGTGTCCATGTGACCGATGAGCAGCATGCGCTTGCCGCACTTGCCTGGCTCGGGGCACGGATGTTCGGCGACGAGTACGCCGGCGGGCTTGATCTCGTCCATCGGAAACCATTGGACGTTGAAGCCGAAATCGGCCAATTGGGCCTTCATGATGTCGGCGACAGCCCGCACGCCTTCAAGGTTGTGCGTGCCGCTATTGATGTTGACGAGTTTTTCGAGCAGGTCATTGGAGGCCTGCTCGTTCGCGTCGATGTAGGTCACGATGGCGTTCTCTTTGGGAGAGAGCGATGGTGCGGTTTGGGCGAGCAGGACGGAGGTAAACGAAATAGCCAGCAAGGGGAAGATGATCAGACGCATTTTCATTTCTCGCCGAGGATAGCAGCCGGAAGCCGCAATGGCGAAGAGCGGAAATCGGGCGATCGCGGCCTGACTGAAGTTCGAGCTTGTTGTTCCGGCGCGCTGCTACAATCAGGCCACTGTTTCTCTGCGCGATCCCACAAGCAAGCCATGAAAGGATTCTGCAGATGCTGCTGCGCCTGTGTCATATCTGCAGAATCCGCCTGCTGCGAAGGCTGCCGGCAGGAGCGAGGGGTCTGTGAGGGCGACGTTGAATGCGCACCTCGCCATCGGAATTGCTCTGCCGCTTTTGGTGCTGTTCGCGTGGGCTGCGGGAGCGGCAGGGCAATCTGCGGCTTCGCAGCAGGACCAGCCGACCTACACCCTGAAGCTGCCAGTCGATGAGGTCAGCTTGACATTTCAGGCGCTAGACGATGAGGGGCGAACTGTCGACGATCTAAAGATCTCCGATTTGAGATTGTTCGATGGCGGGGCACCAGTGCGCCGCATTGTTGAACTTGATTCCGTCAAAGATGCACCTGTTCGCGTCGGGATCCTGCTGGATTCAAGCGAATCGATGGAATCAAGCCGGGAGCGCAGTCAAAGCGTTGCGATAGATATTGTGCGCAGTCTCGTCCGCCAACCTCCCGATCGCGGTTTTGCCATGGACTTTGCCGGGTTGTCGCCGGTCGCACAGGAATGGACGAACGATGTGCGAACGCTGGAAGTAGCGATCCGCAACCATCGGGTTGCCTCTCACGCGGAGGCGTCTTTGCGCGGCACGGCTTTGTTCGACGCGCTGTACCGCGCTTGTCTGAACGAATTCGGACACTCGGAAGGCCCGCTGAGCCGGAATGTCATCGTGCTGTTTTCAGACGGCGTGGACAATGCAAGCCGCGGTGACATGAAACTCGCGATCGACGAGTGTCAAAAAACGAATGCCGCGGTATACGCATTTCGATTTGATGCGCCAGAGGCGATGTCTACGGGACCGGCCACGCTGGCTGAAGTTGCCGCGAAGACGGGTGGGCGCGTGTTTCACGGAGAGGACGGAGATACGCAGATTGCCGACGATGTGCGGATCGTGGAGACCGACCTGCGCAGCCAATATCGCCTGATTTTCAAACCGCCGGAGGTGAAGCACGACGGCACATTTCACCAGGTTGAGCTGGATGCGCCGTCACGGCCGGTAACCATCCGCAAGCAGACGGGGTATTACGCACCGGTGCGATGACACAGCATTCCCGGCGGCGCCGAGATCTGCCCTGAAGCAGGAGAGTTTGCCGGCCTAGCTCTTCTTTGCGGTTACCGCGGAGAAAGCCGCCACCAACTGGTGCACGCGCTTGCCGCCGCAGTTTGGACACTTGATTTCAGCCTTCTCGACGTCGGAGATGTGAAGGTTCTGGGTGAATTCCTTGTCGCAGTCCTGGCAGTGGTAGAGGTATTGAGACATAATTCAACTCCGTGCCACATCATAGTCCCGGAAGCTGTGGACGGCAGATGAATTGAAGGTGAGCGCGTGAATTGTCAGCAGTGTGAGCCATGGAGCGCTCGCGGGGCATAAATGCTTGCTCGTAAGGTTTTTATTATCAATTGTCAGCGGAGGGGCACGGACAGATACTCACTGAGAAATCGCAGGTGAACCCGTGCCAGGCGCTGCCGTGCTCACTGCGTTTGCGACGATTCCGGTCGCCGCTGAACCACGCGAATCCATATCGGTGACTGAAAGATTACGGAGTTGCGCATCGAAAGACCGGCCTGGATCATCTGAGTGTTGTATATGTTTGGTTTGCGCTCAAATGAAATCGATCAGGCGCTCGGCTGTTGACATGGACTGATGGAACGCACTAGCCTGCAGATAGTTAGCAAGGTTTGACGTCGCTCCCCGAACTATGAAGGCATTCTCTCCAACCCGCGTTGCTTGCTGTTGTCGGTGCAGCATGCGGGTCTGTGTCAGAGAGAACTGAACTAGTTTCAGCTGCATCTCATGACCCACCCGCATTGATTGCGAGTGGGTTTTTTGATTTTGCGGCCGGCTCAAACTGCTAAGAATTCTCAACGAAAGAAGAATCCAAATGTCTCTTCGCATTAACGACGTTGCACCTGATTTCACAGCAGAGACCACGCAAGGCGCCATTCACTTCCACGAATGGATCGGCGACGGCTGGGCCGTGCTCTTTTCTCATCCCAAGGACTTTACCCCGGTGTGTACGACAGAGCTGGGCGCGGTGGCCGCCCTCGAAAAGCAGTTTGCCCAACGTGGGGCGAAAGTGATCGGCCTTAGCGTTGACCCGGTTGCAAGTCACAGCAAATGGGCGTCGGACATCAAGGATGTCGGCGGTCATGACGTGAATTATCCGATCATCGGCGATCCGGAACTGAAGATTGCGAAGCTCTACGACATGCTCGCGGCGGATGCCGGTGACTCGTGCGAAGGCCGGACGCCTGCGCTGAATGCACCGGTGCGTACGGTATTCGTGATCGGGCCGGACAAGCGCATCAAGCTGACGCTGTCCTATCCGATGACGACGGGGCGGAACTTCGATGAGATTATTCGTGTTCTCGATTCGATCCAGCTCACGGCGAAGCACCCGGTTTCAACTCCTGCGAACTGGAAGCAGGGTGACGACGTGATTATTGCGGGCTCGGTTTCGAACGAACAGGCTGACAAACAGTTCCCCGGCTACAAAACGGTGAAGCCTTATCTACGCACCGCGGCGCAGCCGCAGTAGGAGATTCTGTTTCGGGAGAAAACGCGGTGGTGACTTCGATCGCAGAGACGAAATGGCTGAGCCGGATGGAACGGCGCCATGGCTCCGTGTTGATGGAGCGCATTGGCAACACGCCGCTGATTCGACTCGACGGCGTGGTTCGTCGACTGCCTGAAGTGACGCTGCTGGCGAAAGCGGAGTGGATGAACCCGGGCGGAAGCGTGAAGGACAGGGCCGCGGCGGCGATGGTGCGCAAGGCGCTTGCCGACGGCTCGCTCCGCAAGGGCAAGACTCTGCTGGATGCGACGAGCGGCAACACGGGGATCGCTTTTGCGATGCTCGGAGCGGCGCTCAGTTTTCCGGTCCTGCTGGCAATGCCGTCGAACGTATCGCCGGAGCGCAAACGGATTCTGAAAGCCTACGGCGCCGAGGTGGAGTGGACCGATCCGGACCAGGGATCGGATGGAGCTATCCGCCGGGCTCGGGAGATGGCCCAGAACGATCCTGACAAATATTGCTACATGGATCAGTACTCGAATCCCCAGAATTGGAGAGCGCATTACGACACGACCGGGCCGGAGATCTGGCGGCAGAGTGGCGGAACCCTTACGCACTTTGTGGCGGGACTCGGCACGAGCGGAACATTTGTGGGAACGGTGCGAAGGCTGAAGGAACTGAACAAGGAGATTCAAGCGGTGAGTGTTCAACCCGATTCGCCGTTCAATGGTCTCGAAGGATTGAAGCACATGGCGACCGCGCTCGTTCCCGCGATCTACGACCCCTCGTTGGCGGATCGAAATGTGGAGGTTGAGACAGAGGCCGCGTATGCCATGGTCAAGCGGCTCGCGCGCGAAGCCGGATTGCTGGTGGGTATCTCCGCGGCGGCCGCGGTGGTGGCATGCGAGCGCATTGCCGAAGAAGAAGCGGCGGAAGGCCGTGCGGCAACCATCGTCACGGTGTTGCCGGATTCGGCGGAGAAGTACATGAGTGAGCGCTTCTGGGAGGAGGCATGAGCACGCTGATGGTGCCGCAGGCTGTCTACGATGCGTTCCGTGCTCATGGAGAGGAGACGTATCCGCACGAGTGTTGCGGGGCGCTGCTGGGGCGGCCCGATGCGAAGGGGTGGCACGTGATGGAGTCGATCCGGGCCGGCAATACGCGAACCGATTCGGCGCACAACCGCTACCACATCGCTCCTATCGAGCTGGTTCACATTCAGCGGAGCGCGCGCGATAAGGGGCTGGAGATTGCCGGTTTCTATCACTCGCATCCCGATCATCCAGCGCAGTGGTCACCGACAGATTTCGCCGAAGCGCATTGGCTGGGATGTTCATACGTGATCACGTCGGTAGCCCAGGGCAAGGCGACGGTGACGAATTCATTTCTGCTTGCCGGTGAGAACGAAGAAGAGAAACGGTTTGAAGACCAGGGGATCGAAATTGAGCCCTAGCCTGCTTATGACTTCACAGGATTTCGAGGAGACGAAGAAGTGACTACTCAACGAGGACCCAATCGCATGACGATTTTTATTCCAACGCCGCTGCGAACCTATGCGGACGGCAAGGATGCCATTGAAATCAGCGCGGGAACGATCGCCGATGCGCTGGATGCGCTCACCGGAACCTATCCTGAACTGCGCAAGCATCTGTTTACCGGCGAGGGCAAGCTGCGGTCCTTTGTGAATCTGTATCTGAACGACGAAGATGTGCGCTACCTGCCACAGAAGGAGAATTCCGAAGTATCCCCCAATGACACGCTCTCGATTATTCCTTCGATCGCCGGAGGTTGTTCGCCGATGTAGCGAGTGTCGATCGCGTGGATTGCCGAGGCCGTCCCATGCGGGACGGCCTTTTCGTGCGCGAAGTTTTAGGAACGCCGGGCCGGCGCATTATTTGCCGAGCAGGCGGTCGACGGCGTCGCGTTGATAGCGGGACATGCGCAGTTCTTCGCCGCTTTGCAGCACGACAATGTGGCTGCCTTGAAACCAGGGCTGGACCTCGCGGATGCGGCGCACGTTGACGATGGTGGAGCGGTGAATGCGAATGAACTCGCGGGGATCGAGCTTCTCCATCAGGGCCTGCAGGGTTTCGCGCACATCGAAAATCTTGCGCGAGACGTGCAGACGGGCGTAGTTGCCCTCGGCCTGGATCCAATCGATATCGGCGACAGGGACGAAGATGATGCGTCCTCCGTGGGCGACGGTGAGGCGCTGTGCGTAGTCAGACTGCAGTCGCGTATCGAGCAAGGCAAACAGACGCTGGGCTGCATCCTTATCCTGGCGGCCGAGGCAGCGTTCGCGGGCTCGCGTAAGGGCACGGGCGAGGCGATCGGGTGCGAAGGGCTTCAATAGATAATCAACGGCGTTGGAGTCAAAGGCTCGGATAGCATAGCGATCGAAGGCCGTGATAAAGATCGTGACGGGCATACGCTCGGCGCCAATGGCTTCGGCGACCTGAAACCCGTCCATCTCGGGCATCTGTACATCGAGAAAGACGAGGTCGGGGCTGGCCTGCCGGATGGCGTCGACAGCCGACTCGCCGTCACCGCATTGTCCGACGATGGTGATGTCGCGCTCTCGCTTGAGCAGGCGGAGCAGGGCCGTGCGCGCGAGCGGTTCGTCATCGACAATGAGGGCGCGCATGATTATCCAGCAACCTCCGGTGCAGGTTGCGGCTGCGCTTCTTCCGATTTACGCGCAGGTAGAGTAATGACGACTCCGGCACCTCCCTTGGCGAGCGGACGGAAGAACAACTGACCGCTGGCACCGTAAAGTTGCTCAAGGCGTGCGCGGGTGTTGCGCAGCCCTACGCCGCGGAGAAAGAGTTGCTCGGTGGCACCTTCGACCACGCTGTTCGAGTTCCACACCTCGATGTGAAGTTCCTCATTCCGCTTCTGCACGAAAATTTCGACGCAATCTGAACCTTTGTGCTTGCCGATTCCGTGGCGGATCGCATTTTCGACCAGCGGCTGAAGAATGAGCGGCGGCACAAGCAGATTGAGAGTGTCGGTGTCGGAATGGGTTTCAACCGAAAGCCGGTCGCCGAACCGCCGCTGCTGGATGCCGGTGTAGAGATCGAGGAATTCGAGTTCGCGGGCGAGGGGGATTTCGTTGGACTCAATCTGGTCGATGGAGATGCGTAGAAGTTCGCTGAGGCGAAGCAGGACATCTTCTGCGGCTCGGGGATCGTCCTGCACAAGCGTGATGGCAGCCTGCAGGGTGTTGAAGAGGAAGTGGGGATGGATCTGCATGCGCAGCTTTTCGAGCTCCGCGGAGGCGAGGCGGGATTCGAGTTGGGCTTCACGCAGTTCTCTTTGACGGACCTGCTCGCGCAGGTGCGCAAATGCGGCAATGATGACAATGACCCAGTAGGAGACAGCACCGACCAGGCCGCGGCGATCAAACCATTCGCCCGTGAGAGCGAAGGGCAAGCCTCGCAATTCAAAATTGGTTTCGTTGTGGATGGAGTAGATCGATCCAGCGAAGCCGCGGCAGAACGCTTGCGTCGTGAGGCAAACGATACAAACGAGCGCATGCGGGAAGAAGATTCGAAGAGTCCAATCGCGACCGACGATGGGGTAGCGCAAGCCAAGCTCGTAGATGATCGGCGAGACGAGCGCAAAAACGTACCAGTTAAAGGTAGCCCAGGCGACGTAATGGGCGGTAGGCAGGGTGTAGCCTCGCGCCGCGTCAGAGACGAATACCTGACTGCTCTCGAGAAGGACAATGCCTGTCCAGCACAGAAGGGAGAGTGGCAGCTGTCGCAGATACTGATGCAGCCAGCTACGGTTAGCGGCTCCATCGCGAAACGGAATCTGCAGCGAGAAGGTCATCGAATCTCCCTTCTGTTGGTTATAGAGCCTCTGTGCCGGGATGGAACAGCGATTCTTAAAGCGAGAAGAGCACGATTACGATTCGCCCCATGCGCCGGACGATTCACCCCGGCAAAGATCGATTAGGCCCCTTGACATAGGAGTGACAGGCGCTTCCGGCCTACTCTCGGCACAGAAGGAGACCTGCGAATGCGTACTGAGAAGAGGATGTTGACGGTGGCGGTGACAGGCATCGTGGTGGCGAGCATGACCGGCATGGCGCAGCGCAATACGCCGTTCGCGGGCCAGATACGAGAGCAGGAGATTGCGGTCACGTCGAAGGAAGGCAAGACAGATGGAACCGCATGGCTGAAGCTCGCAGTGCTCGACCAGGATGCGGCGCGCTACGACGATGCGGAACGAGCATTTGAGAAGGCAGTTCATCTCTTGAAGGCAAAGGATCGCGACCTTTATGCCGACGCACTCGATCGCATGGGCACCATGTACGTGGAGCGGGGGAAATTCGCAAAGGCTGAGCCGCTGGAAAGGAAGGCGCTGGCTATCCGCGAAGATGCGCAAAATGAGGTCGCGATTGGAACGAGCTATATGCACCTGGCGTTGCTTGCCTATGGGAGACACGATATAGCCGGCGCGGATACCGATGCGGGGATGGCAGTGAGCCTGCTGGTTCCAGAGAGTCCGCGCGATCGAGCGGTTGAGGCGACGCCGGAAGAGAAGATGTCGGCGCTGGTTGATTTGTCGTTGATCAGGTGCGCACGCGAAGACTGCCCAGGCGCGATCCCTGAGCTGAATCGAGCTCTGCGTATTGCGCACGCGAATTACGAGGCCAATAGCATGCCGGTGGGACTTCTGGATTTCCTGTTGGGCAACACGTACTGGAAGTCAGGAAGCTCGATGAAGGCGCCTGTGTTGATGAAGCGCGGCATTGACGAGATGCAGCAAGCACTGGGATGGGGGCATCCGACGTACATCGCGGCGTTGATGCAGTATCGGAGCGTGTTGGCGCAGACCGGAAGCAACGCCGAAGCCGAGGAGGTAGGCCAACGGATTGCGTTGCTGGAGGCGTCGCCTGGGTCCGGCAGACGGCCGGAGAAGAGCGGCTTGCTCGGGATAAATTCGCTGCGGTAAGAGTTGCTGATATGCAGAAAGGCCGTCCCAAGCAGGACGGCCTTTCTGGTGAAAGAACCAAGGTTCAGAGGTTCAGAACTACCTCCCCAGGAAGATACTGATTAATCGCCGGCTACGGGCTCTTTTTCCGTGTGCCGGTTGATGGGCGAGGCGGCGTTGTTTGAGGCGGGGCGGATGGAGTCGAGGCTTACGAGGCCCTCGACCGGCTTTTCGCCAAGCACGTGCTCGCGATAAAGCTTGGCCATCTTGGCGTTTTCCGCGTCCGACTTGATCTTGGTATCGCGGGCGCGAATTTTTTCTTCGCGAGCGTTCTTGGCGATGCCGAGGTTGTCGAGGGTGTGGTTGGCTTCAGAGTTCACGTGCTCCATGTTGAGCTTGAGCTCGTGGCCCACGTAGTTCATGCCCACCTTTTTGCCACCGGCGAAGATTTCGTGACGGCCGTGCTCTTCGTACCACTTGGTCAGAGTCGCGGTCATGTGCATCTTCTCGATGATGTTGCGCCAGCCCACGCCGGTGTTGTACGCGCAGAAGCTGATTTCGCCTTCCTGCGTGGCGTAGGGAATGATGCATTGCTCAGTGCGGCGGAAGTCGTAATTGAACAGGTCCTGGAACCACATGCCGGCGATGAAGAGGAAATTCCATCTATCCGACCGGCGCTTCTCAATGTCCTTCATGGTGCGGTCACCCTTGACCGAGCCGTAATCGCGTCCGGTGGCGTTGAAGGTCTTGTCCATCTTTTGCAGCATGTCGGTGATCTTGAAATGGGTGGGTGCCTGGAAGGGATCGTAGTTGCGCAGCAGCGCGAGTCCGAATCCGAGTACCGACATCCACTTGCCGCGTGCCGCATCGTTGACCTTGGCCAGATCCTTGGCAACCTGGTCCATGTGCAGGAAGGCGGTGACGGGCGCCGCTTCCTTGGTTTCCTTGTCGATCATCAGCGCCATGCCGATGCCGCAGTTGGGGTGGCATCCGCAGGAAAGCTGTCCCCACTCTGCTGTCGGCCCGTGTACCAGATCGGCCCAGTCAGAGAAGGTGGACATGAACGAGATGGGGAACCAGTCGCGCTCGGGAACGCCGAGACCAACCTGATTCTTGACGTCGTGCGCCATGTGCGAGAGCGTGTAGCGCTGCGCCAGACGGCGCTCTTCGCTGATGTCCTCGTCGCGGCCGGTGAACGAAACAGGCTGGAAGCTCAGGAAGCTGATCTTCTTCGGATTGTCGAGTGCAAACTCGATAATGCGGCCGACTTGCTCGTTGTTGATGCCGTTGATAATGGTCGTCACCGGGACGATGTCGACGCCGGCTTCATGCAGATTGTTGATGGCCTGCAGCTTTACATCGAACAGGTTGCCGACCTTGCGGTGCGAGTTGGCAGCGTTGCCGATACCGTCGAACTGAAGATAGACGTAGCGCAGACCGGCTTCGGCAGCGGCGCGGCACAGCTCTTTCGACTTCGCAAATTCAATCCCGTTCGAAGCAGCCTGCACCGAGTTGTAGCCAACCTTGCGCGAGTAGGCGACCGCGTCAAGGAAGTAAGGCGACAACGTGGGCTCGCCACCGGAGAACTGAACGCTCATCTGCCGCTTGGGTTTCATCGTGATGGCGTTGTCGAGCATGGTCTTGATTTCGTCCCACGTAAGTTCGTGGACGAAGCCGACCTGGTTGGCGTCCATGAAGCACGGGTCGCACATCATGTTGCAGCGGTTGGTGAGGTCGATGGTGAGCACCGAGCCGCGGCCATGGGTGACGGTCGAGGTGCCGTGGTTGTGGAGCTTCTCGTCGCCCTTGCCGTGGGCGCGAATGTCGCGGCCAGGGAAGCTCTCTTCGAGGTGCTTGAAGAAGGCGGGGTCGATCGACATCACGTCTTCGAAGTGGCCGTGCTTGGGGCAGTCCTTCACCATCAGGATCTTGCCGTCGCGCTCGATGATCTGGGCCTTGATTTCGCCGACCTTCTCATTGAGCAGCACTTCATGGGGCAGCTTGCCATCCAGAATCTGCTTGCGAATCTCGGGGACGCACTTGGGGCAGAGCGAGTCTGTCGTACGGGGCCAGCCCAGCGGGGGCTTCTCTTTCTGATAGCTCTTCAGGAGTGGCTTATCGCTCCATTTGGGGGTAAACGACGCGTTGGGGCTGATGCGGTTCAACCGCTCATAGACCACCCACGCGCCCTTTGCCGCGTATACCGCGGTTTTCTCGGCGTACTTCATCGCTTTGGACATATTGGTGCGATCTCCTTAAGAAAGAATGCGCTGGACTTTCGATGGGGTTCGGCCACGGTACCGCCGGAACCTGAAAACTCAGTACAAGAGTAATGAGGAGGGCCCGTCAATCCAACCGGGGTGCAGCGAACGGGGATATGGGGGGGTGAATGGCGATTGGAGGGGTTCGAATGGGGTTCGGCACGAGGATTGGCTGGGGTCCTGCAAAGGCTTGAAGGTGCAATGGTTTACCCGGCAGATTCCCGCATTCTAAGGCGCTCCCGCGGGCTCGGTGTGAGCAACCTGGTTGATGATCTCCTGCACCAGGACGATGCGGACGTGGATGCGACGGGCCAGATCGGGCAGGAATTCGGTGATGAAGTTGTCTGTGGGGGCAACGGCGAGCCCGAAGGCATAGCGTCTCGCGGTGGAGGGCAGATTCGTCTTTTCGCCAGGGACGTAGAGGTTGGCAATCTCCAAATCGATGGGGAAGCCGACGAGGTCTGCATAGTTCAGCATGCCCTTGCCGTTATCGCCTTGCGTCCAGAAGACCTGGGCAACGGCGTGGAAAATCCGGCGCTTGACGGTGGCTTGCGGCATGCGGTGGTAGTGCGGATCCTGGTGAACGATTGACGGAATGAGGAATGTGCCGAAGAACTCGCCGGTCATATCTTCGCTGTAGCTGACGCCGACGACTTTTGCGAAGCCGTGCATTCCGGGTCCGTAGTCGGAATGCGAGTCTGACCCGACAGCGATGGCGGCGTTGCCCAAAATGGTGACAGCGTTGAAGGGATCGAGCAGGTTCTTGACTGCGAGCCGGGCCTTTTCCTTGGGGGAGAGGGGTTTGACTTCGGGCCCGTTGATGAAGCGCTGGTAGAAGTTGATCAGGGGCTGCGGGGGGCATGGAGGCAGTTCGGGGGGCGCGGCCACCTGGGCTGACGTTTCGCCTGCCGAGGTTGGCGCTGTCGGTTCAGGGGGAGCAAAGCCGGCAACCGCTGCGATGAAGCCGGAGCCGGTTTCGGTGAGAGCAATGCCGGCCGACTCGCTCTTGGGAATCAGGCGGCATGGGCCCCTCTTTGCATTCGCGTGCTTGATCGCAGGGAGCGGCGCTTCGGGCAGGGAAGAGGCGGGGCTCACGGGATGTGTTTGTGCCGAGGCCTTGGTGGTTGCCGGAACCAGGAGTGACGCAAGCACCACAGCCCGGAAGAAGCGGAGTCGGCGTGCCGGCCTGCAGCGATCTGCAATGTGGCAGTGCAGGCGATTCGCGTCATCCCCGAAAGAGCAGGTGCTCAAAGAACGGGTCATCAAAGAGTAAATCCTTGCGTAATGGAACTTTTCTGGTGCTGATTCGTAGACCACGGAGACCCAACCGGCTCCAAGCTCCTCTTGATCCCAAGGACCGCGATTGTTCTAGTATGTCGGACGCAAAATACTCAGAAAAAGTAACTTGGGAACCTCGAAAGAATTGGCGATTGGCGCTCGATCGGGCTGCTGCGCCTGTTGTTGTGTGAGGCACGGCGCAGTTACGCAAAGCTGCTCGCGGCATTGACGCGGGCAAGGGCGGCATCGAGACTAGAAAGTGAGGTTTGCTGCTATGAGTTCCTATCCTCCTCCACCCCCCCCACCTCCTCCGGGCCCCGGCGTGGGCCACCGCATCGAAGAAGCCATGGAACTGATCGAGATGGAACTGCGCCACGCGATCGAGTATGTGAACGACGCGGTGATTCCGCAGGTTCGCTCCGAATCGATTGTAGCGATGCGCAAAGTGTCGGACACGCTGCGCAATCTCGCGGATCGCATGGATAAATCACACCAGCAGGGTCCCCGGACCTGATGACGGATGGTCAATGCGCGAACGCGCGTCGGGCCGCATGGCTCGCAGTGCTGTCGATGGCCGCCGTCGGGATAACTGCCTGCGGACACAAGCGGCAGCCGCAGCCAGTGCCGCCAACAGCGACCGCTCCGCCGGTGTACAACACGCCTTCGTATCCGGCTCCCGCGCCACGGCCAAGCACGGGCGGCATCCCAATTACGCCTGTTCCTGAGGGAGGCATCAGCGCCGAGGACAAGGAATTCATCCTTAGCCATCGGCCGATTTACAGCGAAGAAGGGCAAGCCACGTGGTACACCGCTCCCTACAAGGGACGTAAGGCCGCCAACGGCCAGGTGTTCAGCGATGGAGCTTTGACGGCCGCGCATCGTACGTTGCCGATGGGATCGCTGATCGTAGTCACCAATCTCAGGACGCGGCAGGCCTCGGCGATGCGGATCAGCGACCGCGGCCCCTTTGTCCCGAATGCAATTCTGGACTTGACCAAGGCGTCGGCGCAGTCGATCGGTATCTGGCCGGGGTCGGGCCGGGTGCGCGTGGACGTGTACGGGACACCCAAGCCAATGGACGTGGGCGGACGCTGGTGCGTGCAGATCGGGCCGTTCACGAGCGCGAGCAAGGCAATCAGGTTCAAGGAAAAATTACTGCGCGACTATGCGGGCTCGCGCGTAATCGAGTTTTCGGGCGAACGCAGTTACTGGGTGCGCATCCGCCCTGAAGGCGACGACCGCGAGCAAGCCGAAGAGATGGCGCGGCGCTTAGAGCCGGACGAGGGCGTGGCCTATCTGACGCGGCTGGATTGAAGAGACAGCCGGATTTCCACGCGAAACGAGACATTCGTGGGGGAATAGCAATGCCCAATCCGTCAAAGATTCGCTGAACCTTGATTGGTCCTTGGTTATCCAAGAAAAAGTGGCAAGGCTTTCTAAAGAGGTTGGGATGCGCAAGCTGGCACTTTTGCTTGCCTTTGCCGGATTCATGCTTCCGGCATTTGGGGCAAAGCGGGTTACGGTTGACGAGTTGGAGCGGACGCTTGCGGCAGCTCAGGGCTTGCCCGATGCGGAGGTCGCGCAGAAGTTGTCGGATCTCGAATTGACCGAACGTTTGAGCAGAGTCCGGTTTGATCGCCTTGAGGCAAGCCTGCACGGAGAGAAGGCGCGGCAGGCGCTCTTGATCCTGGCAGATACGTCGGCCTTTCTTGAACCTCCCGCAGCGGAAATTCCTAACCAGTCCACCCCGGACCTTGCCGCACAGCGCAAGATCATGGCACTGACTGTGCAATACATTTCGCAGACGGTTCACCAGTTGCCGAATCTTTTTGCCACGCGCGTTACCACCAGCTTTGAAGACAAGCCGGCCGCATTTACTGCTCATGGCGGCGCTGCTTCTACCATGTACCTGCCGATTCATTTGGTGGGCCACTCGGCGGTCACGGTGACTTTCCGGGACGGCCGCGAGGTTGTGGAGAAAAGCAAGCTGGACCCGCGGACGCGAACGCTGAATACCTCCGGAGTGTTTGGACCAATACTCGGCACTGTGATTGTGGATGCAGCCCGGAGCAAACTATCGTGGAGCCACTGGGAACAGGGCCAAGGCGGACTGCTGGCGGTTTTCAGTTTTGCCGTCCCAAAGGAAAAATCTCACTACACCATTACGTACGATTCTGTTCCCAACGAACCAAACCCTTGCTCCACCACTCCTCAGACCTTTAGCGAGGTGGTCGCCTATCACGGCGAAATGGTTATCGATTCAGCGAGCGGATCGATTCTGCGCCTGATGCTGCAGGCGGACATGAAGCCGGATGAATTCACCGTCAAGTCCGGCATTGAAGTGGAATACGGTCAGGTCACTATCGGCGGCAAATCTTATTTTCTTCCCGTGAGGAGCGTGAGTTCTTCGCTGGCGCATACTGTACAGGTGGTCGAGGGGGACTGTCCCCTGCTTCAGGAGGGGAAGTGGCTCAAGACGTCGCTGAACGATGTGCTTTTCGAGAACTATCACGTCTTCCGATCGGATGCGACCATACTGACGGACAGTGAAGCTGCGAAATTGGAGAGCCAGCCTGCTCCGGTTCCGAGCGACGATGGCTCGACGCAAACCGAGGGGGCAAACCTTTCTCCGCCAGCCGCTACAACCGCCGCAAACACTCCACCACCATGCAGTGCAGAGGCTGCGTCCCCCGCAAGCTCCGATGCGAATCCTTCGATCGCTTCTCCCGCTGCGAACGCGCCGGCTTCTTCGGTTGCCTCGGATCAGGCGACCGCTGCGGACAATCCTTCGGCGGGAGCCGTGACAACTCCTGCGACGCCCTCGACCGCCGCGACCGGTGTGCAGGCTGCGGAGCAGGAGTCGTTGCTTAACGACATGCCCGTTTACCGCACCAATGCGCGCGACGTGATTGTCGACGTTGTGGTGACCAAGAGCAATGGCGACCCCGTGGAAGGTCTTACCAAACAGGACTTCGAGGTGAAGGAGGACGGCAAGCCGCAAGCCATTGATTTCCTCGAAGAGCACACAGCAACATCTTCGGCGAGTGAAGAGCCACGACCGTTGCCGACTCTGCCGCCGGGCACTTACACGAATGCCCCGCTCGCCCCTGTGGGAGATTCGGTCAACGTGCTTCTGCTCGATACGTTGAACACACCGCAGCAGGATCAGGCGTATGTCCACAGTGAGATCGTCGACTTCCTGAAGAAGATGCAACCGGGGACGCGGATCGCGATTTTTGCGCTGGGATCAAAGCTGCGTTATGTGCAGGGGTTCACGACGGATACCGCAGTGCTGCTTGCCGCATTGAACGACAAGCAGAAAGGTGCAGCGCCCGTAAAGCGGTCGGCGGATCGAGGCGACGGCGCCGACAACGCGGCGGATTTGGAACGCTTGACCATGATGCAGTCCTTTGGCGTTGGATACCTCAGAGACGCGCTGGCCGACCAGAGTTCCTTTGATTTGGGAACCAGAGTTTCGATGACATTCGAGGCGCTCGATCATCTTGCGCTTTATCTGGCGGGCATTCCTGGCCGCAAGAATCTCATCTGGTTTTCGAGTTCATTTCCCGTCGTACTCTTTCCCAGCATTGCGCAGCGTGCGACCATCGAAAAATCCCCCAATATGCGTGGCTACCTGAAGCAGGTCAAAACGACCGCGGATATGTTCACCGCTTCCCAGATCTCGATCTATCCAGTGGGCGCGCAAGGGATGATGGTGGAACACGTGGGCGAAGCCGACAGCGCAGCTCCTGGTGCAGCGGAAGTCAATGGTCATTTCGGCAATCTGGACGATGGCCCGATGAGCAACGGCACGATGACGCCATTGATGGGTGGCGCTGCGGATCGTGCAAACACGATGGCGGCCATGCAGCAACTCGCCTCCTCTACCGGCGGCAAAGCTTACTTCAATACCAACGATCTGAACGGCGCATTGAAACGCGCAATCAACGACGGCGCCCACTACTACACGCTGAGCTATTCCCCCAGCAACGCGAAGATGGACGGTACCTATCGCGACATCGAAATCCATCTCAAGAAGGGTCATTACACGCTGGCATATCGCCACGGATATAACGCCAATGCTGGTTCGCTGGCTGAGACGACAGCGGGAATAGATCCGATGGCCCCGGTGATGAAGCTCGGAATGCCCGGCGCAACGGGAATTCTGTATGGCGTGCACGTGACGCCGATGACGACTCAACCGCCGTCCGGCGCTGCTCGCGCGGGACAGAACTCGAAGCTTGGCGGGGCAACGGTCCGCTACAGCGTGGACTTCTTTGTTCGTCTGGCGGACGTGGCACTTCAGATGGACTCAAAGGGCGAGCACGACGGAAAGATTGAAGTTGGGCTGATGGCCTATGACCGCGATGGCAATCCTGTGAACTGGGACAGAGTCACACTGGGTATGGACCTGCGACCGGCGGAATTTGAAGCGATGCAAAAGTCCGGAATTCCGGTCCACATGCAGCTGGATCTGCCTGATGAAAATGTGAATCTCGTGACCGGCGTCTACGATTGGGGCGGCGGGAAGACCGGATCGCTGGAGATTCCGGTGGAACCGGGTCAGGTGGCACCCGCTTCCGCTGTTCGTTAGAAATTGTTAGTTGCGAACGAACCACCGTGCCAAAGTTCCGCCGATAAGCATGCACATTCCCATGCCGAGGATCACGTAGGCAAACTGGTGTGGATTGATGGGCACTTCCGGAACCGGATGCGGTCCAAGCCAGCGAAGCAGGATGCCGATGAGCATGCAGATGACGCCGCCGATCTGAGCTCTTTCGCCGACACGGATTCGACGCGGCATATTGTCCTCCCTGTCATCTGCATGAGATTCGCGGGATTCGAGCGACAGTATCACATGATTCCTCGCGCACGCGATGCAATAAATGCATCTTGCACGTGGACGCATTTGTAGACAACAAGATCACCGACCCGACTCGGCAGCATTCTGAAGCTGGCTTCGCTAACTCGAGTAGCGGTGAAGGTCCCTGGAGTGTATTACTGGGCTGGTTTTGGCGCGAAGGCGATAGAGATGACTGGATGCACCTCCCAGAGCGTCTTCGATGCCATGCCTTTCTTTCCGCGGCCAGTCGTGTGATCAGGCTTGTATTCGTGATCGTCGTCGTAGAACAGCGCGCCCGTTACGGTCACATACACTGGGTTCTTCATTACATGGACACTGCCGATTTTGGGTTCGGTATTGTGAAGCAGTTTGAGCACTACCCAATCCCGCACTCCCTCCACCTGAGCCGATATCTCTGTGGCGTACTCACCTGAAGGAACTTCCACGATGATGCAGTTGTCATCGGTGGTGGGAGGATTGGAGATCGTGTGTGGCTGCGGGCTGAGTTGAATATGAAAGTCACAATCATCCGCTTCAAAAGCCACGAGGTACAGCCATCCCGAGATGGTTACGAGCTTATTTTCCTTCACCGGTTGATCGTTGATACGACTGGTCCGATAACGCGGGTCATTCGTTTTTACGTCCTGGAGCGGGGGGAGTTTGTCATCGCTGAGCGCATCTGCCAGGGTCATCCTGGTCGTGGGAGCGCCGGCCGGAAGGCTGATTTTCACGGGCCATCTCGCCTTGCCGGGCTGTACACATGGCAGTGGCGCCGCACTGGAATTCAATACGCTGGCAAGAAAACTCAAAAGAGTCATCCAGAAAAATAGCGCCGCTTTCCTCATATGGCTGCTCCATTCCCGATTGGTGGTATCGAAAAAGAGTAATGTAGATCGGTCATCAGCGCAATCTCGGCGTGGTTCGGTGCTGGCCGCCGTTGCATTCTCTACACGATCCTGTGCAGATGGTAAGCAGATCCTTCACTCCGCCTACCCCCAGGACGCGGGTCCATGGGTCCCCCAAAACGCTTCGTTCAGGATGACACTGAGAATTCGGACTCAATCCGGCGGGGGATAGTACGGCAGCTTGTCGTTGGTCTCGTTGGCGCGCTTAACCGTGACGTCGTCGAACAGCAGCGCCGGAGCCAGTACGGTTTCCGGAATGTCGGAGGCGTAGTTGGCCACCCAGAGATTCTTGCCGGCGGCCTCGACGCCTGCACGCAGCGCGCGCTGGTCGAGGTCATCGAGCACGGCTCCGCGGACCAGGGTGCGCTTGCCCTCCATGTCGATCCGGTAGAGCAGGCGCGGTGTCGCTTCGGCGCCGAGGGTTTCGACAAAGTACACGCTCTTGAGGCCGCGATCCTTGCCGAGTTGAATCAGCTTGCGATTCAATTCCTCATCGCTGAGTCCCTGCTGCGCCGTGACCTTCATGACGCCGATGACGGGGTGCGGGGGGCCGGTGACGCCGGCGCGGGCGTGGCCGTTCGATTCGGGAAAGTCGCGCACCGGTGTCCGGCCAATGAGGTAGTTCTCGAGGTGGCCGTCGGCAACCAGCTTCACCGTTTGCGCCGGGACCGCTTCATCATCCACGGAGTAGGCGCCGACGAGATCCTTGCCGTCCCAGGTCTTTAGCGCGGGGTCGTCGATCACGGTGAGAAACTCCGGCATGATGCGCGCGTGGTAGCTCGATGCAAATGGTCCGTTGGTGCGCGCTTCGGTTCCCAGCTTGGGACGCGTGGCGGACACACCTGCGGCAAGCAGCGCGTGGAGAGTGTCGGCGCTGGCGTCGGCGCTGAGCAGCACCGGGCCGTGATACTCCTCTTCAACCAAAGGAGCTTTGCGAAGATCGCTCAATGATGAGATGAGAGCGACGACGTGCTTCTTGAATTCGTCAGGGCTGTCGAGATCGCTCAACGCTATGCCGCTTGTCCCGTAAGACCGATCGAGACGCATGCCGTCGTCGGCCTGCGTGCCTACACCAAAGGTCTCGGAGTAGCTGCTCGCCGACTTGCGCACGATGGCGCCTTCGCTGGAGACGATCCAAGTGGTAATAACGCGCGCGTGGAAGGCCGCGGTCGAATACTGCACATCGCGCTGAACTGCACGGACGGCGGGATCGCTGCGATAGATGCCGCTGTCGCGGGCAACGCGATCGGTCCATGCCGATTCGTCGAGCGAGAGCTTGAGCGGCTCGGCCAGTGAGAGGATGGGCTTCGCCTTGCTGAAGTCGTCGGCCTGCGGAGGCGTCTGCACCTGCTTGAGCTCGGCCTGCTTTTGCGCGTAGGCAGCGAGCGCGGCTTTATAGGCCTGGTCGGTGCCGGTCCAGAGAGCCGAGCGCAAGGCAATGGGATCGTCGTCGATGCTGGTGAGCTGCAGAGCGCCGTCACCGCGGGGGCCGGAGTTGTCGGTCTTGTAATCGCCGACACGCACGCTGATGCGCGCGATGCGTGCGTGGCTGTGCTGCGATCCTTCGGTGGCGCCGTAGGCCGCGCGTGTCTCATAGTCGTCGATGTCTTCAATCCGGTACTCGATGAAGTAGGGCTTCTCGAAGCCGGGCAACTGCAGATGCGCCATGCTGCGATTGAGTTCTTCCAACATGGCCTTGAGTACGGGATCTTTGTCGGCCTCCGCACGCGTGGTCTGCGCGGGGGCCCGGTGCGGTGCGAGGATGGCGGCAGCCAGAAGTCCCGCTGCGAAGAGATTTCCGATGGGGCCCGTGCGCTTCATTGTGCCTCCTTTGTCGATCCGGCCGATGGCGCTCCGGGAATGGCCAGGATCGGCGGGCGCTGCGTGCCCTGCTGCTGGCGTTGCGTTTCAATCTCGCTTACCAGCATGGCCGGGGCGACGGCGCTGACCGGAACGGTGCCCGACTCGGCGCCGCACTCGCCATTAAAGACTTCGCTTTTGTCGCTGGTGGCGAGAATGCGCTTCATGGCGGCAAGCGGCGTGCCCACAATGCTGACGCCGCGGACAAGCTCATCGGGGCGGCCATCGGCATACACGCGGTAGACAACGAGCGGGATGACCTGGAAGGCCTGCGGGGCGCTGCGCGTGGTGACAGCAAAGCCTGAGGAGATGTCTTCGAAATAAAGGCCGTATGCCTTGCCCTGCTTCTTCGCTTCGTCAATCAACTGCGTGCGCAGGTCGGCTTCGGGCTCGGTCTTGGTGGAGGTGACGATGAGGTTGCCCTGGCGCCCGGTGGGCATGCGGCCGGTTTGCGCGCGGCCGTGGCCGTTGGAGGCCGCGAAACTCGCGATCGGCAAACGCGACATGAGGAATGTTTTGAGCACGCCGTTCTGGATGAGTTCGACGCGGCGCGCCTTTTCGCCTTCATCGTCGTAGGTGTAGGTGCCGCTGAGCCAGGTTTTGCCGAAGGTGGTCATGGTAGGGTCATCGGCGACGGAGAGGAACGGCGGCAGGACCTCTTTGTTCAGATCTTTTGTAAACGTCTGGCCTTCTTCGTCGCCGCGCTGGCGCTGGCCTTCGAGGCGGTGGCCCAGCACTTCATGGAAGAAGACGGCGGAGGCGCGGCCGGAAAGAATGGCAGGGCCATCGAACGGCTCGGTGACGGGAGCCTTGCGCAGGGCCTCCAGGCTCTTGCCCAGTTCGCGAACCGCGGCTTCCATCTCCGATTGCGAGGGCAAGCCGTCAACATTTTCAGCTTCGAAGGTCTGGGCGCGGAACAGGTCCATGCCGTCATCGGCGCGGGTTACGGCGAACACCACCACGCGCGCCAGCATGTGCGAGTCAATCACGCGCGATCCTTCAGACGAGGCATAGTAGTCGGTCTCGTTCTGCACGGTGAGCATGGCGAGATTCTGGTAGACATCGGGATATTCGCGGAAGACGCGGCTCAGCGCTTTTACGCGTTGTTCCCAGGCGGTATGGTCGACGACAACCGGCGGCGCTGGTTGGGAGACGGAAACCTGGGGCGACTCCTTGCTGAAGTCGGGCGAGTTGTCTTCTTCCCTGGCGCGTACCTGGGCTTCCGTCTTGACTCGAAGATAGTTTTCAAGCGCGGTGCCATAGCCCGCATTGGTGGCTAGCCACAGAGTGCGCGCCAGCGCAACGCGATCGTCACCCAGCGGCAGCGGCAGGCTGTTGACCGCGGAGGCGCGATGATTGCCATGCGTGTTGTCGAGTTTGGGGTCGCCAATGCGCACCTGCACGTCGGCGATGCGCACATGATTGTTGGTGCTGTCGGCCAGGGCGCCATATTCCGCGCGAATAGTGACGGATGTCGCGTCAGCCACCGAGTAACTGAGGAAGTAGGGCGGCAACAGCTTGTCGGCGTCCTTCTGGTTAGGCCCGGGCTTACCCAGCGACGTGAAGGCGCGCTGCAGTTCGCCGGTCATGGTGTCGAGCAGGACTGGGGAGCCAGCGGTGGCTCCACGGGTGTCGGCGTGCATGGACATCGGCGCGTTCTGGGCAGATGCGGCGATGCAGCCGGCGGCGACGGCAAGAACAACAGAAGCCGTGCTGCGCAAACCGCTTCGGCGAAGCACCGGGTGCCTCTTTAGGGAGACAATGGGGGTGAGCGTTTGTGCTTCTTCAGTTGAAAACATCGGTAAACCTGATTGTCTCAAAGTCGTGCGTCTGTGGAGGGAAATCTGATGGCAATTGTCCGGCGCCCGATGCGCGCAGGTACCGTAGCTGTTTTTCTTCTTCTGCTCACTTTCGCTGCTGTCGCGGCCCAGACGGCCAATGCTGCGCAGAGTCAGCCGCAAGCCGTGGCGAGCCGCAATCAGCCTCACTCTGAGCAGGCGTACGCGCTGCCGCCGGACAAACTTGCCCAGGCCATTGCGCTCAACAAGA
This sequence comes from Occallatibacter sp., assembly GCF_049582745.1. Classification (GTDB taxonomy): domain Bacteria; phylum Acidobacteriota; class Terriglobia; order Terriglobales; family Acidobacteriaceae; genus Telmatobacter. The sequence goes on from NZ_JBAUUO010000064.1 coordinate 108,918, forward strand.
TCCGCGTGTCGCTGGATTTTGCCGGGTCGCTCTGGGGCCTGATTGTGCTTGGATTGCTGCTGGCTTCCGGTGCGGCTGCATGGTTAGACGCATTTGCGCGGGAAACGACGCGGCGGCGCTGGCTGCAAGGGGTTTTGTTCTTCTCAATACTGTTGGCGATCCTTGCCCTGGTCAATCTGCCGCTCGACGCCATGGGGCATGCGGCCAGCCTGCGCTACAGGATCAGCGTACAAAGCTGGCCGGGGTGGTTGGCCGACCAGGGCAAAGGGCTCGCGGTTTCATCGGGGATCGGGGTGCCCCTCGCGCTCCTCTCTAACTGGATTGTCCGCATTTCGCCGCGCCGCTACTGGCTGTGGCTGTGGATGATCTCGATCCCGCTGATCATGATCGCCGTGTTTCTGGCGCCCATGGTGCTCGACCCGCTCTTCAACAAATTCGAACCGCTTGAGAAAAAGCATGCAGCACTGGTGGGCAAGCTCGAAGAAGTTGTGGCGCGCACCGGCACGGCGATCCCGCCGGACCGCATGTTTCTGATGAAGGCCAGCGAGAAGACTAACGGCATCAATGCGTATGTGACCGGCATCGGATCGAGCAAGCGCTTTGTCATGTGGGATACGACGACCGACCGCATGCCGGACGACGAAATCATGTTCATCTTCGGCCATGAAAGCGGGCACTACGTCCTCAACCATATCCCCACAATGCTGGCCGAATTGGTGGTTGGTCTGTTCTTTGTCTTCTGGGCCTGCGCGCACCTGGCGGAGAGCATGGTGCGCCGCTTCGGCGAGCGCTGGAAAATCGGCCCGGTCGCCAGCCGGGCGGGATTTCTGACGCTGTTCTTCGCCTTTTCAATTGCCGGGTTTCTGATGACGCCGGTGGGCAACGCCGTGAGCCGGCACTATGAGCATGAGGCCGACATCTACGGGCAGGAGGCGATGCACGGGCTGGTGCCCGATCCGCAGAAGACCGCGGTGTCCTCGTTCAATCACCTCGGCGAAGCGTGGCTCGACGACCCCAACCCCAACGCGTTCGTGGAGTTCTGGTCGTACAGCCATCCTTCGGTGCAGGAGCGGGCAGAGTTTGCAGAGCACTACGACCCATGGGCGAACGGCGGACATGGGAAGTTTTTCGTCAAATAGTTGCGAATTGAAGATTCTCGCGCCCGATTCATCGCTACCATGATTCAAGGCACAACGAGACTTGAGAAAGAATGATGCGTCGAGACACGCTTTTGGTCCTTCTGACCGTTGCAGGCTCCGCTCTCTCATGGTGGCCTTTGATCATTGAGCCAAGCCTTGATTTGCCTTGGTGGCTTCCGCTAGCTATCGTTCCGCTGTGTGCCGGCCTGTCGACGATTTTATCGGGTGGGCTTTGGCTGAGGTTCGTTGTTGCGTCTGTTGTTGGCACATTCGCCGGACTGTGCAGCGGTTACGCGATCTGGCCGCCGTCGGATCCGATTGCCGCATCCTACACGCTTTTCGCAATAGGCGCGGCCCTCGGGGCGGCGGTGCTTGTGTCGCTGGCGGCATGCCTGGTTGGGGCTGCGATCTCGGTGAGTGAAAAGTACAAGCGTGTTCTCTGGCTCTTGCTTGCATCCGGCGTTGCGTATGGGCCGATCGCTCTCGCACTGACACCGCCGCTCGTTGCGCACAGAGTGGCGCGTAATGACCGAATCGCCGCAGAGAGATTCTCTTCATTGAAGGGTGCGGTGGAACAGACGATCGCGGAATCTGGCAATCTGGCCAGCATCTGTAATCCGGCTGCGTTGAGACGGCACTACTCGGGACCGCCGTTTCGTGAAAAAACCTGGAACTATATTGCCGGAAACTACGTTACGGAAGACGGATACGCGGTCGGAATTTGGGTCTATTGCCCCAGTCCGGATGGATACATGATCGACGCGATTCCGGCGCGAGGAAAAGCCGACGGCACGCGGCGATTCTGCACCGACGAATCCAAGAAGGTTGGCTGCGGAATGGATTGGGATCAATCGCGGAAACGTAGTGTTTGCACCCCTTGCGCCCAATAAGGTGTCGGTGCGTCCCCACAACTGGAGTCTTTTGGCTGTCGCACGGACTCCCGAAATCCCATAAAATAGACGCATGGTGGCGCTTCCCCTCTTCTCCTCCGTCTTCGGCAAAGCTGCCGGCTCGTTTATTGCTGCAGGGGCAGGAGCTGTCGCCGTCATCATCTGGAGGATGCGGGAGACGCGCACCGCCGTTTCACTCAAGAAAATCATCATCCCGCCGCTCGGTATGGCCACCGGGTTCTCGATGTTTGCGGACCCCGCGTTTCGGGTCCCATGGATCTGGGCGGGCATCGCATTTCTGATTGGCGCCGTTGCCCTTGCGTGGCCCCTGCTGTTGACGACGCGGCTGGAGCGCCAGGGAGAGGCGGTCATGATGCGGCGATCCAGCGCCTTTCTCGCTGTAATTCTGGTGCTGGCTGCGATCCGCCTGTTCGCACGCGGTTACTTTGACAAGATCCTGACCGCACCTCAAACCGCAGGCATCTTCTTCATCCTCGCCTTCGGGATGATCGTGATCTGGCGCGCCAAGATGCTGGTGGACTTCCGCCGGCTGACCGCCGATCTGGAAACCAGCGCGGCCTGAGCGGGCTTGCCACGTTTCGTACAATTTCAATATGCAGTTCCTGACGCTTTCACGACGCCGCACCGACGCATTTCCGCCTGATGCTTTTACACCGGAGCTCAATGCCCGCGAGGGCCAGCGCGTAAAAGAACTCTACGCCGCCGGCATCCTGCGGCAGGTGTGGCGAAGGGGCGACGTCCCCGGCGCAACCATCTTGTGGGAAGCGGCCAGCGAGGCCGAAGTGCGCGAAGCTCTCGGCAGCCTACCCATCTTCAAGGCCGGGATGCTCGAAGTGGCTGCCTTTGTCCCGCTCGAACCCTACCCGGGATTCGGGCCCGCGAAGTAGTCTCAAATTTGCTTCAAAAGCGGTTTTTGATCGCGCCAATCCCGCTTTTCCTCAGTCCCCGCGCGCCGTTCCAAGGTCGTACACTGTAGCTTCATTTGCTTTCCGAAAGGAGCATGTTCTTCTATGGCTTATCCGGCGAATTATCGCTATACCCGCGAGCATGAATGGATCTCGCTCGACGGCAAGATCGGGACCGTCGGCATCACCGACTACGCTCAGAACTCCCTGGGCGACATTGTCTACGTTGACGTGCCGAAAGTGGGCGACTCCATTACCGCCAATGCGTCATTCGGGTCGGTCGAAAGCGTCAAGGCGGTCAGCGACCTCTACTCGCCCGTCACTGGCACCGTGACGGCGGTGAACGAGGAACTGAAGACCAGCCCCGACAAGATCAACGAAGCGCCGCACGAAACCTGGATCATCAAGATCGAGCTGTCTAATCCCTCGGAATACGAGAAGCTCCTCGACGCCGCATCGTATGAGAAGTTCGTTTCGGAAGAGACGGGGGCGTAAATGCGGTTCTCAGTCGTCAGTTCTCAGTTTTCGGTTAGATACCGAAACGGGATATCTGGCGACATACGACGGAACTGACAACTGATGACTGAAAACTGATAACTGAGTATTGACCACTGGTCCCGGAGGGACCATCCATGCGCTACCTACCAAAATCTCCTGCCGAGCGGGAGCAGATGCTCAAGGCGATCGGCGCCAAGGCGATCGACGATCTCTTCGCCATCATTCCGCCCGAGTATCGGCTCACCCGCGACCTCGACGTCCCGCGCCAGCAGGCCGAGAGCGAAATCATCGACTACTTCAAGGCCGCCGCGCAGAAGAACGCCACCGATTACGCGAGCTTTCTGGGCGCAGGCTGCTATCGACACTATCGCCCCGTGATTATCGATGCGCTGGTGCAGCGCGGCGAATTCCTCACCAGCTATACGCCGTATCAGCCGGAGATTACGCAGGGCACCCTGCAAGCAATCTTTGAGTTCCAGACCATGATCGCGGAGCTGACCGGCATGGACGTGGCCAACGCCAGCATGTACGACGGGTCTACGGGCGCAGCGGAAGCGGTGCTGATGGCGATGCGCGTCACGGGCAGACACAAAGCCGTCGTCGCTTCGACGGTGCATCCGGAGTATCGCGAAGTGCTGCACACCTACCTGCAATTCCGCGACATGCCGACATCGGAAATCGGCTACGTCGCCGAGACCGGCCGCGTGGATCTCGACGCCCTTGAAGCGTCAGTCACCGAAGAGACCGCCGCAGTGCTGGTACAGAGTCCCAACTTTTTCGGAGTGATTGAAGACATTCCGGCGATTGCGGAGATTGCGCACAAAAAAGGCGCGCTGCTGATCGTGTCGATTGCCGAGGCGGTTTCGCTGGGCGTTGTCCGGCCGCCGGTCGAGGCTGACATTGTCAGCATGGAAGCGCAGTCGTTCGGCGTCGCACTCAGTTATGGCGGGCCGTTCTGCGGCGTGATCGCAGCCAGGGAGCAGTATCTGCGCCAGATGCCCGGCCGCCTTGCCGGCCAGACCGTCGACAGCAACGGCAATCGTGGGTTCGTTCTGACGCTCTCCACCCGCGAGCAGCACATTCGCCGCGAGAAGGCGACATCCAATATCTGCACCAACCAGGCGCTGGTTGCATTGATGGCGACGATCTTCCTGACGGTTTATGGCAAGGAAGGCATTCGCGAACTTGCCGAACACAATCTCGCCAAGGCAGACTACGCCGCCAAGACGTTGAGCGCCCAGCCCGGCGCGAAGCTTCTGTTCAAGGGCGCGCCGCGCTTTCACGAATTTGTCTTGCAGACCCAGGAACCGCCCGCGCAATGGAGCCAGCGTCTGCTCGACGAAAAGATCGTTGGCGGCATCGATTTGCGCCGCTGGTATCCGGAGTTGAAGAACGCAACGCTATGGTGCGCGACGGAAGTGGTAACCCGCGCAACCATCGACCACGCGGCGAAGGTGCTGGCCGCCGCGCCGGTGGAGGCATAAAAATGGCGACATCTGAAATCGCAATCTCGAAAACCATCGGCAAGGTTCGGCCCCACCAGACGCAGAACGAGGGTCTCGTTTTCGAGAAGTCGTCGCCGGGCAAAAAAGCTTACAAATTGCCGCCGCTCGACGTGCCTGAAGTCGATTCCGCTGCTCTGCTAGGCGCCGCAAGGCGCGATAAAGGAGCGGAGCTCCCGGAACTGAGTGAGATCGAGATCATTCGCCACTTCACGCGCCTCTCCACCTGGAACTACGCCATCGATCTCGGCATGTATCCGCTCGGCTCGTGCACCATGAAGTACAACCCGCGCGTCAACGAATTCGTTTCGCGCATCGAAGGTCTGGCCGAGGCGCACCCCTACCGTCCCGAGTCGCTGGCGCAGGGCGTGCTCGAAATCATCGACCTGCTGCAGCGCTGCCTCATCGAGATCACCGGCATGGACACCATCACGATGCAGCCCGCAGCCGGCGCACATGGCGAGTTCACCGGCATCCTGCTGGTCCGCGCGTGGCATCAGTCAAAGGGCAACGCACGCCGCAAGGTCATCATTCCCGACTCGGCGCACGGCACCAACCCGGCCACCGCGGCCATCTGCGGCTACCAGGTCGAGAATCTCAAGTCGAACGCCGACGGCGGCATCGATCTCGAAGCCCTCACGCGCCAGGTGGACGAAGACACCGCCGCCCTGATGCTCACCAATCCTTCCACGCTCGGTGTCTTCGAAAACGAAATTCACAAGATTGCCGACATCCTCCACGCCAAGGGCGCGCTGCTCTATATGGATGGCGCCAACATGAACGCCCTGGTGGGCAAGGTGCGCCCCGGCGACTTCGGTGTCGACGTGATGCACCTCAACCTGCACAAGACGTTTTCGACGCCCCACGGCGGCGGCGGTCCGGGCTCCGGCCCGGTGGCCTGCAAGGCGTTTCTTGAGCCGTTTCTGCCGACGCCGGTGCTGGTGCGTACGGAAAATGCGGCGAACAGCTCATCGACTGAAGGCTGGGAAAGCACGAACGCGGACGCCGCCTCTTCCGGTGCTGCACCTTTGTTCCGCGCCCCCTCTATCCAGAGCGGTTCGTCGGACAAAGTGGGTGGCGGCGATGCTGAAGCTCCTTCGGGTTCGCTTCACTGGGACTATGACCGTCCTCAATCGGTGGGGCGCGTGCGCGCCTTCTACGGCAACACTGGCATGTTCATTCGCGCGCTTGCTTATATCCTCGCCAACGGACCCGACGGGTTGAGGCAGACCACCGAAGACGCCGTGCTCAACGCCAACTACATCCGCAAGAATCTCGAAGACCTTTACGAGCTGCCGTACAAAACACCCTCGATGCACGAGGTTGTTTTTAGCGACAAGCGGCAGGCGGTCAAGGGAGTGAAGACCGGCGACATCGCCAAGCGCCTGATCGATTACGGCTTCCATCCGTATACGGTAAGCTTCCCGCTGATCGTGCACGGCGCGCTGATGATTGAGCCGACAGAGAGCGAATCTCTCGAAGAACTCGATCTTTTCATTAATGCCATGCGCTCCATTGCGAAGGAAGTTGAGGAGAACCCTGAAGTCGTCAAAACCGCGCCGCATTCCACGCGCGTCTCGCGGCTCGACGAAGTCCAGGCTGCGCGCAAGCCCATCCTGCGCTGGCGGCCGTCGCAATAGGGTCAACTCCCATCTGCCGCCAGTACACGCATAGGTGTGTTCTCTCGAACCGGCATTGCTGCGCGAGTGGAACCGAACTTCAGATTTCCTTGCAGCCGTAACGCGGGCCGCTCGACAAATTGGCACCTGCACATTCCGAGCCCAAAGTGACTGCGAGGACCAGGGCTACTGTCGCCGGATCGCTGCCGAATTCCCAAAACTGCGCTAAGTGCTCTGCCTTGTGGCAAGTAGGAGATTTGGAGCGGAGTTTTCAGGCTGCGGGTAACTTTCCAGGATGTGACTTCTCGTGATTTCTGGTTACTGCAAGGATCTGTGAAACGCAGGTTATCTATTCCGATTGCTTTTTGAATCGCACAAATCAGATAATCGGGTCTCTCAAGATGTGAGCGCAGGGGCGTTCGGCCAGCGGTGATGGAAGCGTTTCGAGCATGACGATCGTTCAATAGGCTGCGCTGGCGGCCATCGACGACTTCGCGGCATCCGTCGACATGAGCTAAGTCGATATCCCTTGCGCGAATAGGCGGCCCAATGCCGCCAAGGTTGGCCCTTCCCGTTCAGAGTGGCTATGCCAGGGTGTGAGTTACCTTTGTGTAACCGAAAATGTAAAGAATGCGCCTATAATCACAAATCAAGCAATCGGTTTGCGAGGCGGGTTGGGGGTCAGTTTGACAGGTGGTCCCGGAGTTTGCCTGTGTGCAGCACCCAGCTGAACCGCGAGGAATGTCAGGGCAAATCTGCCGCCAAAGGAGACCTTCCCATGAAGTCCTTCAAAGAGGATTCAGGGCAAACGCTGGTGATCGTAGCGCTTTGTATGACGGTGCTGCTTGGATTTATGGCGATGGCGGTAGACGTCGGTTTCGTCTTTCAGGCCAAGCGAAACATGCAAGTTGTTGCTGATGCCGCAGCCGTGGCGGGCGCGCTCGATTACAAGTACAACAGCTCAACAGCCTCCGCGAAGACGGCGGCCTGTGCCGCAGGCGCGGCCAATGGCCTATCGGCGACCTGTACTGCCAACAGCCAGTGTTCCGGCGTGAGCTCTACCACGATCTGCGTGAACGATCCTCCGCTGAATGGCTATCACGAAAGCACCGGCTATACCGAAGCGATTGTCGTCGAGCCGACGCCGACATTTTTCATGAGGATGTTCCACATATCCTCACTCACCGTGAAAGCCAGAGCCGTTGCAGGCTCGGGAGCCAACAACGGGTGCCTCTGGGCGCTCTCAAAGTCCGGTAAGGACGTTTCTGTGACGGGTTCCGGGTCGATTTCCGCGCCGAACTGCGAAATCTACGACGATTCCAGCGCGAGCAACGCTATGTCGCTGACCGGGAGCGGTTCCATCACTGCAAAGCAGATTGGCATTGTCGGCGGATACAGCGTTACCGGCTCGGGACACATCTCGCCCAATCCTCCCACCACCGGCATTGGACCGGCGGCAGATCCCCTGAACCCCACCGCTCCCACGATTCCGACTGGCACTTGCACGAGTTGCTCCGTCAGCAACACCGGATCAAGCGATAAGACCATTGATCCCGGTACCTACTCATCAATTTCGAACACGGGAAGCGGCAAGTTGACCCTGAACGCCGGGGATTACATCATCACGGGGGATTTAACTAACACGGGAAGCGGGAGCCTCATTCTCGGAGCGGGGAACTATACGATTGGCGGCAATTTTAAGACAACCGGCAGCGGAGCGGTAACAATCGGTTCTGGCCTTTACACCGTCGGGGGCAATCTAAGCCTAACAGGGTCCGGCGCGCTGACGGGTTCCAGCGTCACTTTCTACACCCTGGGCAGCGATACGATTACGGGCAGCGGCAACATGAATTTGAGCGCTCCCACCTCCGGACCCTACAACGGTATGCTCATTTACCAGCCGTTAAGCAATACCAGCGCCATGGCTCTTACCGGTTCCGGTGGTGACTCCGTGAAGGGAATCCTGTACGCTCCGGGGGCGCCGGTGACTCTGACGGGGTCGGGAAGCATGAATGTTTCGCTGGATATGATCGTCGACACGTTAAAAGTTACCGGCAGCGGATCGGTTAACGTTACGAACTATGCGGCAGTAACCAACACAAACACGGCTCTTTCAAAACTTGTAATGGTGGAGTAGCAATGAGACTCGCAAACATCGTGCGCTCGATAATGTGCTCTGCGGTTGCTCGTCTTCCAAGAAAGATCAAAGAGGAGGCTGGCGGCCCTCTTGTCGAGACGGCGCTGGCAATGCCCCTCCTTCTGGCCATGTTGGTCGGGGCAGCTGAATTTGGCTTGGCCGCGTACTCCGCTATTGAAGTATCGAATGCCGCAATGGCTGGAGTGCAGTATGGTGCGCAAAGCGCATCGGCTTCGGGAGACGCAACAGGAATTCAGAATGCCGCTGTGAACGACGCACCCAATATCACGCTGGGAACCACAAATGTTTCCCACACCTGCATTTGTTCGGATGGGTCCGCCTCCACCTGCTTATCCACGGACTGTTCCGCCTCGCACATTGAGACGATTCTCACCGTCCAAACACAGACAACCTTTAATCCTGGACTTCATTTGCCCGGTTTGCCAATGTCATTCACGATTCAAGGAAAGGCCGTCCAAAAGGTTATGCAGTGAGCGAGACAGGCACCCATCGACCGAGATTTCGCTGCGGTTCGCGGAGTCATCCAGGTTTTGTGCGCGCTTTGGCGACTCTCTCGCGCGTGAGCCGGGACAGCACCGGATCATCGCTGGTTGAGTTCGCTTTGTGTTCCGTTGTCTTCATCATGATTACGTTCGGTTTGATTCAATGCTGCTTTGGGCTCTATGCATATAACTTCATCTCCGACGCGGCCCGGTCGGCCTCGCGATATGCTGTTGTTCGTGGCTCATCATGCTCGGGTATCCCAGACTGCGGAATCACATCGGCCCAAGTTCAGACATATGTGCGGGCTAATACCTTTCCGGGCATCAACGCGAACAATCTGACTGCATCCGCGACATGGTACAGTGCAAGTTCAAGCGAGCCTACGACCTGGACCGCGTGTGGAAGTCAATGCAACGCGCCCGGCAATGCTGTTCAGGTCCAGGTGACCTATGCCTTTCCTCTGAATATTCCGTTCTGGAAGAAGCAGAACCTGAGCCTCACCAGCACTTCTCAGATGGTGATCTCCAATTAGAACTGATCCCGGTTCCTGGTGGATTTGCAATCTCTGCTTATCGACCAGCCCGGTGCTTCAATTTCCCTTTTTTCCTAAATGGCTAGGGGTTATTCACAAGACGCTTCTCTGAGAATTTCTGCCGTCGCCGACCTACACTCTAGTTATGGCCACCTTGCCTGACATCACATCGCTCGACGCCGGCCTGCCCGCGAATATCGACGCCGAAAAGACCATCCTCGGCGCCATCCTGCTCGACAATGCCGCCCACTCCGAGGCCGCCGAGCGGCTTGAAGTAGACGACTTTTCGCTCGACTCCCACAAGCGCATCTTCATGCGCATGAGCGAGCTGATGAACCAGCAGCACGCCGTCGACATCGTCACCCTGGCGAACGAACTGGCCCGCGCCAAGGAGATCGAGACAGTTGGCGGCGTGGCCTACCTGGCGTCGCTGACCGAGGGCCTGCCGATCCGGCCGGTCATCGAAGACTACATCCGCATCGTCAAGGACAAGAGCCTGCTGCGCAAGCTCATGCTCATTTGTTCCGCGGCCATTGCCCGCGCGGCCGACCAGAGCGAGACCGCCCTCGAGGTCCTCGACGCTGCCGAGTCGCAACTGCTTGAAGTCAGCGAGAAGGGAATTACCCGCGGCCTCGAACCGTTGGACAAGATTGTCGCGGATTCCTTTGGGACCATCGACAACCTTTACAAGGAAAGCCGCGACGTCACCGGGCTGGCGACTGGATTTACAGTGTTGGACCAGATGACCAAGGGCTTGCAGAAGAACGAGCTCATCATCATTGCCGCACGTCCCTCCATGGGAAAGACCGCGTTGGCCATCAATATCGCCGAGAATGCGGCCATCAACAGCAGAGCCACCGTGGCCGTCTTCAGCCTGGAAATGAGCAAGGCTTCGCTGCTGCGCCGCATGTTGGCCTCGCAGGCTTGGGTAGACCAGCGCAGCATGCAAGCAGGATTCATCAGGAAAGACGATCAGATCAAGCTCGAGAAGGCGCTGGAGCAGCTCATCGAGTCGCACCTGTTCATCGACGACAGCGCCGGCATTTCGCTGGCCGAAATGCGCGCCAAGGCGCGGCGACTGAAACAGACGACCGGCAAGCTCGATCTGATTGTCGTTGACTACCTGCAGCTGATGTCGGCAACGCTTCCCTCGGCCGGCGGCAGGCGTTATGAGAACCGCACGCAGGAGGTGTCTGCGATTTCACGCGGGTTGAAGGCATTGGCCAAGGAACTGGAAGTCCCGGTTGTCGCGCTCTCACAGCTTTCGCGTGCCAGCGAGCGCCGCGGTGACGATAAGCGGCCCATGCTCAGCGATCTCCGTGAGTCGGGCTCCATTGAGCAGGACGCTGACGTGGTTGCTTTCATCCATCGCGAATCCTATTACAACCGCGATGAGGAAATGTCTGAATCGGATCGGGCCAAATCGGAGATCCTTGTTGCCAAGCAGCGCAATGGACCGACGGGAGTCGTGCATCTGAACTTCGTCTCGAAGTTTACGCGTTTCGACAACGCCGATGCCGCCCACGACGGTTGATGACAGGCGGAGGCCGCGCCTCCGCTGAGCACGATTCACAGCTCGTTGATCGTCAAGCACACGCGACCCGCAATGTATTCGCCCGGCGAAGCATCGGGGCCGATCTCGATCAGGTCGACCGGGAAGCCCATATTCAACGGCCGCAGAACCAGCCGCGCCTCCGCAAAGTCGGCATAGCGCAAAGTCAGGTGAGATCCGTCGCGAATGGCATACACATTGGGCCTGCCGGCTCGGTAGGGGGTCAGCGCATTGTAGTGCCGGTCAATCACGGCGAGAGCATCCGGAAACAGCATCGGATCCATGGGCAGCGCATCGGAATGCGCAATACGGATGGCTACAAGCCTCTGCCACGAGCGGCGCGATGCCACAGTTCTGGGTTTGAGCGAGCGAAGCGCGCCGGTGGGCAGATGCAGCATCATCAGCACTGCGCTCGGCCGGATATACGGCTCAAAGAGCGCGGAATTGTGCGAAACAACCGGCACCGTGAGGAGCTCTTCATCGGTGCCGCCGCCCGCACCGGGATGAGAGCCGAGTTCCAGCAGGTCCTCGCATGCCATGTGCTGGGTAGCCAGCATACGGTCGAGTCCCTCGAGTGAGAGCTGCCGGCGCGAGTGCAGAAAGTTGGACAAGTGCGACTTGCCGAATCCGGTTTGCCGCGCCAGCAGTGAGACGCTCAAAGTTCCACGCTCAATCCTGCGCAGCAACTCCACACGAAGGCGTTCGTGCATCTGGGTAAAATTCATCTGTGGATAGTCCGCCACCGGTCATGCAGACGATCGGTCGCTGTTTTCTTTAAGCAAACCGATTTGCGCCGTTTTGGCTTCACTCTTTGGGCTCGCTTGCTTATCCAACAGAACGAATGAAGAAGTGTGCCTGGAAGCGTTGACGCAAAGGATACATCTCTCTAGATTGGGCTTACTCCAGCTCGCACAGGTTGTGGAAAATTTTCGGGGATGGGATTGGTCCGCGCAATCGTACGAGGGTTGTAGTTGCCCTCGTCGAAATCGAGCGTGGTCTCGCACCGCTCCGATCGAACTCCTTCGCAGGCGCTCAAACCATGCGCCTCGGCACTGCCAGTCGAGCTGATTCCAGACTCTGCGCGAACATCGTGATGACATCCACAGCTCGAGCATGGGCAACCGTAAAAGACGGCAAAAGAACCGCCGATGCGATTGCCTGGCTCCTTTCAACCCGCCTGACAGAAGACAACAAACTGAACGAGCGGGAGAAAGCGATTTTTTGGGGAATCGGTCATGGAATTGTGCGTGCAATTGAAGATTTGCGAGGGGTGCGGTAGTCTTTGGTACCGTGCCCAGACCTTGGGAACTGTATATTGTTCACGCTGTAGAACAGAACTGGAGAAGTTTCCCAGCCCTGAGTCCCGAAAGCGGCGCGGGCGTCCGACCACCAAGAGATTCTTGAACCTCTGGGCAGTAGCCGTCGAAGCCGGAGGTGCGAAGTGAGCGCAGCCCTCCAACTGCCGTCTCTTTGGGCCGCAGGAACCATCACTCGGCGTTGGCGGACCGGGCGTAGCGTCGATCCGTTCTCCGGCTCGATTGTGGAAACTGACCCAGCGGGCCAGGACACTGCTTCCGCGCCGTTCATCAGCCTGGCCTTTTATCGCAAACATACTGAAAAAATGCTTCGGCGGTATCTGTACGCGTCCATGCTGGTGGGCCGCGCCCCGGCTATCCTGGGCGAACCGATCGGGCGAGGATGGGTATCGAGCCGCAAAGTCAAAACCTTTGAAGATGCTGTGATCTTCGTGCTCGATATCGAGAAGATTCTGAAGAAACTCGGGCAAGTCGATCAGGCGATTCTCAGCCGGATGGTGTTGCAGGAATATACGCAGGAAGAAACGGCCGCGATGCTCGGCGTGAGCGTACGTGCCATTTCATACAAATACAAAAAAGCGCTCGACAGCCTAACGGAAATGCTGCTGCACGCGGGTCTTCTCATTCTTCCGCCTTCATAATTGTCCGCAATCCGCAGTCGGCCGCCAAAAGGGGAGCGCAGTTCGCGCTCCCCTTTTTCGCGTGTGCGTAGCGGTGCGATCAGAACTTGCGCGACCACTCTTTCGGCCAGCGCTCTACGATTACTTTCTTGTCGGTAAAGAACTCAATCGCGTCGCGACCCTGCGCGTGCATCACGCCAAAGAAACTGCCCTTCCATCCCGAGAAGGGGAAGTAGGCCATGGGTGCCGGTACGCCAATGTTGATGCCCACATTCCCTGTCGAAACAGACGTGCGAAACTTGCGCGCCGCCGCACCCGACGAGGTGAAGATCGAGCTCGCATTTCCATACGCCGAGCGCTCGATCATCGCGACAGCCTCGTCCACCGTGTCTGCATGGACCACCGAAAGCACCGGTCCGAAGATCTCTGTCTCCATCAGAGGACTCGCGGCCGGCAGCCCGTCAAGCACCGTCGGCCCCACAAATGAGCCGGCGCCGTTTCCGTTGGTGCGCCTGCCATCCACGATGGTCTTCGCTCCCTGCTCCGCGCCCTGTCCGATGAGCCCGACTACGCGCTCGCGGCTGGCCTGCGTGATTACCGGCCCCATCTGCGTCGCCGGATCGAGCCCGTTGCCCACTTTCAACGAACCGGCCGCCGCCGCAATCGAGTCGCGGAACCAGTCTTTCGCTTCGCCCACCGTCACCGTTACGCTCACAGCGAGACAGCGCTGCCCCGCGCAGCCAAAGGCTGAATCGGCAATGATCTTTGTCGTGGTCTCCTGGTCGGCGTCCGGCAACACCACGACATGATTTTTTGCGCCACCCTGGCACTGCACGCGCTTGCCGCTCGCCGAGCCGCGTGCATACACGTGTTTGGCCACCGGCGTCGAGCCCACAAAGCTCACCGCGCGCACCAGCGGATGATCGAGCAGCGCATCCACGGCAGCCTTTCCGCCGTTGACCAGGTTCACAACACCATCCGGCAGACCTGTCTCCTGGAAGAGTTCCAGAAGGCGCGCCGCAGAGAAGGGAACCCGATCGCTCGGTTTCAGTACCACGGTATTGCCAGTGGCAATCGCGTAGGGCAGAAACCACAACGGAATCATCTGCGGAAAATTGAACGGCGTAATCACCGCGCAGACGCCGAGAGGCTGTCGCACCATGATCTCGTCGATGCCCGGCGCAACATCCTCGAGCGAATAGCCCTGCATCAGCACGGGAATGCCGCACGCGACTTCGACGTTTTCGATGCCGCGCCGCAATTCCGCCTTGGACTCCGTCAGGGTCTTGCCGTTTTCGATGGTGATCAGGCTGGCGAGCTCATCCAGGTGCAGTTCAAGCAACGCCTTCAACTTGAACAGGTATTGCACGCGATCGACCGCCGGCACGGTGCGCCACGAGGCAAAGGCGGTATGTGCCGCCTGCACCGCCGCGTCGACCTCAGCGGGTGACCCGGCGGGAGAATTCCCAAGCGGCTCGCCGGTAGCAGGGTTCAAAAGATCGATTCCGGTCGGGCTCGTGGAAGTAACCCACTTGCCGCCGACAAAATTGTGAATTGCAGGGGAAGCAATTGCAGTCATGGGAATTCAATGTAACGTACTCGGCATAAAGAGGGCAGCAGGAATTTCAGACCTCAGCCCGCGAGTCCGGCAAGTCCCTGCAGCGAACGGATCTCGTAGTGCGCCGACTCCTTGTCGTACCGGGAGAGATACTGCAGCCGGTCCTCGGGAATGATGGCGACCTCGTAGTGCGCTCCCGCCACTGCCCGCAGAGCTTCGAGCGACTCCCACACCATGATGGTGATGAATTCGATCTCCTCGCCCAACGTCCGGCGCAACACAATGCCTCCGCGGTATCCGGGGATCTTGCTCATTCCAGGCAGCAACTCGGGCTTGAGCTTCGCCTCGTATGCGTCGGCATGTTCGGGCTTCGTATATCCGTGCCAGATTCTCGCAATCATCGGAGTTCCCTCCTCATTCCGCATGCGACCCGCTGCCTCCGGTCGAGAACAGAATGCTGTGACGATCAAGGATACGCCAGTCCCTCTGCTATCGTGGACGGTTCGGCCGCTCGTCCGCGGTGCCTTACCCGAAAATCCTCTGGAGGCTTTGACCCCATGCTCTCGATCGCGCGCTCCGTCGCTTGCATATGCTTCTTCGCGTCGTCGCTGCTCCTTGCCCAGCAGTCCGCTCCGACCCCGACCACCGCCGCCGAGGCCCCCAGCCGCGACACCAGCTACATCGACGCCAACGGCACAGCCCACGTCACACGCGTTGTTCCTGTTCCGCAGACCATCAGCCCCGAGGCGCAGAAGTCGATCGGCCGGCCTGAGCCTGACCAGGGTCCGCCACAGCCGTTAGCAGCGCGCCGCAAGGGTACCGATGCCTACACCGCCCGCGCACGCGTCGAGTGGTCGAAGATCTGCCCAAACACCATTGTCGAAGACAAGATGGCCGGCGTTCCAGTCCGCATCGTGACCCCGGAAGGCATGCCCGAGAAAAACAAGGACAAGGTGCTCATGAACCTGCACGGCGGCGGGTTCAACTCCGACTCCGGCTCCTACACCGAGTCGATTCCGATCGCCGCCTACACCGGCATCAAGGTCGTCGCCGTCCTCTACCGTCTCTCGCCTGAAGTCAAATTCCCAGCTGCGGTCGACGACTCCATCGCCGTCTACAAGGAATTGTTGAAGACTTACAAACCGAAGCACATCGTGATTTACGGCACGTCCGCCGGCGCCATCCTCACCGCCGAAGTGGCGGCGAAGATCAAGCAACTGGGCCTGCCGATGCCCGCCGCCCTCGGCATCTTCAGCGGCATGGGCGACTTTGCGCGTCCCGGCGATTCCCAGGCGATGTACGCGCTGCGCGGCCTCGCCGGCCATCTCGATCCACCCGAGCCCGGAGCGCACGATCCGTTCTATGTCGCCGAAACCGATCCGAAAGACCCAATCCTTTCGCCCATCTATGGCGACCTGCACGGCCTCCCGCCCACGCTCTTTGTCACCAGCGGCCGCGATTTGCTGCTGAGCGGCACGGCCAACTTGGAACGCGCCTATCTGCTGGCCGGGGATGACGCCCACCTCGTGGTCTACGACGCTTTGCCGCACGCCTTCTGGTACGACCTGCGCCTGCCCGAAGCCATTGAAGCCAACCACATCATGGCCGATTTTTTTGTGAAAGAGCTTGGAAAATAGTCGTTAACCGCGAATCGTGAGCACCGGGCATGGCGACTCGACGACCAGGCTGAATGCGTTTGAAATTCGTATTTCCAGGTCGAGATGGGAACTGTTGCGCACGCCAATCACCAGCAGGTCAATGCCATGTTTCTGGATGTGCTGCAGGATCTGATGATGCGCTTTGCCGGTTTCGACAAACGTGTGGGGATTGCAGAACTCGCGTGCCTGCTGGGGTATTACACGATCCAGTTCGCTCTGGAAGTGCTTCTCAGAATTCGAGAGCCGGTCGGGATGCGCGATCATGCTGCCAGGAACGACGTTGAGCAGATCGATGTCCGCGTGTGCCTCTTCGGCCAGCGTGACTGCGTAGATGGCAGCATGCGCCGCTTCCGGCGTGAAATCCGTGGCATAGAGGATATGTTTGAAGGGCACCGAATGCGGCGATGCTTTGGGCACCTGCGGTCCAACCACAAGGCAAGGCCACGGAGTAGATCGCAGAATCTTATCGGCAGTGGAACCGAGCAGTCCGCGCGCCATTCGTCCTGCGCCATGCGTTCCCAGCACCACCAGGGAGGGCGCACGCTTCTCGGCCAGTTGCGCGATTGCCTTCGGTATATCTCCCTCAATCAGCATCGGAACGGCTTCTACGCCGTCCTCAGAAAGCGCATGGGCGACCCGTGACAGCTCCGTAGATAGATCCTTGCGTTCCCGGCTCACGAGGTGCGAAAGGGTCTCAGCCTCCCGCGCAGCCTGGCTCGACAGAAACGCATGCATCACAATGAATTGCGCCCCGAAATATCTCGCCAGAAGATGCGCATAACGGCCGGCGTTGTCTGAGCTGCTCAAGAGGTCCGTTGCAAATACAACCGAGTCGATGCTGAGCTGAAGCCCCTCGCCTTCCACGTGCAAAGTGTGCCTCCTGTCGAATGCCCAAATCACTCAGACGGTCCTGACGACTCTCCGGTTTGCCCGGCTTTCCAGGAATCTCACCTTAGATAACCTGCCAAATCGAACAGACCGAGATCCCAGTGCAAAAAAGCGATTGACATAGAGTACTCTATATTGTAGAGTACTTCATATTGAGCCAAGGTGGTCCCAGCGGCTCGATGCGCTGACTGGAGGCTCTGCATGAATCGAGATTTGACCGGAATTCGACTTCTGCCTCGGCTTGTCGGCATCCTGCTCGCCGGCTCGGCAATGGCTCTCATCGCCCAGCAGCCGCAAACGTCAAGCGTCGCCGCCCAGCGCGAAGCCATGAAGAAGCTGGCCTTTCTTGCGGGCAACTGGTCCGGACCCGTCTCGATCTCACGCGGGCCGGGCGAACCCTTGAAACTCACCCAGACTGAAAGCGTTCAGTTCAAGCTCGACGGTCTCGTTCTGCTCATCCAAGGCAAGAGCGCCGGGCCGGATGGCAAGGCGCAATTCCAGGCGCTGGCTACCGTCTCCTATGACGACGCCGCCCACGTCTACCGATTCCGTGCCTACAACGACGGACGCTACGTCGACACCGAACTTACCGTGAATCCCGATGGTTTCGCCTGGGGGTTCAACGCGGGTCCGGCAAAAATCCAAAACACCATGCACCTGAACCCGAAGGGCGAATGGCACGAGACGACTGACGTCAGCTTTGCAAGCAATCCTCCGCATCGCAGCGTAGAGATGTTGCTGACGCATGAGCAGTGAGTCTCCAACGAGAATCTCAACGAAGGAGAATAGCAATGGACGATCATCTGAGCACGCAGGATTTGAAGGAACGGCTTGCACTGATTGAAGACATGATCGCCGAGGGCCGGCGGTCTACCGAAAGCTGGGGCTGGATTTTCGTGCTCTGGGGAGTTGCCTATTATCTTGCGATTCTATGGGGCGCGATGAGCCGGAGCGCGTGGGTGTGGCCCGTCACGATGATCAGCGCTTGTGTGCTGACCGGCGTGCTTGTGTCTCGCAAAAGCCACAGTCACACGAACACGACCATCGGACGCGCTATCGGTGCCATCTGGGTCGCAGCGGGGATATCTATGTTCCTTGTGTTCCTCTCATTGGGAACCAGCGGGCGAATTGACCTGCATTTGATGGTCGCAGTTTTGGGCGCCATGCTCGGCTGCGCCAATGCTGCATCCAGCATGATCCTGAAATGGAAAATGCAATTTGCCTGTGCAGCTGTCTGGTGGGGCTGCGCCGTTTTTGCATGCTTTGGCAAAGGCACGCCGGTGACCATCGCGTTTCTGACGGGGATCTTCTTTTGCCAGATTGTATTCGGTATCTACGGGATGGTAATGGACTCGCGGCGACGCAAATCGGTTGGAGTCGTCCATGCCTGAGTTGCCGGAGCTCAATCCCTTGATTCACGGCAAGCTCCGCCTCGCGCTGCTCTCGCTGCTTGTTGGCGTTGAGGAAGCCGAGTTTACGTGGCTGCGCGCGAAGACCGGCTCAACCGATGGCAACCTTGGCGCGCAACTGCTCAAGCTCGAAGAAGCCGGCTACGTCGCGGTTGAGAAGAAGTTCGTATTGCGCAAACCGCAGACGCTTTACCGCATTACCGAGAACGGTCGTCAGGCCCTGTCGGAGTATGTTCAAGCGCTGAAGCAGTTGCTCGGCTCGGCAATTACGGCTTGACCGGTTCCGGCGCCGTCACATTTGCAGCGAGATCTGCGCGAACGCGATTCATGATTCCAAGGTAGTAGGCAAGATTGTGAATCGTGTTCAGCGTGCCGGCCAGCGGCTCGCCGCATTGGATCAGGTGCCGCAGGTACGCGCGCGAGTAACGCCGGCACACCACGCAACCGCATGCCGGATCGGCCGGCCCCTGGTCTTCCGCATATTGCTTGTTCTTGATGTTCACGCGGCCCTCGCTGGTGAACAGCAGCCCGTGACGAGCGGCGCGCGTAGGCAGCACGCAATCCATCATGTCCACGCCCATGCGCGCGTATTGCTCGATTTCGTCGGGATAGCCCACGCCCATCACGTAGCGCGGCTTGTCTTTCGGCAGCAGCGGCAGCACCTCGCGAATGACCTCGAGCGTAAGTTCGCGCGGCTCGCCCACGCTGAGTCCGCCAATCGCGTAGCCATCGAAGTCCATCTCCACCAGCCGCTCCGCGCTCTCGCGCCGCAGATCGTGATACATCCCGCCTTGCACGATGCCGAAGAGTTTCTGCGTCTGTCCTTTCACCCCACGGACGTGGACCTGTCCGTGGGGACCCCGATCGCCGAAATCATCACGCCACGGTACCTCGTCCCGGTGTGCGCGAAAGTGATCGAGCGAGCGCCGCGCCCACGCCATCGTCAGCCGCAGGCTCTCTTCGGCGCGCGTGCGATCCGCCGGGTACTCGGTGCACTCGTCGAAGGCCATGCAGATGTCCGCGCCCAGCGCGATCTGCACATCCATGGAATGTTCAGGTGTAAAGAAGTGGCCGCTGCCATCGAGATGCGAACGGAAGCGCACGCCCTCATCGGTAACTTTGCGTAGTTGCGTGAGGCTGTAGACCTGGAATCCGCCGGAGTCGGTCAGCATGGCGCGCGGCCAGCTGATGAAGCGGTGCAATCCGCCCATGCGGCGAATCGCCTCGTGTCCGGGGCGCAGATAGAGATGATAGGTATTGCCGAGAATGATCTGCGCGCCGAGCGTTTCAAGCACGTCCTGGGGCACGGCCTTCACGCTCCCCGCCGTTCCCACCGGCATGAACACCGGGGTTTCCACCGTCTGGTGCGGCAGATGCATTTGCGCGCGGCGCCCGCCGGTTTCCGTCGTGTTCAGCAGGTTGAATGCGAGGCTCACTTCGTCATTCTAGCTTGCGGGCATCGCGCCAAACTGTTGCGGGGAGTCCCTTCCGACTCCCCGCTTGCTTGCGCATCACCCGTTGCGGCGATGCATGTGCTTTGCGCGGAAGATCCTGCGCGAGGCGAAGTTCTGCCGGCGATGGATCATGCGGCGCTCTTTCATGGTCAGGCGTCCATTTTGGTGCGTGCGCATCGTGCGTGCCTGGCGATGAATGCGCATCTGCTGCCGCTCAAGGCGTGCTCCCTGCCGCGGAGCGAGGCGTCCATTCTGGATGCCGTTTCCAATGCGTCGCTGTTGATTGAACTCGCGCTTCACAATCGGATTCTTCGGCTGTTCCGGCGCGGCGGTTTGGGCAAACGTGATGGCGGGCGCTGCAATCAGAGCCGCCACAAGTACGAGCTTCACGAGTCTCATGGTGTTTCTCCTTCTGTGACGGCGGTGACTATAGATCGTTCCTGGCCACTCACACTTCAAGAAACACTGAGTTCGCAAATTCGTTGTGTAAAGATTTGTTGAGAAGTAGTTGATTCCTTAAGATTTGCTGAACGCCCGGTAGCGCCTATTTCGCTCCGCCAAGGCTCAGTTGCATTCCGGCGCGCGCTACACGCGGCGTTGCCAGCGTGGTCGTCGGTGTTTTCGAAACCTCGATGCTGCGGTCGAAGAGGTTCTCGCCGGCGGCGAAGAATTCAAGATGCGATCCGAAGTCGTGCGACGCAAACGCATCGAGCCGAAAGTAGCTGTGCAGCAAAAAAAGATTCGCATCGTCGTCATACTGGCGTCCGCTCAATCGGCTCTGCAGACTCAGCGTGCCGATGCGCGGACGAAACGCGCGCAGATTCAGTGTCGCCATATTCCGCGCCACCTCGGGAATCCAGTTGCCAAGATCCTGCGTGCCGCGCGACACAATGGCATGCGCATACTGGTAGCCGCCGTCGACAGCGAGCCAGCGGCGCGGAGCAGCTTCAAAATCGATTCCCACGCCGCGGCTTTCAATCTGGCCAAGGTTCTCGCGACGCAGCAGAATCGGCGAAGAATTCGGATTCGTCGTCACCGCAACAATGGGCCGGTTGACCTGCGTGTCAAAGTAGCTAGTGCGAATCGTCCCCCAGCGCCATTCACTTGCAACGCCCGTCTCCCATCCCGTTGCGCGTTCGCTCAGCAGCGACGAATTAGGAAGCGTGAGCTTGCTGCCCACCTGTGTCGAGCGATAGAGTTCGCTCGGCGTCGGCGCGCGAAATGCGCGAAACCCCGATGCCGACAGCGCCCAGTGACCTCCAAGTTTGCGCGACACACCCATCCGTGGATCGAAGATGGTCTCATCGCGCGAGGGCGGCTGCGTTGCTGCGGGCGCCCACGTCGATCCATTCCACACGACCTGGTGCGCATCGAGATTCTGAAACCAGTCCACGCGGCCCGATGCGGTCAGCGTCCATGCACGGTGCGTCCACATTCCTTCTGCGTAGCCTGCCGAATCGCGCTGATGATCGTGCAGGTTAGTCAGCGCTGCGGTCGCGCCAAACGTCTGCTCGCGATCCCACACGCGCACATCGTGCACATCGGCTCCGGCAATCAGCAGTAGCTCCGCGCCGATCGGCTGATTCCAGTGCGCAGCCGCGCCGAGTTCGTTGACTGGCACCAGCGTGAAGCGGGTCGGCGTCTCACCGCAGCGGTAGGTGCACGTTGGATCGGCTGCTGTCGGCGCATTCGAAATGCTCGAGAAGGTCTGCCGGTAGTGCTCCGTCGATCCATACAGGCGCAGCGTCGCCGATGCGTCGCGCGCTCCCTGCCAGTCCGCTCCTGTCGCATAGCGCCAGAGCCGCGTACCGTTCTGCTGAAACGGCGTACCATTCGCGCGCGCTTCATTGAATCCGCTTCCCCGCATAAACAGGCGTAATGGCCCGCGATTGCGCTCCGCGTCGAACAGTCCGTTCTGCCCATGCATATTTGAAACTGTGTCCACAGGCCCGCGCTGGAAGGGAGCCATCTGGATAAATCCGTCTGTGCCGATTGCTCCGCCCGATGCAAGTACGCCCCAATCCTTGAACGTGGTCTCGACGCGCGCGCTGGTGTCATACGTGCCCAGCCCGCCGTAGCTCGAGCGCACCTCGCCGAGCGTGCTGGTGGGCCGCGCCGGCACCACGTTGACCACGCCGCCGATCGCGCTTGAGCCGTACAGATCGCTGGCGCCGCCGCGCACCACTTCAATGCGATCGATCCCCAGCTCCGGCAGCTCCTCCCAGTGAATCCAGCCGCCCAAAGCATCGTTCAGCGGAACATCGTCTTCGGTTAACAAGGTGCGGCTGGCAGAGGTCGAGCCCAATCCGCGCAGGCTGATGCCCTGCGATGTCGGATTGGCCTCGAGCGAACTCGATCGCCGGAACAACTCCACTCCCGGCAACTGCCGCATCTGCCCATCCATGGTCGGAACGGCAGTGGTGTTGAGCGCGACTTCCGAAAGCATTCGTGTGGTCGCCGGGCTCTCCAGCGCACCCAGTGGCGCGCGATACGCCGTGACCGTTACTTGCTGGCTGGTGTTTTCCGGTTCCAGTTGGACCGTTGTGTTGGCGCTGACTTCAACAAATTCTCCAGCAAATCCCCTTGCCTCGATGCGAAGACGGCAGGGAATCCGGCAAAAGATTGTGAGCTGTCCATTGGTGTCGGTGCGGCCCAGCAGCCGTCCGCCCGCCTCTTGAATGCTTGCTCCCGCGATGACAGCCCCGGACTTGTCCACAACCGAAATCGTGAGTGCCACGGGCTTTTGCGCCCAGACAGTTGAGACCGCGAGAAATCCAGCGAGCGCCGCTGCGATCCTGGACTTACGCCGCAGCACGCCAATGATTGCTTTCCATCCGCACCACGGCATCCGTATCACCTGCTTGAGTTTGATGCAATTCTGCGAGCATCTGTTCGACGGTTTTTCCGCGACCTGCAATCCTCAATTGAGGAGCAATCTCATGGAGAGGAACCAGGACAAAAGCCCGCTGATCCAGCCTTGGATGGGGTAGCTCGAGACCAGGATCCCTGATCTCGAGATCGTCTACGAGCAGGATATCCAAGTCCAGCGTCCGAGGACCATTGGGAATCGACTTTGAACGGTCCCGCCCAAACTCCCTTTCAATCGCCAGCAATTGATCGAGCAGAGTGCGCGGCGCGAGCGTCGTATCCAGTGCCACCACCGCATTCATAAACCGCGGCTGCGCTGCAAATCCAACCGGCCGGGTGGAATAGAGCGACGATCGGCGTATCACCGTGCCCAGCGTGCCCAACCTCTCTGCCACCGCGGCCAGCGTGGCATCCGGCGGTCCCGCCGCACTGTCCATGTTCGATCCAAGCGCGATATAGGCCGTGCTCATGGGGTTAGACTAACGCGCGCCGGCCCATCTCGATCTGCTCCGGCAGGCTAGCCTGCATTTCTCACGGGGAGTAGGCAAGAAGTAAAGGTCCGGGAAAAAGAAAGTGGGAAAAGGCCGCTGTTTTTGTGGCATAACTGCGTTGTCGAAGCGTAGCTAAATGCTTACAAAAGGAGC
>NZ_JBAUUO010000065.1:0-2495 GCF_049582745.1 Occallatibacter sp.
GCTCCTTTTGTAAGCATTTAGCTACGCTTCGACAACGCAGTTATGCCACAAAAACAGCGGCCTTTTCCCACTCTCTTTTTCCCGGACCTTTACTTCTTGCCTACTCCCCGTGAGAAATGCAGGCTAATCGTACAGCGGCATGCTGTTCTCGTTATTCGCGATGATAACTTTCCCCCGGGCGGCGGTGGTTTTCCGCGCGGGAGGCACAGAGGGATTGCCGGGGTAGGTCTTTCCGTCGAAGGAAAGCACAGCCTCATACCCGGGCAGAATACCTCCTCCTTGCACGCGTACTCCGATATCGGGATGTCCGTAATTCAGCGAGGGCAGGAGCCTGATGGGAAGCTGAACGATTGTCACCCTGCCGAGCACCTTAAAGGCTGATTCAGTGGGCTGCAAGATCAGCATCGTGCATCCACCGCTGCCGCACCAACCCTGCCCTGTGACATAAACGATGTCCTCTTCGCCTTTTCCTTCATTGGTCTTCACGTTGAAGACCGCGATTCTTGTTGTTTTGTCTGGAGCGACTTTCCCGCCTGGACTTAGATAACTCCG
Organism: Occallatibacter sp.; assembly: GCF_049582745.1. Lineage (GTDB taxonomy): Bacteria > Acidobacteriota > Terriglobia > Terriglobales > Acidobacteriaceae > Telmatobacter. Next base: position 553 of record NZ_JBAUUO010000065.1, read on the forward strand.
AAGGTAAGATTTCAGTGGCTCGCTCGGGCGATTAGAAGTTGTGGCTTGAAGCCCCCGCAAAGAGCCAGTTGCCCCTGCTACAGCCAGGAGCGCTGCACCAATTGTTTTAATCCGGAATCGCATTCTCATCCTGCTTCGAAAGATCACTCCGCGTTGTCGATTTGGGCGCGCTGGAGTTTGTCGCTGTAGTCGACGTACACGGCTTTCCAGGTGGTGAAGAAGTCGAGGGCGCCCAAGCCTTCGCGGTGGCCGTTGCCGGTGTGTTTTACGCCGCCGAAGGGCAGGTGGACTTCTGCGCCGATAGTGGGCGCGTTGATGTAGGTGATGCCGGCTTCTAAATCGCGGATCGCAGTGAAGGCGCGGTTGAGGTCCTTGGTGTAGAGAGCGCTGGACAGGCCGTAGTCGATGGAGTTGGCGATCTCAATGCCCTGCTCAAAGGTGTCGAACTCGATGAGCGCGACGACGGGGCCGAAAACTTCTTCGCGCGCGATGCGCATGGAGGGCGTGACGCCGCCGAAGATGGTGGGAGCATAGAACGTGCCCTTGGCGTAGTCGCCATCGGTAAGGGGGCCGCCACCCAGGAGCAACTTTGCGCCTTCGGCCAGGGCTATGTCGACGTACTTATTCGATGTTTCAATCTGGCCGGCGTTCACCTGCGGTCCCACTTCAATCGACTCGTCGAGCCCGTTGCCGACTTTCAAAATCTCCGCTCGCTGGACGAACCTCTCGGTGAACTTCGCGGCGATTCCCTTCTGCAGAAGGATGCGGCTGGTAGCAGTGCAGCGCTGGCCTGTCGTTCCGAAAGACCCCCAGAGTGCGCCGTCGAGGGCGAGTTCGAGGTTGGCGTCGTCGAGAACGATCTGCGCATTCTTGCCGCCCATTTCGAGCGAGACTGGCTTGAAGGTGGCGGCGGCGCGCTGGGCTACGTGCGATCCGACTTCGCTGGAACCAGTGAAGCTGATGGCACGAACGTCGGGATGTTCGACAAGGGCGTTGCCGGTGGAGCCGCCGCTGCCGCTGACGATGTTAACCACGCCTGGGGGCAGGCCTGCATCGACGAGGGTCTGCACCAGGTTGTAGACGGAGATGGGCGTGTCGGTCGCCGGCTTGATGACGCAAGTGTTGCCGCCGACGAGCGCCGGAAAGAGCTTCCAGCTAGGGATGGCCATGGGGAAATTCCACGGCGTGATGAGGCCGACGACGCCTACGGGCATGCGGATGGACATGGCGAATTTGTTCTGGAGCTCGGAGGGCGTGGTCTGGCCGAAAAGGCGGCGGCCTTCGCCGGCAACGTAAAAGGCTTCGTCGATGGCTTCCTGCACGTCGCCGCGGGTCTCGGCGAGGACCTTGCCCATTTCGCGGGTCATGTCGCGGGCAAACTGCTCCTTGCGCTGCTGGAGGAGGATGCCGGCGCGGACGAGGATCTCGGCGCGCTTGGGCGCCGGAACGAGGCGCCAGGTGGCAAAGGCTTTTTTCGCGGCGGCGACGGCCTTGTCGACGTCTTCAGGGCCGGAGGATGGAAAGGAGCCGACGATGTCGTCGTGATCGGCGGGGTTGACGTTGAGGATGGTTTTGCCGCTTGCGGCCGGCACCCATTCGCCGCCGATCAGATTGTGGAACGTGGGGTAGGTCATGGTCAGGTCTCAGGGATCAGGGTTCAGAGATCAGGGGTCAGAGACCCGTGATCACGGACTCACAAACATCTGAGTTTAGCGCACCGGGGCTCAGTGTTGCCTCGGGCCAGAGTGAACGTTGCACTGATAGGTCGGTTGGATGACATTTCTGCCAATCGTTATCCGCGGCAGCGAAGGGCTGGCTAGGTGTGTGTCGGGCATAGCGTTTTGCCAAGGCTGATTCGGCGATTCGCAGGGCTGGTGTTCGATCTGGTGTGCGCAGGCAGTAATTCCGTTGGAAGCTTATAGCAAGCTTTCTGTGCGGTTTTG
>NZ_JBAUUO010000066.1:0-31369 GCF_049582745.1 Occallatibacter sp.
TCCATGATCAGAATCAGAGACTATTTCTGTCCGAGCTTCACCATTTTTCGATGCTAAGATTGCCTGTCGGACTCGAGCATGAATGAGAACTGCGACAACAACGAGCCTAGAAATCGAACTAAATACGCCTACGATGTGTTGGGTCGGCTAATCACAGTTGCGAATTCAGACGGCAAGACGGTGGGATATTCGTACGACGCCGTGGGAAATCGGATATCGCTGAGCTACCCTGATGGCAAATTGTTGAACTATTCGTATGATGTTGCGAACCGTTTAGCTCAGGTGACTGACTGGATTGGGCGCGGAACGACGTACACTTATGATCTCGCCAGCGATTTGACGAAGATCCAGTATCCGAACGGCGCTGAAATGGGTTTCAAGTACGACGCCGCCAATCGATTGACGCAGGTATTGAATACTGAAAAGGGAATCCCTCCGCTTACGCTTGCATACGCTCTCGATCCTACGGGCAACCGTACAACACTCAGCGTCAATGGCATCCCGACGAATTTTGCATACGACGCTCTCAACGAACTAGTCAGCGCTCAGCTTGGACAACTCACGCCGACAAAGACTAATTGGACTTATGACGCGGTGGGCAATCGGTTGCAGGAAGCGTCGTTGTTTGGAACAACGAAATACACTTATGACTCCGCCGACCGCTTGCTTGCGGCGGGCGCGCGCACGTTCACCTATGACGCGAATGGAAACCGTGCTTCGGTCACCGACGCATCGATTCACCAAACGCGAACCTTCACCTACGACGCAGCCAATCGGTTGACGGCAGCTACGGGGCCAAAAAACAGTCTCTTTGCTTATGATGGCGACGGCAACCGGATCACTCAGTCAGTTGGAAGCGGCACGTATAACTATGTCAATGATGTTGCTGCTGGTCTTCCGCTGACACTTCAGGAGTCCGGGCCGGATGGAAACATTACCTACGCCTACGGACGCGGCCTCATAGAGGAAGCCGCGCCAGCCTTCAACTACTTCTATCAGTATGATGGCCTCGGAAGCGTCATCGGACTTACCGATGCCAAGGGAATTCCGCAGGGAGCCTACGCCTACGGCGCATGGGGAAATACGCTCCTTGCCGTAACGGACGTTGGGACGAGGAACAAGTTCAGGTTTACCGGAGAGGCTCTCGATCCTGGAACTGGGTTGTATTTCTTGAGGGCCCGGTATTACGATCCGAGCGTGGGCAGGCTCAGCAGTCGTGATCCTTTAGCAGGAATTGTTGCAAAGCCCAGAACAGCGAATCGATATGCTTATGTTCTGTCAAATCCTCTTCGGTATCGTGACCCAAGCGGCATGACTACGCAGGATGCCGCACAAGGCTCCGAGTTCAGTCCGTTGGGGTTAAACTTCACTTTGCCGAATATGATCAACAATCCACAGTTTGCTCCTGCGAGTACTGGAGGCATTACCCCACCGTGCAGCAGCGTGCCGGACTGCGCGGATGCAGTGTTGTCCTTGTTAGGTAGCTTCTACCCCTCCTCTCAAATTCAGAAAGCCGCTACAATTGGAGCGCTCGGAATAGAGACTAACCAAGATGCCACTAACCCTGGGCAATTGATTTATGATTTTTTGGGGCTCCTGCCGGGGGTGGGGCAAGCTCAATCAGTTCTTGACTCATCCTCGAGATTCATACTGATCGCTCCACCCCAACCAGCCGATGCAACAACTCCGAGCGTTGCGACACCTTTAGGCACGTTTTGGATTAGATGACTTCTGCATCGTCCGCAAGCCAGTGGAGGAAAGAGGTCATTTACTTGCGGAAAGAGTTGCACTATCATAATAGTAATGGTATCTGTTTTCCAGTACTTAGATTGGAATATATATGGGAAATATGTCGTATTTCTTGCGATGTTTGTTTTTGCTGCGCTCAGGTCAGCTTTGGTCTTATTTACATTGGGCGTTGTCAGTAAGTGGAGTAATGCTTATCATGAAGATAGGTATACATCCGCTATCGAAACGTTGCTTATAGATTGGATATTTTGTCTCTTTCTGTTGATTGCGTCGGCTCTCGTCTTTGCACTTTTGCCCATCAATTTCTCGAATAAACCGTATCTGATTGCCGGCAGCGTCTGTATTATACTGTTGACTTTCGTGACATACTTTTGTGGAACGAGCACGTCTCCAATGGCTATATCACAAATTGTGGTTCGCGAAGGGGAGACTATGTTTGGCGCAAGAGATTTTGGCATTACCCGAGGAACGATGCGAACTAATATAGTGATTAATTGGAAATCAATGAAGTGGAAGTTTCTGGATAACTCCCTGGTTATTGCTCAGCTCGTAGGGTTTGCTAGTTTAAGCGTTATTATCATTGCTGTGTGTGTAAGAAGCCTCCCATAAATGTGACCGAATAGGATGGACCCGCTTCGTGACAGCGAGTGTGACCTACTCCTCGTAATCCGCACAGAATCGACTGCGATTTCGAACTTATGCAGATGGATCGGGTTGCTGCGAGAATGCTATGCCGTTTTCCGCTTCGGTCTCGCGGACGTCACTGGCACGCGTTTCCTGCGAAGCTTGCCCGGGTGAATGAGCACCTCCGCAGGAATACGCAGCTTCGTGTGCAGATTCCGGATCATGGCAAGAGACAGCGGCCGATCTCGACGCATGACCTCGTACACGCGAGTGCGTTGCCCGATGATCCCGATCAGTGCCCGGTAATCCTTTCCCTGTTGCTCCAGGCGAAACTTGAGTGCCTCGATGGGATCAGGCAGGTCGATGGGAAAATGTTCGCGCTCGTATACCTCTACCAGTATGACCAGCACGTCGAGAAGGTCGCCATCATCGGTTCCCAGCGACGCTCCCCATAGAGCATCGATCCTTCGTAGTGCTTCGACGTAGTCCTCGTTATTTCTGATCGGATTTACCTGCATAGCTCACCTTTGCTTTGATGTATACCACCTGCCGGAGATAATCGAGAGCTACCACCAACCTGAACGAATTCCCCTTGATGTTGAAAACAACACGATCGTTACCGACGATGCTGGCGTTGGCGTACGCTGCTTTCACTTCAGCAGGATTCTTCCAGCTAGCTGCCTCAGCCTCATGAAACCAGGCATCCAATGCCGTTTTCACGGGCGTGTGATTCTTCGTGCCCTTCAGCGTCTCGACGAATTCACGCAAGGTACCGCGGGCGATCACTCTCACCCCAACGAGAGTATCACTGTGCCCAATATGGGCACAAGCAAGAAAACGATTGTAGACGATTCTGTATCGGTCGAAGCATCCAGAAGCCACAACGTTCACCAGTGTTCTACGAGCGACCTGCAACGTATTCAAAACAAATCCCTTGGATTCGACGAACTTCAACAGATTTCAATAAAAGTTGAAATCCGGTTCGGGACCAGGTTCCCTACCCTAAATTCCCCCCTTAGAATCAGCGGGTTGCAGCGGCAGGTTTGTGGAATCTGGGGTTCTGTGGGGATCTCTGAGGTTCAATTTCGACTACAGCTAGCGATCTCCAGCATAAGTTCGCGGACAGAAGTTCCTCAATTTCTGCCGTTTAGCAATTCAGGATGGGTAGTCGACCCTCTGGGTTTGCACCAGGGGTGCGGCATCACAAAGAGATCGGGCGAAAGAAGGGGGGGCCGCATTCCTACGGTATTCGACTACGGCCGGAGCCTCCATAGAGGCGTCACTTGGCTGACGGCGCACCTGGGCTACAACCGTTCTTGCGGGTTCGACCTGCTTCAGCGCAGTGATGATCTGCGCCCCCGTATGCTTGCTTCGGCTCATCCTTCCTTCCCCTTCCTTCGTCCAAATCGTATTCCGAAATGGACGGATTTAGGGGGTCAGGTCAAGATCACCGTGCGGAGAATGGGGCAGGTTAGTGCGAATGTGATTGCCGACTGCCTCTATCCAATACGAACTCGTATTCAGTTATGCGCGAATCTTTGGGAAGCAGATCAGTTCCATCCTCGGTCCCCAAAAGCGAGGGACCGGGGGCACCCTCATCCGAGTCTGAAAAGACCACCGGAGCCAGGGCCACCCGCCAACTCCTCAACTTTTGCGATCAAGTTGAGCGATTGTCCTCACCTTGTCTACATCATTGAAGCAGACGTAAAGGAAGACGAACACCCAAAGGAAAGCGAAGGCAAAAAGCCAGTACTGCAAGCTGGAAAGTCCAACCGTCGCCAGAGCGGAAATCACGATCGGATCAGCAGCGATGGTGGCTAGTGCGAAAAAAGTCCACGCTACGACAATGTTAGAAACTGAGGCAATCTGAGATTGGAAATTGAGACGCTTTCCGAATACTCCGACAAAGATGGCCACGCTGAGCAAGCAAGCAAAGAGAAAGAATCCTGCAAAAATCAGCCACCAAGAATGCAGGTTCGCCGAGGTTACAACACTGCTAAGCGCATGCTCTCGTAAGCCACGGTAGATGCTCCGGCATACAAGCATGAACAGCGCGATCATTGGAGCTCGCCATAATGTCTTGGATTGGAACCTCATTTTCTACCTCTATTGCGGGTACTTAGCATCGCACGCCGCCTTGTCGGTTTGAAGCTGCTGGTTTGCAGCGGCCCAGTCACCATAGTAAAGCACGCCAGATGTCAGAGCTCCCGTTATAACAGCGTCAGAAGTCCCCGCTAAGATGCCAGCGAATCCGCCTGCACCACAACTTATAGGTCCGCCCTCAGCAGCAACGGCTGTGACGGCGACACATCCAGATACGCCATTCCATATGGTTGCGACCAAAAATCCACCATAGAAGCCGTTCCGTGCACTTTCCTTAGCCTTGACCATACTCTCGCTGTACTTTTGCTGTGCTTGCGCCTTGCATTGCTGATTGGGAGTCTGTTTCTTTGGGCCGCTCGTGCTGGATCCGCCTCCGCCCCCTCCTACACCGCCTCCGCTCCCTCCGCCACCACCACCAGCATCTGGAATGCAACTCCAGTAAGGGATGCTTCCTTCGGCTCCGCGAGGCTCGTCAGGGGAGGAGCCGGTGCTCCAATCGAAGTCGGTTGCATAGCAAAACTCTAGCCCGAACGGATCTATTGCAGTTAAGGGGCTGTTCATCACGTACCCGTACCGGTTCCAGCTCTGCGGATTTGTAACGTCTGTGGCATCGATGCCAAGAGGGTCCGGCGATATCCATCTCCCTTGGCTTGAACTGTTCCGACGGAAAAGAAAGTCGTACAAACTCGAAACCGTGTCCGAGCTCTGACCGGTGAAAGATGGATCAGCGGAGCCGGAAGGCGCATACTGTTCGCCAAAGGGTGCGTAAGAGCTACTGGAATACATCGCACGGCTGGGAGTAGATGTCAGGCGCGAGCTTCCCAGCCAGTCGGCGTGCCTATAGTAGGCAAGCCCTGACGAGTTGTAGATAGCAGTTCCTCCGCCGGGAAGTGGCATAAACGCCTTCAGCAACGAACTCCCGCTCATGAGAGCAATCTTGCCGACCGGGCTGTACACAATCTGTGTGTACGAAGAACCTGTATTCTGTTCCACCACCCGCCCAAACGCGTCATACGTCGCGGGGTAACTATTAACCGCAGTCATGTTTCCCCAGTTGGGATCCCACGTGTAGGTGTTCAGATTGTCTGTCGTCAGGTTGCCGTCGGCGTCGTACTGGACCGTTGGACCTCCGCTCAGCGTGAAGTGATTATTCGGGTTCGGGTAGTTTGCCATGAAGGAGCTGCTGCCGCTCTTTACGATATTCCCAAATGCATCGTACGTGAAGAGCTGTTGCCACTTTGCACCGCAATCGACACTGTATCCGTTCGAGTCCTGCCCACCGATTCGCCCGAGATCATCGTAGGTATATGTGCAATTCTGAGAATCGCTTGTCCCGGTGATGTTGTCTGTAATGCCCAGACTGGCCAGCGTGTTGTTTGCATTCCATGCCAATGTGCCTGTGTTGGTCTGTCCGTTGATAGTGAATTTGTAGCTGAGCGGTCTGGCCGTGTTGGGATCGTAAGTGAAACTATCGCTATCTGCAGATCCGTAGGTCACGCCGGTAAGAGCCCCAAGATAATTCGTACTACTGCTTGTTGAATATGTTGCGCTCGTGACGGGATTCTGGCCGCTTGCTGCGGTCACTTGCGTCAGACGTCCCTCGCTATCGAGCCCGGCTCCGCCGCTTGCCCCGTAGTAGAGAGTCGGCATGGAGGCAATTCCGCTAAGCGTTTGGAGCGTCCCGTTGGGCCAGTAGGCAGCCGAAGTGTGGTAGTACGTAGACCCCGAGTTCGGCGTCTTCTCATAGACGTCGGTCAACTCCCCTCGGGGCGAATAACTAAACCATTCGTCCGTATATCCGGTAGATCCGCAGTTTGTGGTGAAAGCTTCTAGCAGTCTCGCCTTGGTATTCTGCACCGTGACTCCAGAAGGCGGGGTCACATTGGTGTCGTAGTAGAAGAACCTGCAAACCGTATTCCAACCTTGCGCGTTCGGACGATGAAGTGAATCGTAGCCGAAGCAGGTATTGTGCCCCGCATTGTCCACCTTTCGAGTCAAATCACCCGGTGACGCCGCCGTCGTCGTGCAGGCTACATCGTATGTGTAGGTGGTTGTGCCGTTAGAACTTGTATTGCTCGTTTCGGGATTCGACTCCGATGTGAGCCGCCCAAGCTGATCGTAGGCATAGCTTCTTTGTTGTTGACTTCCACTCGCTGCCTGAGCGTTTTGAGTGACTGTCAACAGATGGCCCAGAGCGTCGTAGGTGTATTTGGTCCAGTAGCCGGTTGGTCCGCCTGTGCCGCAGGCAGCCACCCCAGGAAGGGTCGATGAGATCTCGCAGACAGAGGTTAGCCTTCCCAGCCCATCGTACTCAAACTGCTTCTTGAAGCTCTGTGGTCCCGATATCGTTTGGAGTACGTCATTGTTTGTGTAGGTATAAGTCACGGTACCTAGGCCGCTATCCGACAGTTGAAGGGGCCGACCGAGTGCATCATAACTTGTCACTGTGAGACCCGGAGCGGTTGAGCTTGTACCACCAGCAGCTGCGCTGAACGGCATCGTAAATCGACTTGCGAGCCCGACACTGTTGTAATCCGTCTCGGTCGTGTCATAATTCGACGCGCTGGGCCCTTGGAGTTTCTGATTCAGAATGGGCCTACCCAGGCCGTCCACTGTTGAGAGCGTTCCAGCAACGGACTGAGCGCTGTTAAATGTCAGCGTTGAACCGGACTGTGTCTGGCCGTTGTACGAGTAAAGAGTGCTGTTGCTTGCCTGGTCAGACATGCTCGCGGGGCGCCAGAACTCCGAGTCAGTGTAATTTGTCGTTATCGTCTTGCCATTTTCATCGGCGACCTGAGTTTGGACCCCGCCAGTACAGTTCCAAGTGAAGGAGCGGCTGAGGCTCAAAGGCTCGTTGATCTGCGTCGCAAAAGAGTTGCCGCACGATCCGGTACTGTACAGATAAGAGGTCGTCGGACCTGGTGAAGTTGACGAGGTACTGAGTCCTGTTGATGTTTTGAGATTCCCAGTGTCGTAGTAGGTAAAGGTCTGGTAGAGGGTTGTGCCGCCGTTGGCGACTTGCGCAAGAGTGGTAAGGTTTCCGCGAGAGCCTGCGACGGAAACGTGTTGTGGAGTGCCACCTGTTGGGAATACTGACGTCTGATCATAGGAGTAGGTGGTTGAAGACAATTGGACTGATCCGCCGTCTTTCACAATGACAGAATTCGGCTTACCAAAAGGCGCATAGCTGATTATGGTCTGCCGCATCAGGTGCGCTGTTCCGGGAGCCGCGCCCTGTGCTACTCCGTAGTCGTATTCGTTGTCCTGGGTGACTTGACCCAGCGAAGAATACTGCTGTTCTGAAAGACTGGTACTATTGTTTGGCAAAACGGAATAGGTATCGGTTTGTGAGACAGGAGAGGACACCGTTGAGATTGCACACCCTGTGTAGTGCGCGTTGTAGCAAGTGACTTTGGTCAACAGAAGGGTGCCGGAGGTTGAGTTGCCCTGATAGAAAAGTCGCTGCGTCGGGTACAGGTTGTAGGTTGAGTTTGTTGCGCCGTCCTCGGCGAAGTTCGTTACAGTCTGATTTCCAACTGGATCCGTGGTTGTGGTGGTCCACCTTGACCCCGCAGGCACAGTTCCGGAAACAAGCGAACGAGAATAGGTCCAGTTTCCGCCGGGATTCAGCGTACGACTTAATCCTGATGTGCTGCCATCCATGCATTCGATGCCGTGATTCAAGTTGCCGCCGGTGTACGCATATGTCACTGCTCCACCAGTCGGCAAAGTCACAGAGGTCACACGTCCAGAATAATATCCAGGATAGGCAGGATCATTTGTCGTCTCATAGGCAAACTGGTAGAAGGTTTGGTCGGGAAGCGTTATTTTATCGACAAGATAGACGTTCAGCGCAGTATATTCGTTGATCAAACTGCATTGAAAGTACGTGTGGATGTTGCGCTGTATGTACGTTACTTTGTACATAGCGTATGTCCCAGCGGGTGTGAGATAGCTGATGTCGGTTTCGGGTGCTTGCCCTACCACTTTCACGGCAGCGTTGCCAAGGGTATCAGTGAAGGTCCCGTTCGACAAAGAAATCTGGTTACCATTCGAATCCGTCAATGGCGGCGTCGTACTCGGAATTCCGTTCAGTGACGGATAGAGGGTCGTCTTCGACGAGGTCACAATGTACATCGTAATGTAGCCTTGGCCGACCGTGTAGTATCCCATTAGTCCCGATCCGTCCGTTGCCACCGATTGCGCAGTGCCTGATGGTGCGGCACCACTTGACGGGCACCCCAGCCCTCCCGTCGAAATGGTGTAATTGCCACTTCCAGGCATGTTATGACTCGTGCCGTTTTGATCCGTGTAGACAAAATTGCCCATGGCCCATATTTGATAGTTTCCGCTTGGTCCACAATTCTGGGAGATATATTGCACATGATAGGAGACATTTCCTACATTTGCAGGATTCAATCCCTGCCATCCGTAATTGGAACTCGGAACGGGCTGCCAGGCCGTGGCCCCACCCGACGTGGCTGGATACCAAATCGAGCTGTCATAAGAGAGGTTATAGCTCATATTTGGTCCACGACCGGGATTGTTGACGATCGGAATCACCCAGTTGGCGTTCAGATTTCCAATATTGATATGGTCCGGGCTACCGCCAAAACTTGCAAGAGCAGGCGTGCCAACGGCGACGTCCTGGGCAACGCAGAACGACGTGGTTACTGCGAAAAGCGAAGCGCAGACTCCAACGCGAGAGAAGATCTTCATGGCGACTCCTCTTAAGTGTTCCTAAAAGACTAGAAACTGGTTGACGACAGCCCGCTATTCACCGTCACATTTTCAACTTGAATATCGAGAGCTAGGGTTCCGTTCATATATCGTTTAATGTGCATCGGGGCAGTGATTCCATTTACTCTTTGATAGTTCGAAAACTCGACCAAAACCGGCAGATCAACCAAAACATTGTTGTCCGGGTGGGTATTGAAGGAGATCTTGGCGGGAAGGAATGTTTTGGGATCTAAGTAGAGTTCAATTTGGCTCAGGTGTTGAACGAGAGACGTTGACGCGGTAGGCGTTTCCGATGGTACCGGCTGATAGGCGCTAAAATGCGCCAGACCGTCGTCTGTTCCAACGAACGACACTACAGTGGCAGTGTTTGTAAGGAATCGCTCCAAAACAAGCACCGGAGAGCACCAGGCCGGATCCGTCAACAAGTTCTGTCCAGCGAGAGCATGCGTCTGTCCGTCACCTCTTGACCATGTTCCGGTTGGGCCAGCGGACGCAATAGATCGACTTTCCGTAAGAGTTCCAGATGACAAATTGATATCAGTGCGAGCGGAGCCAGATAGGGTCCCCTTGAAGGTAAAGGGCACAGTCTCGTCGTCTGACCCCGCGATTGACTCCACGTTCCCACTCAACGTAACGTCCTGAACTACCGTTTGCCCTGCTTGCGCTGCGAAAGATGCTCGCAGAATAGTCATGACATCCGAAGATGCCTGCTGCGACCATGATGGCAAGACGGCAAACAGCCAACTGCCCAAAGTCAGACAGAAAAGTGACTTTTTCACAAGACCCCCTTTGTTGCGCATGAAATAGGCACAGAAACGCTTGTCACTCTGTTTGTAGGAATGCCATGGTGCGCAACTCCTGAACAATTCGAGCCGCACACTAACGCTGCATCGCGACAAATCTGTTCTGAACTTGCTTATCTGAGGGAAAGGTGTTTCCGCACGTCATTAGTCTCGGTAGCATCAAGTTTCCGGGTCGCGCCTTTACCCAGCGATCAAAGCCATAGTAACAACACGCAATGGAATCCTGTGTCGCTGTACGGTCTGCGTGACGGATTGGTTCGGGAGGCTTCCTGTCTAACTTGCAGTTGTACATCGACAAGGACCCCCAATGTGCACAACTTCAAACGGCGAGAATGCGAGAAACTGATGTGCATAATGCCATAACTCATGCCGGAATTGTCAACAGAATAATTGCATGAGTCGAAATATGTCTCGAGCTGAGATCGAAATTTACATCTCCGAAATGGGCTGCACCAACTCGGGCAGCCGCCGTCTGCAGTCCTTCGCCAGGATTTCCATCGCCTGCCGCATCTTGTTCATGTCCGTCTGCCTGCGGTGACTTACTTCACTGCAAGCCAACGAGTAACACTAGATGACGAAAGCCACACTACACCTTGTGAAGAATTAGTGCTTCAGAGCGGAGCAGCGTTTCATGTGGATTTCTATTTTAATTTGTCTCTCACGCGGCGGAGACGGGCACGTAGATCCCAAAAACGGCATAATAGGACTCGTCCACTCGACGATTATTAGACGTGCCGGGTATATGTCATTACTCCGCATATGCCATCGTCAGATACATCCAGTCGGCCGAACATCCTCTAGAATTAGCGGGCGCGCGGCAGGTCTGTAGAGATCACCTACAATAACGGTTTCCCTGTCGTTCGAACTGACTTGACTCAGAGCCGTTTCTCCATTCGCGACCCTGCTTGACTCACCTCACGTTTTTCTGACTCATCTCTGAAACGGAAACCCCTCCTCGCGCACTACCTATTAGCCCTCTCAAATTCCATCGTTGCCGAGAGACCCTTCAAGCCCATTCGTTTTTTGTTAAGCCTCGTCCCGTAGCCTCATGTTACGAAATTCCGTTTTCTTTCGAAGTGATCATTCTCGACGGTGGGTGTTAGGGAGGTTCAGATGCAAGCGAGATCAAGCAGACAAGGTCGCGTTCTCTACTCTGTCGCTCTACGCCAACGACCTGGGTTATTTGTGGAGCGATGCAGATCCTAAAATTTCGTTCGCGAAGTTCGTCCCTCCAACCATCGCCGGAGGCAAGGTCTTTCGAGCTACGTTTGGCGACGGATACTCCGATTCAGTTTGCGATCCCCAAGCCAATGCCGCCGGCAATCAGTCTTGCGGCTCGCTTGTGATCTATGGAATTGAGCGAAGGATTAAGGTTCGAAGAGTTCGGTAGGGACATTCAACAGCACTAAAATCGAATGCTTCACAGCGCTGATGGGGGGTTTTTGTTTACTAAGCAAGTCGCCCTTGGGTGTAGTCGAAAATGTAGCGGAAGAAGCATCCAAAAGCACTAAGGCCCCATAGCCTTCAACAACGGAGCCGCAAGAGCCTCAATCGGAATGGGTTAGAAGCATCGCATTTCAACAGATTTCAAAAGGCGATTGAACCCGGTTCGGGACCAGGGGGTCGGAGGTTCAAATCCTCTCTCCCCGACCATTTAAACCTTTCATTATCAATCAAATACAAAGACCCTTACAGCGAACACTTTTTGCTAGGTCACCCAAAAAGTCACCCATAAGAAAGGGTGACTCAATCACAGGGGCCGCGCTGGTCCCTTTGCCCACAGTACTGTCACCCCTTAGGCTGTCCATTGCAGTGCTTGAGAAGTTGACCGAAAGGTAACTGCCGAGTAGCGGGTCAACCACCCAGAACAACGCTGAATTGAAATATCAGCGTGCTAAGCTTTTCATTCCGAATGGATAGCCGAATTGATCAGCGACTGAATGATCTCTACCAACGACTAGGCTCAGTTACACCGCCGGAGACAATCTCCCAATCAGCTTTTGACGGTGATCCTGCGCATTTGGAGCGGCTCGCGAAGCTGCGTCTTGGCCAACGCGTCACCGGCATTGATCTCGCCGATTACATGGACGACGTGCTTTACGGAGAGATCCAATCCTCTCTGCTTGTTCATGCTTTGCCATTCTGCGTGAGAGCGTGGCACGACTATCTGCGAGATGAGCAATTCGATTGTCCAGGCTTCGTAGAGCTTTTCTATACGGTTCTAGCAAAGAAGGAAATCTTCACTGGCATTCTGACCGACGATCAGAGAGAAGCGTTGCTCGGATTCATGAGAGATTCGATTCTTGAGGAGATAGACGCTCAAGATCGACTCCGTTTTGAGGGGTACCCCGCCGCTCCACATCGTTGGATTCGAGCCTTAACAACCTACGGTGTGATCGCGCCAGACATTGAGCATCTATGGATGAATTGGTGGTCCATAAGTACGATTGGCCGAGCCATTTCGGCTGTGCAGTATGCGTCCTGCTTGGTTTACCCGAAGGACTCGAACCCAGTGTTCGCACCGTGGACGCGTGAGAAAGGCGGCGGGCCGCCTTGTCTGTGGGAATTCGACGGCTATTTGTATGAGTCCACTTGGAAGTCTCAGAATGTCGATTTCCTTCAGAGATTATTCCGTGATCCGCAGATCATCATCTCGGTGATTCGGAAGGCCGTCCTTAGCTTGTCACAACACGACGGATTCTTCACAGCACAGCAACTCCTTGCAGACTCAGAATCGCCGTCAGCAAACTTGAAGTTGCGAGGTGCCGCTGAGACATTAAGTGAACGTCTCGCTGCGCTTCCCGGCATTCTTGGTACCGGAGGCACACCGGAAGCGACCGATCTTTGGCCCGACTGAGGCGTCGGTCGCGGCGTGCTGAGCGTGTGGTGATCCACCCGGAGATCCACCCGGAGATTACTTTGGCGATACTAGGACGATCTAGGTGTTAACCGGCGGGCGATTTACGGATCGACGGTCACTCGGGAACAATCGCTGGCGCAGTTCAGAAATACGTTAGTCGCCATGGTTAAAGGTACTTGTGCAGCCTTGGCCAAGTCGGCTTCCGTCGCTTGACTGTATCGACCAGGAGTTTATGCACTCTCTTCCCTTCAGGCTTCTTTCGCGCAGCACTTCTGTCGAGAGCCGTATTCGCCATCCAGCCTAGGATCGTCGGATCGGCACCAGCGTCAATCAGCGCCTTCGCAATATCGAACGTGCAGTTTGCAGCGACTTCCCCGAGCGGAGTTTCGCCGATTCTCTCCTCGTCATGAGCATTGACGTCAGCACCAGCTTTGATGAGGTATCGAACGGCTTCAAAATGACCGCCTATTGCCGCGCAATGAAGCGGTGTACGGTTGAGGCCGTCGAATGCGTTTATTGGAAGCCCCTCATCAAGGAGCGCCTTCATCTCTTCTATGTCGCCTGAACTGGCAGCGCGATGCAAGCGTTCCTTCTCAAGTTCCTTCTCGTACCCGTCGTCGTCCATAGGAGATCGCCTTGGAGATCAGTGTACTTGCAAGGCCGCACAGGTTTGCACCGTTCCGGTCGGGTCGTGATCCAACCGGACCTTACCCCAAATGGTGCAACATTGCTTTGCCGTTCCCGACCTCAATCAGTTCTTCTGTTGCGATAGATGGAAACGTCTCGGCCTTTTCCCTCGATGTCCAGCTCATGTTCCTCGCGGTACTTCGCCCAGGCTTTTTCAAGGGCTTTCACCTGATCCTTCGGCGCAATCTCGAAACGGCCCAGCGATAGAATCATGGCACGCACACTGACTCGGGGTGCGGATTACAATCAATCCCCCCACTCGTTACAACGTTATGCCCCCACTGAATACAGCGTTATGCCCCCAGTAGGGAGCCTGGGGAGTGTACTCGATATCATCCACACCGTAGGAGTGCGGCAGACCGCCGCCAGCCTGAAGCCGGCGGGGTCGGTTCGGCTCGGCTCCGGTGACCGGGCTCACTCGAAACTTCCGAATCGCCGACGATACACTCGGATCGGAACTTATCTTGAGCGTTATACTTCGTTGAAGATGAAACGAGCCTTGTCTGCTGCGCTCTTCTCAGCGGTATTCTGCGCATTGAGTTCGACTGTCTTTTTTACGGTCCAAGCTGCAACTATCGCTCATGAGTTTCATCCGAGGACGCTCATAAATGCTTCGATCATGATTGGGGTATTTTCTGTTCCAATCGGCGGAGTGCTCGGCTTTCTAGCGGGAGGCGTAGGTGGTTGGATTCTTCCGCTGTTTCCGTTCGTTTCAACTAGGGCTAGGTTTGTAGGTGTGGGAAGCGCACTTGGTGGAACACTCGCATGCATATTGCTTTGTTTGCATTCAATCTTTCCACCGGAAGGTAATGTCAAAGATCCGATCGACATTCCTTGGTACTTATTCATCTTGATTGGCACGTTGTGCGGTGGGACGTGGTCATGGTTCTGGTACCGGTACGGAGAGAAGACCGTGACACCGTCTTAATTCTGAGTTTGTCGGGGACTGTTGTCGTATTAGGGCCAACCCTGACGTAGGGGTGATCCGGCTCATTTGAAACTTCCCAATCGGCGACAAACCACTCGGGACATTCGCGAAGGCTGGTCGCTGTGGATCCTATTAACTCGGTTCGCCTAGAATGGGGCGATGGAAGACTGTCCAAAGGTCCCACTGACCGGCGGAGTGCATGAAGATTACGAGTGGCTCGTAACAGAGCAATATCTTGATGATCTCTTACATCTCTGTCCCCAGATTGTGGTGGGCAAGTTCGTCGCAATCACCTCCATTGATAGTGGCATATACCACCCAACGGACAGCGAGATTGTAGCCGGTTGGGAGAACCGCAATGGTATTGCCTACAGCCCGAGAGTCGAAGACGCAAAAGCACTCCCGCGTCAGGGTTGGGATGAATGGTATGTGTTCAACGAGAGAGTTGACTTGGGCGGCATGCTGGCGCGGGACTCAAACCCGTTCATAGCGTCGCTCGGTCCTGGGCGGATTTATGCATTTGTAAATAGCAACTTCAGCGTTGCGGGGACGCAAGGCATGCAAGATTTTTTCTGGAACCAGTTTGACCGAATTCGTCCGCAGACCTACATCGCGGAAAGCGACTACTTTCTTCAGGTCATCACAAGGGAGAAGGAACTTTTTGGGCGGCTCTTTGAGGCACTCACTGAACTAGAATCTGAGACTGGGTAGGAGTCAACTGACGGTTAACCGCCTATGCGGAACTTTGCCAGATTTTCGCCGCGTCGAGCCCTGGCGGTTCGATCTTGGCTTGGCCGGCAGCAAACCGCTGCATCCAGCACTATTCTCTCGGGGTGGCGGGATTGGGTTGTACTGTGTGGCGGGATAAAAGTGAATTGTTAACCGTGCAAGTGGCGGCATAACCTTGTACGCGGTGGGGGCATTCGATTGTAACCAGCACGGGGCTCGGCCGCGTGTGCAGTCTTGCCGCATTTCGGACAAGTAAAGATTGGAGTTTTGATGTTCCCCAGCCTTCGGATCTGATGGAGCATTTCATCCAATCTGTCCCGTAGATCGATGAGCATCGGCATCGACATGTCGGGGTTCCATTCTGCCCGCAATCGCCTGATCATTTGGGGAAACCAGGTTCTCTGCGGATCTCCGGCAGGCATCAGAAGCTCTCCTCAAAGTCCATTCTAACGACGGCAGTAGTGTGACCATTTCATCTCAAAGATATGAACATCCTTCAGAAATGGGCTTGAGTTTCCGGTGCCAAATTCGAACGCCGTGAGCTGGATCACCTTACATCTGGATGGGCGGTGAGAACGAAATCCCGAAGACCGGCCTGAGCAACCCTAGTGATCGACCGTACGAGCTCGGTTCTGCCGATACTCCGAAAGGTTTATGGTCGGCAACGGGACGGGGGGAAGCCAAACCGCCAAAGCAGAGGACAGCTGCGGGGTAAGGGAAGACGTTGCTCGGCGTCGCTCTCCATCTTCTTGCGATCCGCAAGCTGCACCGAGATGGTCTGCGTCCGTCCATCGCGGCTGACCAGCAGCGAGATCTTGCGTCCCGGCGGAAGCTCGGGCATCATGCGTCCGAATGCTTCTGCGCTCTCGATGGTCTGGCCGTTGACTTCGAGCAGAACATCATTCACGCGCAACGCCTGCGCTGCGGGCGCATCGTGATCGATAAGGCAGATCAACGCGCCGCGCACCTCTTTCAGCCTGAGCTTGTTTGCCGAATCGCTATCCACATCGCCGACCAGCACTCCCAGGTAGCCTTGCGAACCACCCGAATACAGCTGCAGTGGATTTGGCTCTTCGATGATTTGTGAAATGCGTGCTGCCTGCACTTGCACCGTGGCTGGAGGAATGGTGAATGCGGCTGCCAATAGCACGACTCCAACTCCAACTTGGATGGAAGGCCTCATAAAGCAGTTCATGTCACTTCCTCGTGTTTCTTTCATCCAGGTTGTTTGCGTTGGGCGCGACTACGTCGGCACCGACATTGGGATCAACCATGACCCATACGGTGTGCGCCTGGAGGATGTCGACCGGCAGCACGCCTTTCTTCTTGTCTTTTGGTGAAGCGGTGAGACAGGAGATGACGAGGACTGCGGAAGTGAACGATGTACGAAGTCGCATGGGCTGCCCTCCCAGACGAGGTTAGTTTAGCTCCCCATTCCTTATGGACGCGGCTCGATGAGATTTGTGCTGCTGCAGGCTTCCTGCGTTAGTGTTAAGTCCCGAGTGGTCGATCCGGAAGTTTCAACTTTGGCAACAGCGAGCGCCAAATGTTTTTCACTTTCTACCTTCTGGGTAGACGATCCAACCGCAACGCCGAAATCGTCCGATTTGACTGCCGAGTCGCAATTGACACGCGGTAATTCAAGTCCACGGCCCAACGTTGAGCACTCAGAAACTTCCATGGTTGACTATTGGAAGTGGCAACGCGAAATCATCGCTCTTGCTGGAGGAGCGGCTCGTGCGGCTCGATTGCTTTGAGACCTGTGCCGAAGCCCCCGCCAGGGATCCAATAGAGGAGCAGGCCCAGCAGGATTCACGCTGCTATGCTGACGGCCGCGTCGATGGAAAAGCTGCCAGCCAAGCCGCCCATGTCGTATCCGCGGCGACCGTCATGTAGGTGACAGGGATGTTGGTTGCTGCGGTGAGGAATGCGAACGTTGTGGCGGTCCGGACCAATGGAGGACGGGCGTTCCTCGCGGCTCGCCACGCTGTTACCGTGAGTGCCAGCGGCGCGATCGACAACAGTGCACCGATATACAAGCCCGCGTACATTGAACCTCGCGTGAATCGATGGGACCTTGCTTGCCATGGTATCGCGGTCGAGTGGTGATCCACCCGGAAGTTACTCCTGTTACAACATGACGATCTAGGTGTTAACCATAAAGTAATTTCCGAGTAGGCGGTAATCCGCTCGGAATCGCTACTCAGCCGGCGATGTCGAACAATGGCACAGGGTATAAGTCATTTCTCCGTGGCCGCTGCGGCAAGTAAAGCACCCAGACTGTCGCCCCTGTTTCATACTTCTCTTTACGATCGCTGTTCCCCTTCATCGACGCGCCGTCTGCAGTGCGGAATTCATACTCGATGTGAAATGAATTGTCCTTGCGGATACAACTTGTGACTATTCCTGCAGCAGCGTTTCCTTTGCGAGGCAGCGTTCTGCACCGGCATAGATAGAACAATGACAACGCGCCGATGACCCAGTAGAAGACCTGGAAGGCGACAGCCGGCCAACCAACAGCTATAGACCATTCCCAGGCATCAGGATGATTGATGGCAGGATCGGACGGGAGAAACCGGACGAAGATCTGATCGGCATTGCGGAGCGATAGTCCCGCCCCCCATGTGACTGCCTCTGCCGCTTCGCCGGCATGGGTAACTCCGCCAAAAGTGAATGTGTAATGAACTTTCGTCGGCCCGGAGCGCGAAGATGAGAACCCTGTGACCTCGCCGACAACGACGCGGCCATCCCTACGCAACAAAGCTCTGTATTTGAACTGCTGGACATCGTCATAACCCTTCCATCCAAGCCAGATGCTACCGCCGACGAAAAACAGCAACACGGCGATCAGCACATATCGTCCATCGCCATCGTTGAGCGTCACTGCTCTTGGCAGCGGCCCCACAAGTTCCGAAGGAGCCTCTAGAGCCACACGACCGTAGTTCCTGTCCATACCTGCCGCTTCTGACTAGATTTGAGTGGGAGTTCTCATCCATCCTGCCACGAATCTCGTTCTGTGTCTGTATGGTGGGCAACCCGGAAAGTGGGCAACTCGGACCTTTGACAAATCTTCGCCTCCGTCCACCGAGAACCCGATAAACTCCAATCAGGATGAGCAGTTCGGCTGCAGAACTCAATACCTCCTACGAAGACATTGCGGGACTTGTCGAGCGAGTCACGTACTTCAATGAGGAAAGCGGTTTCGCCGTTCTCCGAGTCAAGGTCCGTGGCCATCGAGATCAAGTGACGGTCCTAGGCCCTGTACCGTCAATCAGCGCCGGGGAATGGTTGACAGGCAGGGGCTGGTGGGTCAGGGACAAAGAACATGGACTTCAGTTCAAGGCCCAGTTTTTGAAAGCGACGCCGCCGACCACGAGTGAGGGTGTTGAACGATACCTTGGCGGAGGTTTTGTAAAAGGGGTCGGGCCAGTGCTGGCGAAAAAGCTGGTCAGCCACTTCGGCGTGGAAGTACTGAAAGTGATAAGCGACAATCCCGCAGACCTGGAGTGCGTGGATGGGATTGGGCCAAAGCGCCGGGAGCGGATCGCGAAGGCCTGGCAGGAAGGAATGCAGATCCGCGAGATCATGCTCTTCCTGCACAGCCACGGAGTCAGCACCAGCAGAGCGGTTAGGATTTTTAAGACTTACGGGAATCTGGCCATCCAGACGGTCCAAGAAAATCCTTACACGCTGGCAAAAGAGATCCATGGCATCGGATTTGCCACGGCCGATCAGATCGCTCAAAGCGTTGGGATACCCAAGGACTCGCAGAACCGTACTCGGGCGGGAATCAGTCACGTGCTTCTGGGCGCGACCTCCGAAGGCCATTGCGCGTTGCCCCTGGAAAAATTGAAAGCAGCTGCGGAGAAACTACTGGAAGTGCCACTCCCGACGATTGAACAGGCCCTGACTGCAATGCTCACGAGCGGCTCTCTTCTGCTCGAAGAAATTGATGATGAACCACTAATCTTCCTGCCTCATTTAAGGAAAGCTGAAGAAGGCATTGCGGTGAGCATACGGCGTCTGGCGAATGGCCGCCCAACCTATCCAGTTATCGACATTGAAAAGGCCATACTGTGGTGTGAGGCTCGTACCGGCAAGACACTGGCGCCAAGCCAGCAGGCGGCGCTGAAGGTCGTTCTGAACAGTCGCGCAGCCATCATTACCGGGGGACCCGGCGTGGGCAAGACCACGTTGGTAAATTCGATTCTTCAGATCCTTCGCGCCAAGAAAGTGAAATGTCTTCTCTGCGCTCCAACCGGCAGAGCAGCAAAACGCCTCACGGAAACCACTGGGCTGGAGGCAAAAACTATTCATAGACTGCTGGAGGTTGATCCAGCCACGGGAAGGTTTTCACGCAACGAGGACAATCCACTGGAATGTGACCTGCTGATTGTTGACGAGACATCAATGGTCGACGTTCTGCTGATGCACGCTTTGCTGCGTGCACTTCCGAACAGCGCAGCACTGATCCTGGTTGGCGATGTGGATCAGCTTCCGTCGGTTGGTCCGGGAAACACCCTGCGTGATCTGATCGAAAGCGATCTCGTGCCGGTGGTTCGTTTGACCGAGGTCTTCCGCCAGGCTGCCGCGAGCAGGATCATCACCAGCGCGCACCTCATACGACAAGGGAAAATGCCGGAACTTGGAGCCGCGGCGCCTGATTCTGACTTTCATTTCGTGGAGCGCGAGACTCCGGAAGACATCGCAGCGACTCTGGTAAGACTGGTCCAAGATAGAATCCCGAAAGGCCATGGACTGGATCCGATCAGAGACATTCAGGTTTTGTGCCCAATGAACCGCGGATCGATCGGAGTGCGCGAATTGAATACTGTACTCCAGCGAGCCCTGAACCCTCCTCGGCAATCCGAGCCCGCCGCAGAACGATTCGGATGGCGGTTCCAGGTTCGTGACAAAGTCATTCAGACGGAGAACAACTATAAGAAGGAGGTTTTCAACGGCGATATTGGCACGATTGAAAAGATTGATGCGGTTGAGCAAGAGGTAATTGTCCGATACGATGAGCGGGTAGTGACCTACGATTACGGCGAACTGGACGAGGTTTCGCTGGCATACGCGATTACAATTCACAAGTCTCAGGGTTCCGAATTTCCAGCGGTGGTGATCCCGGTAGCCATGCAGCACTTTATGCTCCTCGAACGAAACCTGATCTACACGGGCATCACGCGAGCCAGGAGATTTCTGGTTGTGGTTGGCCAGAAGAAAGCTCTTGGCATGGCGGTCAGAAACGATCAGTCCCGCAAACGATACTCGGGGCTTCTCAGCAGCCTCAAGAAACCCGGGCCGGCTCGTAATTATCAGAAGCAGTAGATTAACTATGGCCATTGACAGACAAGTCGATCGAATCAAGCGCAAGCGAATGCGCCATGCAGAACGCAAGCTAAAGGAAGCGCAACGGCAACGGTTGCGGAGTGAACGCAGCATTTCGTATTGGTCAAGAGTTATTGCTGACCTCAAACACGAACGGATACGTGCTGTTCAGCCACCGCTTTGGCCACAAGAGGACACGACGCAGCATAAGATTTGAGTCGGCAGGGCATAAGGATTCCCAAGGCTATGGTCATACTATGATTCCCTTCACCCAAAACGAGCCTCTAACAGACGCTGAACTCGATCGCCTCGGCGACGTGCTCAAAAACTGCAAAGGTGGGAAGGCGATGAACGTCGAAACACTCGACGGTTTCTTTGCTGCTCTCATTGCAGGACCAGAATCGGTGATGCCGAGCGAATACTACCCGGAGGTTTTCGGCGGGGAGATATCAGACACGTGCGAGTTTGACAGCCTCGACGAAGCAAACGAATTCCTCGGGCTCATGATGCGTCACTGGAACGACATAGCGGGGACGCTGTTCAGAGATGAGATCTACGCGCCTCTGCTCATCGAGGACAAAGACGGCATTCCGCAGGGCAACGACTGGGCGCACGGCTTCATGCGCGGCGTTGGTATGCGCAACGACGGTTGGGCAGAACTGATCAACAATGAGGATTACGGGGGGAGCCTATTACCCATGATGGTGCTCTTCCATGAGCATGATCAAGATCCGGAGATGCGTCCCGACCCAATCAGCCCCGAGAAGCGCGGAGGGATTATCACTATGATGGCGGGGGGACTGTTGGGGGCCTATCGCTTTTTCCGGAGGAATAGAAACGCGTTTGCGGGCACCACATTCGCGCCGAAACCTCGGCGTAACACTTCTAAAATTGGGCGAAATGATCCATGTCCCTGCGGATCCGGAAAGAAGTTCAAGCGGTGCTGCTGCGGGACGACCATTAACTGAATCTTTCGCGGCACAGCCGAGTATTCTCAGAAGAGATCGCCGCACTCATCGAACGGATCTCCCGTAAATGAAGAGAGTGAGTCCGCGGCGTCCTCAGCGAAAATCTCGGAACCCTCCCACTCTCTGGTGTAAGCACTAATTAGGCCGGTTTTCTCCAGGTCTCGCATGATTTCCGGGTGCATCTTCGCTAGAAATTTTAGTCTTCGGGTCTTGTAAGGCTTGACCTCAGCGACTTTCAGAACAACTGCTGCGAGGCTTGCGACCTGGGAATTTTTCGACTCTGTTAGTTTTTTCAGACGAGCCACGTTCTTTTCAGAGATGTGCGATTGCTGCATAATTGCGAAGATGCTGTCGGTGTCCTCGATGGCCTGCCGCTCGCTTTTTGGCTTGGCGTTGCACCGCTTGCAAACATGAATTCTGTGGCCTTTACCCGAAAACTGCTCGTTCGGTCGTTCACGTCCGCAAATTCTGCAGTAGTGTCCCATCCCGGTCTCCCTCCATCGCCTTAGAATAAAAATAACAAATCATGAACGTCACAAATTAGCGGACTTCAAGATTATTCATCGTCTGCATCATCTTGTTCGTTGTCAAAGGCACTGAACTCATCATCTAAGCAGTAGGCGTTCTGGGAGTTTTCTTTCGGAAGAAACTCGCGGTGTATGTGAATCCAATCCTTCGCTCTTTTATGAAGAGAGCTATTTTCGTTGCCCAGCTCGTGGGGTAGTTTGGCAGCTAGAATCTCCTGATTGGCGGCGGCGTCGACAAACCCCTCGCAGGCCCAGTCGTATTCACAAAACTCCATTCCGACGGAGTGCCAGAAGTATGCTTCGATCGGATCCTGCGGCTCGCCGATCCCTTCGTCGAAGAGACGACTGAGCGCGAACATAGCAGTGGCATTTCCGTTTTCTGCTTCTGCGAAGAGAGCATCCTTACCTTTCGATAAGAGATCGACTCGCGGAATGAGCACATTATCGTGGTTTCTGCAGCTCCCCGGTCTCCTCAAGTCAACCGTGAATGCGATTGCATTCCCGTTTAGATGAATGCGAGAAGTCCGGTGATCGTCTTTAGAGAAGTAGTCCTTGTGATTCGCCAGGTCTCTATAGCCGAGAGAGTATTCGATACAGATGCACACTTCGGCATCTTTCGCTGAAAGAAGCATCTCGGCTGCCTCTTTGATTTCATCAGGATCGTAAGATCCGTCGCACCATTTCAGGTCATGCTTTTTCTCATAGCACTTGATCGCCGATCGAATTGCGCTTTCGATCTTCTCGGAAACGCGGGCAGTGCTTGTCTTCATTTGCTGTCTGGCGCACATTCTCATGCTCCGTCGAGTTCAAGGGACAAATTTAAACCAGATTCTGCCAGCGAATGTCCTCAACCTGAGTTTCCATGGAGGCGTCCTAGCCCGAAGTGCTTATCAAATAGCTCCCGTGAGCGTCTTTCACCCTCTTCGCTCAAGACAACCGATTTGGCTTTGCTTTTAGGGTCTGAGATGAAGCCTTTTGCGTGGAGTCGCTCCATCGTGTCCCAGTCTTGCCCCTTCCAGGCTCGCACGCCGACAGGATCTTTGAAACTGGTCAGCCACAAAAGTGCGAGAGTGATCTCATCAACTCTGTCCCGATCGTAATCCATTCGTTCGCCTCCGGCATCACCGACATAGTACTACCGGATTTCGATCGGAAATATCATCGCTTAAGAACGAGGTTCGATTCCGATTCGATCATTTACCGCCGACTGAATTCGTTGTTTACAGCCCAGGTAGCGTTCCGTCGTCTGAATGGAAACATGACCCAGGAGGAACTGGATTTGTTCCAACTCTCCTCCCGCGGAGTGGCAGAGACGGGCGCACGTGCGACGCAAATCATGCGGCGCCAATTTCTGCAATCCAATGGTTCTTGCCGAATCCTTAACGATGTGCCAGACGGCCTTCTCGGTCATCCCTTCACCGAGGATCTGTCCCATCTTCGTCACTCGCCGGAAGATCTTACCTCTGTCGATCCCCGCAGCATTCAACCAAATTCGCAACTCTTCCATCACCCAGCCAGGGACGGGAACCGTGCGAACGTGTCCTGCCTTGCCTTTCAGATCGACAATGGCCCAGTGTTCCTCTCGTTGTTCCAGATGTTCCAGTCTTAGGCTGACGGCTTCATGGCGGCGCAGACCGCAGGCAAGCAACAGAGCAAGAAGAGCGCGATCTCGCTTGCCCTTGAGCTTCGTACCGTCCGGGGCTCGACAGAGGGCTATGCTCTGCTCAACAGTCAGCCAGTTGCCCAGGCGCATACCCAAATTTCTGACGCCCTTGACACGGCGGATCCCAGCAGCCAGATCGGAACTCAGCAGCCCGGAATCGGCCGCCTCATAGGCGAGACGCCTCACAGCGCCAAGGCGCAAATTGACAGTGCCGGGAGCAAGCAGGCGGGCCTCAAGGTAGCTGCGATAGCGCATGACCACCGTTTTGTTCAAGGCCAGTCTCGGTTCCGAGCAGTACCAGTCGACAAACTCGTCGATGGCATGGCCATATCCACGTTGACCGTCGACACTGGACAGGCTGTTCAACACCGCCGTCTTTGAGAATTCAAGATCTGGCAGACGCAGACGGGTTTTGGGGTGTTTACGCTGTTTCAGGGAACGCGACTGATGCTTCATCGACCTCTGGCCTCCTTGCCCTAGGCCGATAATGCTCCTTTTTCGACCTCAATCTCTGCCGGTCGCCAACACCGAACGCAAGTCGCCAAGTAAGTCAGCAAGCAAGCATAAGCATTAAAATGCACCGAAACTGGGTCATTGACGGGTTGGCGGTCAACCACCCAGCACTCGGAACAATCAATTCTCTTCCATCTTTCCCAAGATGAGACGAAGGACTGCAACGCTCGGTGCCCGAAGAATCCTAGTTCGGCAAGCGGATTTCAACAGCAAAACGCATCCATTCGATCTTGCCCAGCTTATCGTCGGGCGTATCGGAAGCATGACTGACTCTCGAGGCTGTGACCCAGAGCCGGCCCTTGCCGACAGGGGAGGTGCCAAGTTCTGCGAGTGCCTTGTCGGCTTCCTGCTTGGTAAACGAGTAGGGCCAAAGCACGATTTCCAGCCGCTTGGCCTCTATGCTGTAATCCTCGCAATTGGTCACAAACTCGAATTCCCGCGGCGACCAAGAGACTTCTTCCTCCGCAGTCACCCCATAGCTCTCGTCGAAGTGGAGGGCATTGTGCCCGCGATAGGGCGGGCTCACAACTGAGGCAAATTCTTCGCAGCCGCTCTTCGTCACCCGTGGAGATACCTCAATCGTCCAATCGCTCGCTCTTAACCTAAACTCCAATTTGTCATTGATGATTCTGTGAAACTCTTCTCCGTCGGACACTTCGCCGGAAAAACAGATAGCTCCTTTCGAGCACTCGACGTTGACCTTTCCAGCGGCGTTCTCTGGTGCTATTCGTGCCGTGATCGTTAGTGCGGAAATGAAAGCAAGTCCTAAAAGCTTGTTCACGTGCAAGAAGAGTTCCTTTCCTTTGCCGCGGTCTCGGCATATTCGAATCGCGCTCGGAGCGACTCTAAAACCCGTCGGCAATCATACGCTCAAGCGGACGCGGCGCTTGCGGCCAAAAGCGTCATCGAGCCGAATGGGGCACACTTCGGAGTTCCGGGCGAATTGTGGGCAACTCGGACATAACCCGATTTTGGGATTACGTCTGGGTTGGCGGTTACCCACCCGCTAGACAGATATCCAGAGGTCGTAAGCGACAGATGCCCGTAAGGCGTGAGTTTCAGTGCAGTCTGAAATTGACTACAATCGACATCCTGACTGGAACGGGATCTTTGCCATTCTTCGCGGGTCTGAACCGGTACTTTGCAACCGCCTCCAAAGCCTTTTCGTTGAATTGCTCATTGGTGCCGCGCACGATTCTCATTGCCTGTGGTTGCCCATTAGCATCGATTACCAGGCTAACGAGACATATGCCTTCTCTGCCGCGCTGTTCGGCAGGCCACTCGGCTTCGGGTGTTTCGAGCGGGACAGGATGTGAATAGTCCGGGTGTAACTTGGCGAATTCCTTAGCCAATTGCATAGCCGATCCAGGTGTGGCTGTCATTTGGCCCTCGATGGGCGGGAGGGGTGGAAGGGGTTGCTTTGGAGCGGGAAAGAGTTTTTGCACGGGCGCTGATTTCAACCTGATCCGGGCTGAGGTCGTTCCATCTTTATCCACTATGCTGACCCTGCACACAGTCAGTTTGACTTGAAGTTCCTGCGCAACGGCAACCGGAACTCCATCTTTAGAACCAGGCGAGAATCGATCAACCTTAGCAACACTTACCGCTGCTTTGTCGATGTCATCGTTGAACGGATACAAAGGGGCCACTTGATCAGAGTTTCCCTGCGCGTTGATGACTAGAGAAATCCGAACGATTCCAGCGCCCTCGTACTCGCAATTGTTCGAGACCACAGGGGAAAAATCAGTAGGAGCCAATTCGGGTGATTTAATGCCATTTTCGTTGTAATAGACGGCACCATTTGGTTCAGACGGCGGAGAAGTCTGCGCTACGGCTCCGTTATACAAAATTGGACAACATACGACCGAGAGGAAAGCTACGCTACAGCGCACGATCATGGTTCCAATCCTACCTCCGCCTGCGTGGTGAATGGAGTTGAGGGCTCGGAGGTGGAATTGTGGGCAATCTAGACATAGCCCCATTAGAGTTCTCGCCGGTTTGGCGCTGATTCTACCCAAACTCTTCCAACGCGACACCATAGCATCACCTTGCGGGGGGGTGTGGTAGATCGAGTTTACACGCTATATTGATGTAGTTCCCGAGTGGTGGACTACCCTGAATGTATGGTCCGCCGCCGTTTTGCAAGCGAAAAGTGAGGATGACAGAATTGGTCTGCGCGAATGTATCCGGCCTTTGTTGGAGTAGCGAACTCCTGGCCTGAATGGGATGCGCTGCGCCCTCGTCCTTTTTAATAACGCTGCCTTGAAGGCATTTTCCGGGTACAGGTTCTCGAGAGCGCCGGGATCGACCGTTGTGCCATCTCATGTTTTCGCCAGCAAACCTGGCAGGAATCTCCAAACTCAAATCAGTCGTCGTCGTTGGACTGCAGATGTGGGAATCGCGTCAGCGATTTCCAAGCCTGGCGCTTTTTGCCAGGCGTCATGTGCAGGCCATCAGGCTGCGATTACTTGTGGTGCTGTTGGCGGGCGATAAGCCTCTCCTTTAAACAGCACCGCCCAGGCCATACGCGCCATCTTGTTGGCCATCGCCACGGTTGCCACCTGCTTGCGCTTGCGGGATGTGAGATTAACAAGCCACGTACTCAAGCCGGAAGATTGCTTGGTTTTCTGCAGCAGCACGGTGTGTGCTCCCTGCACGAAGAGTTTTCGTAAATACTTGTTGCCTCGTCTGCTTGTGCCGGTCAGCTTTTGCTTGCCGCCGGTAGAGTGCTCGCCTGGCACCACTCCCAACCAGGCAGAAAATCCGCGCCCCTTCTTGAAGGCCGCGCCGTTGCCGATGGCTGCGACCGTGGCCGTGGCCGTGATCGGTCCGATTCCGGGGATCGCGACCAGGCGACGGCACTGTTCAAGTTCGCCGCAGATGCGCTCGATCAGCTTGTCGGTTTCCTCGATCTGCCCGTGCAGGTACTGCATCTCCATCCGCAGCTGGGTCAGAAGTACGCGCAATGCACCGGACAGCTTGTTGTCCGCGTCTTCCAGAATGCCGGGCAGAGACTCCTCAATATAATGGCGTCCCTTGCGGATGGTGATACCGCGCTCCAGCAGCATCCCGCGCATCTGGTTGATCACCGCAGTGCGGCGAACAACCCAACGCTCGCGCACCCGGTGCAGCGACTGCAGGTCGAGTTGATCGTCGGTCTTGATCGGCACAAAACGCATCGTCGGGCGGGCCACTGCTTCTGAACACGCTTCGGCATCGATGTAGTCGTTCTTGTTCGTCTTCACGTACGGCTTCACATACTGCGCCGGCATCAGGCGCACATCATGACCTTGTTCCCGCAGAGCACGACCCAGAAAATGAGCTCCTCCGCAGGCCTCCATGCCGATCAGGCACTGAGGAAGGTTCACGGTAAAGCGCAGAAGCTGAGTCCGTGAACCCTTCCTGCGAACCACGACCTGGCCACGTGCGTTGACGGCTACAAAGTGAAACACTGTCTTCCCTAAATCAATACCGATCGTACGAATCTCCATGGAACACCTCCTTTGCTTACCTCTACACCCTCCGGGAGGGCTTAGGCGGCGCACCATGCCAGTAATAAGGCGAATTTTGGAATAGAATCTGGGCTAATCCGGGGTGGGCGACGGAACTTCTGCAAGAAAGGTGACATCATTTCGGCATGAAGATAAGCACGAATGTACCGGGTTGGTTGATCCTGGTGGGTTGGGGATGGCTCACATTCAGAATGTGGCAGGTGGGAATCCGGCCGCGTGCAACTGATCCGCAGACCATGGGCCGTCGCGCTCTCCACATCTTTGGAGCACTCATCTTTACTGCCCTGACTCTCTACTTCGTCGGGGTCGGTCTTGGCTTCTATCAGGTCCCGCATCCCCCGAAACACTGAGTTCAGAGCGAGTAACCGTCGACTCTTCAGTTACCAGTCGAGTAATACGACGCCAATAATATTACTCAAGTAGTAATTGACGAGTCGACGAGTCGACGGTGATACGACCGGAACCAGAAATCGGCACCAATCCCGCAATCTAGATTGCCGGGAGCGAAGCGATAAAATTCGCCGCCTAAAACGTTCAACCTTGCCACTCTGATAGCTACCGACAGCCCCCGAGCCTCCGCAATTGACCCATCCGCTCTGTAAACAACCAGACCCCAGACTCGCTTTCTTCGCTGGCCCCGTGCCACCGGCATGGCCCTGGCCGCCGCTCTGGACTGCGCAGAGCACAGGGAACCGTTCTGGCCTCGGCCGTGTATTTGTTGCGCTTTAGGAATCCCTGACAGCCTTTATTAGCCATAGGATGCCCTCTCCTGGGTCATGCCACCAAAGGGTAGTTCTGTAATGCTCGCGGCGATGCTACGGTTGGGGTGTGGCAGCTAATTCCCAGACTGTTCCGGTAGCTCGTGCAAGTGCCGGAAGCTCGTTGTCGATCATCCTTCAAAATGGCCGAGATGAAGCGGCGATAGTCTGGACACTCTGCAGGGAACGCTTGCGGTCCGCACTGAACGGCGTGCGCAACTTGCCGACCAGGCAGTCATTGGAGCGGTTTGCAAGCGAGCAAAACCTTTCCGATGGGAGCACCCGCGCATCGGTCGCACCGTCAGTGAAGTTTTCCAAAAAACCGCATAACAAGATTGGATTCTCGTTTGCCTGGGTATGCGAGTGCGGCAGTTTTTCAGCGCTGCGGTCATCTAGTCAGAGCCATGAAGGCGAAGTGGAGCGGCAGTGCCCCACATGCGGCGAAGCATCTCGACTTGCCTATGTCCGCCTGCTCTGCGAGCCGAGAGACAACACGGCCGGAGCTCCAGGTAAATGGGTCTATCCCGAAGTCGCAGTAGAATCCGGCGAGACGGGTGGACCGGTGGGACGGGACTACGACTGGTCCTACTATGACGTGATCTACTTCCAGGGTGATCGCGAACCCGATGTGTCCAGCTGCGCACTCGCCCTGCGATCCTGAAAGAATTTCCTCTTATTCGCGGGCTCTTTATTGCCTCCCAGTGTTGCGGACAGGGAGTATGAAGACCGTTAGAGCGAATCGCTGAGGACGTGTTTAATACTGAGTAACTGACGGATCGACGGATCGACGGTGACCCGCCCTGAGGCATTCAAAGACTACTTTTCCCGCTAAATCTCCGCCACCACCAGCAGAGAAGCAGCTTATCGGTTAGACCGTCGAACCAAAGCGCGGAACATGGCGTTGGAATAGAAAGAATAAGGTTGCGAAACAAAGCAGAACGATCAAGATCAACGTAGCGCCGAACAGCCAGCCCGAATCATCAACGCCGTTGCTTGCGATCATTGCCATGAATGCAAGAAAAACGATTAGAGTGATGCTGCCACACTCGATCAGCCTGTTTCCGGGATTGCTCTTGAAGGTGCGCCAGAAAAAAAGTCCGTAGCCGAGGAAGATGGGCACACCCTCACCGGTAATGCGAAGGTGGCTTCCATGGGTCGCTATCATGCCGAAGATCATAGCGCAGCGTTCTGAGTGTGTCCGGTGTGTCCTATTCGGAAACTACAATCCAGTGCTATTGATTTTCTTAATCTCAGCAGCTGGCGAACCTGTCTGCAGCCGCAACAAGGGCACGTGTATTTGGCGGGTCGAACGCGCTGTGACCGCTGTCCGGCGTGATCACCAGGTCTGCCTCGGGCCACGCACGGTGCATAGCCCAAGCGCTCTCCATGGGACAAACCACATCGTAACGGCCCTGCACGATCACTCCCGGAATGGCGCGAATCCGCCCAGCATTGCGCAGCAACTGATCGTCGCTCTCGAGAAAGCCGCGGTTGACAAAGTAGTGGGCCTCGATGCGAGCGAAGGCCAGAGCAAACTCGTCCTCCTCGTAGTGGCTGGTGAAGGCCGCATCGGGCAGTAGCTTCGACGTGGCACCCTCCCATCCGCTCCAGATCTTCGCGGCGCTTAGTCGCACGTCTGTATCGCCGCTGGTCAAACGGCGGTAGTAGGCGTTGAGCAGATCACCACGCTCGGCCTCTGGAATGTGCGCAAGATACGGTTCCCAAGCATCCGGGTAAAGGATCGAAGCACCGCGTTGATAGAACCAATCGATCTCCTGCCGGCGAAGCAAGAAGATGCCGCGCAGGATCAGCTCAGTAACACGCTCGGGATGCGTCTCGGCATATGCAAGCGCCAGCGTCGAGCCCCAGGAGCCACCGAATACCTGCCAGCGCTCGATGCCCAGACGCTCGCGAAGTTTCTCCATGTCCGCTACGAGGTCCCACGTAGTGTTCTGATCCAGGGACGCGTACGGCGTGCTCTTCCCGCAGCCGCGCTGGTCGAAACAGATAATCCGGTAATTCTCCGGGCGGAAGAAGCGACGTTGTTTGGGATCGGAGCCGCCGCCTGGACCGCCGTGGAGAAACACCACTGGCTTACCAACTGGGTTGCCACTTTGCTCAAAGTAGAGCTCGTGCAGGGGCGAAACACGCAACCGGTCCGTGTGGTAAGGCTCGATCGGAGGATAAAGCCAGGAAACAGGATCCTTCATCTTGGAAATGGACAACCGTTCGCTTGACATAACCGAACAGTGTACTGCTCCACACTAGTTGCTCACCTTACTCCAGGACTCGCAGCGTGCCGGCCGACTGAATCAAACTGCGATCACTCTACGGCTGCGTCTGCGATCAGATCTGCGTCGAGAGCGGTGCGGGAAGGGGCTCGATTGGGCTTCAATCGAACGCTCGTCACTCCCATGTCCTCACAGTTCAAGGTCGTGTGACGAATCCACTGCCGAAGGCTCTCGTCGTGTCGTAATGCCCTGCGAATCTCCAGACCAAAGAACCCGGTATTGGTATTGACAAATCCAGGTGTAATACCTCGATTTCGTCCGTGCCCATGTATGAGGTACAAATCTGGTTCTCCCATTTCCCAGGACTGCTGAATGATCTTTTTGAGCACACCACTCCAAACGATCTCGGCTGGGTGGTATCCATGAAGATCAATCGTCAAGTGCAGCCCTCAATTCCAAGAAGTTTAAGTCGTCAGATTGTGCTTTCGGTCTCCGAGCTCCGCCTCAATCACCGTACACGCAGAGAGAGAACGATTGCGCCCATTGACCCACCACCTATCAATGAGCGACACGCCTGTGCGTAGTCCAGGCGGTGAGGTGAGTGTCGGAACAAGTTCACCAAATTCCGGCGCATGAAAATGAA
>NZ_JBAUUO010000067.1:0-195836 GCF_049582745.1 Occallatibacter sp.
TTTAGCCCAATGAGGTGAAAAACTGTCTTCGCTAAATCGATGCCGATTGTGTGGATCTCCATGGGGACGCCTCCTGTTCAACCCTTATACCTCCGCTGAGGTTTAGGCGGCGGACCATCCCATTAGTAACCCCGGAGTAAACATTTGCTTAACCTATTGCCGCCGGTACTTTCCGTCGTCTCCGGTGACTTCAGGTACTATCGCCCGCTCCGTTCTCGTGCTACATTCCTGCCATGAGGAAATTTGCGGTTACCGCGCTTTTGCTGGTGTTGTGTGCCGCTCCGGCCTTCGCCATTTGGCCTTTTCACAAGAAGCCCCATAAGGACCCCCGCGCCGGGGTGCATCCCACGGCCTATCACCCGAAAAACGAGAATATGAAGCACGCGCCGAAACACAAAGCGCAGAAGCACCCCACGCCGCCCAAATAGATTCGCCTCGCGCCGTGTCTCGCTGTTGCCGCGCCCGTGAGCTCTCCAGGTTTACGCTATGACAGAGTTGGAAGACCTCCGCTACCCGATCGGCCGATTCACGCCGTCCGCCTCCTCCGACCCCGCAGCTCGCGCAGAACACATCTCCACCCTCCGCCTGCTTCCGTCATCGCTGCAGACCGCCGTCAACGCCCTCACCCACCTCCAACTCGACACCCCCTACCGCAAAGGCGGCTGGACCGTGCGCCAGCTCGTGCATCACATCGCCGACAGCCACGCCAACGCGTACATGCGTACCAAGCTCGCTCTCACCGAAGACTGGCCCATCATCAAACCCTACGACGAAGCCGCCTGGGCTCGCCTCGCAGACAGCCGCCTGCCCATCGACGGCTCCCTCGCGATGGTCGCCGCAATGCACGAGCGCTGGGTGGCGCTCCTCGAATCGCTCTCCGACGCGGACTTCGAACGCGGCCACTTTCATCCCGAGAACGGCCGCCAGAATCTCGCCACCGTGCTTGCCATCTACGCCTGGCACTCGCGCCACCACACGGCGCACATCACGAATCTGCGCGCACGAAAGAACTGGTAGCCTTCGGTGTCCGCTGCTGTCGACGCCGTTTCCGCTGCAAAACTCGCCGAAATCCTCGAAGAATACCTCGCCCTTCATCCCGCCGCCGCTCTCCTCGAAGATGGCCGCGTCCTCTTCGACATGCGACTCGCACGCTACTCCGTTACCGAGTCCCACGGCCGCTGCCTCCTCCAGCTTTGGAGTGAGGAGCGCAATCTCATCCGTACCGTCGTCGAAATCCAGCCGCGCTCCCAGTGCCTCCGTGTCATGACGCGTCGCATGGGTTCTGCCAAGCCCCAGGCCCTCGAACTTGTTCCCAACAGCGATCGCCGCACCCCCACCGCCCGCGACTCCGCGCGCCGCAACTTTCAGAGACTCCTTGAACGCGTCCTCACCCGCGCCTTTATCGGCTCCAAGGTCGACGGCCTCCGTTCTGCGATGGATCTCGAGCACAGCTTTGGCCCGGCCTACATTCGTGGCCGCCTTCTTCGCGGCACCGCCGCCGAAGCGATCATCGGCGTCAGCGAAACAGAATCCTCCGCCACCATCGACGCCATCCTCACCCTCGGCATTCTCTGGCTCGACCACTGCCGCCAGAAAAGCGATGCACGCCGCCACTTCGGTTCGCTCAAGGTCATCGTGCCGCGTGGATCCGAGCAGACCACAGCCGAGCGCATGGCATGGCTCAACCACGCCGCCGCTGACTTTCAGCTCTTCACCCTCGATGAGCGCAACGAAGAACTCGCGCTCGTCGACTTCCGTGACAGAGGCAACCAGGTTGTGCGTCTTGTTCACGCCTTTTCCCCGGCGGCAGCCCTCGCGCGTTGCCAATCCGGCATCGACACAATTCTGAACCTGCTTCCCGCCAACGCTAAATCGCGCATCGAAATCCGTCCGCGTTCCGCAGCCGAAGTCGGCTTGACCCTGCATGGCCTTGAATTCGCCCGCGTACGTCACGGCGCCGATGCGCACTCCTTCGCCCATCAGCAGCAGATCACCTTCGGTGCCGGCGCAAACGAGACGCCCTTGACCGACGAAACAGCGGACCTTTGCCGCGAACTTTGCGCCCGCCTATTCGCAAGCCGCCATCGCGACGGCGTTCACAAAGATCCACTCTTTCGCATCCAGCCCGAGCGCTGGCTCGAATCCGAATTCCGCGCTGGACTCGGCGACCTGCTGCCCTCGCTCCGAAGCGATCACATCTATTCCCAGGTCCCCGCCTTTTCATCCGGCGATCGCGGCATGCTCGATCTGCTCACCCTCGATCGCGCCGGCCGCCTGGTCGTCATTGAACTCAAAGCTGACGAAGACATGCATCTCCCTCTCCAGGCCCTCGATTACTGGATTCGCGTCCGGGCTCTCAATGCCGATACGCAGCCCACCGCCGGCAGCGACCGGCCTATCTCGGCGTTCCAGCGCGAAGGCTACTTCACAGAAGCAGAAGTTTCGCCCGTGCCTCCGCGTCTCCTCCTGGCCGCTCCCGCATTGCGCATCCACCCCGCGAATCTCCCCCTCCTGCGCTATCTCTCTCCCCAGGTTGATTGGGAACTCATCGCCCTCAGCGAAGACTGGCGTCGCGAACTCCACATCGTCTTCCGCAAGCACCCTGCCTGAGCCAGAGCAACACCTGCATTCCCGTTTCAGGGCCTATGGGCTCCTTCACTCCTTCCTATGGCCCGGGAAAGAAGAATCCTAATCGTGAACACTCAAAAGCGGGCCATTCTCCAGGCAAGGGAAAGGTGATATAAATCACATATTTCCTGAAGAGACAGCGGGAGAATCACTCCATTCCGCAAGAGCAAGTTGCTCGAGTCCTGAAGGGGTGTCTGCTTCCTCCAGCAAGTACCCCCCCAGGTGGGAGATCTTCGTCGTGCCGAGTCAGACTGTTTGTGAATTTCCGTCTTCCACAGTAAGGGAGCCCGCCGTTTCCGCCCCGCTTTTCGCTTCCGACAACGTCGTATCGATCTGCGAGTCCCCGGCCTTTACGAAGAACACCGTGAACGAATGGTCAGAGTCGAATCCCGACGGCCTCGGCTGCGCTCGCGGTCTCCGCTCCGCGTTCCTCCTGGAAGCCGGCATGTTAGCACTGGCCTATGGTATCTGGCACTTCTGGCACCTGGCCCGCTAGAAATCCACGCTGTCTTCACTCAATCGACGATGCGATTCTGTGTGAACGGGACTCCAAAAAATCCGCAGTGTCATTCTGAACGAACGGGGCCCCAGACGCACTTCAGTCTGGGGGTGGTGAGCGAAGAATCTGCTTCTGTTTTTCGCCGCTCTCGCCGTAATCGAGCCCACTACTTCTTCAACGGCTTTCGCGCAAAGTAATAAAGCGAATACGCCAGCATCGCGAACGCCAGCACCGATACCCACATATGATCCAGAAACGTCCCTTGCGGGAAATTCAGGATGTCGCGATTCTCCATGTAAGTCGCTTCAACGGCCTTAAGTCCCACCCCAATCAGCCCCGCAATTCCGCCCGCCGCAATCAACCCTGAAGCAAACAGCGAGCCCGATGAAATCTCGCTGTCCCCCTCGGCATTCCCGGCCCGCGCTGCTGCCCGGTCCACCATCCACCGCACCACACCGCCCACAAAAATCGGCAGCGTCGTCCCGATCGGCAGATACGCGCCCACCGCAAACGTCAGCGAGCGAATCCCCAGCAACTCCACCGCAATTACCAGCGCCACACCCAGCAGCACCAGCCCCCACGGCAACTTGCGGCTCAGAATGCCATTGATCACCGTCGCCATCAGCCGCGCCTGCGGAGCAGGAGCAGCCGCGCTCCCGATCCCCTGGATCCAGTGCACTTCGATCTTTCCCGTCGCCGGAGAATACAAATACTTTCCGTCCTGCAGCTCCGTCGACCCGATCGCGTTCAGCACCACGAATTCCGACGCCTTGTGCGTAGTCGTCGTCTTGTCGTCCGCCACCACGCGAATCTCTGGCGGCAGATGTTTGATGTCCGACTGGATCGAAACTCCCGGATGCGATGCGTTGATGCTCCACGGCTGGTCTGCTGCGTGGAACTCCTGCAGCCCCGTGTTCATCAGGTTTAGCGTCACCCCAATCACCAGCGTCGAAACCACCACACCGATCATCAGCGCAATCTGCTGCGCTCGCGGCGTCGCCCCGATAATGTACCCGGTCTTCAAATCCTGCGAAGTATCTCCGGAGTTCGAAGCAGCAATGCACACCACGCCGCCAATCGTGATTGCGAGCGCTCCAAATGCCGGCGCCGTCCATCCCTGCACCAGGAACACCGCCGTCGTCGCCATCAGCGTCGCAATCGTCATGCCCGACACCGGGCTCGCCGACGACCCCACCAGTCCCACAATCCTCGAACTCACCGTCACAAACAAAAATCCAAACACCACCACCAGCAGCGATGCCGACAAATTCGCCGCCCATCCCACAAACGCTCCCGGCACCGGCTTGAATTCGAGAAACAGGAACATGCACGCCACAATCAGCAGCGATCCAATAATCACCACGTTCATGGAAAGATCGTTCTCCGTGCGAATCGGCTTTGCTTCCACTCTCTCAGCGCCGGGCTTCATATTCTTCAGCCCCACCGACAGCGCGCTCCAGATCGTAGGCAGAGTCTTCATCAGCGTAATCAGTCCCGCCGCCGCCACCGCCCCAGCTCCCATCGGCTTGATGTAAGCCTGCCAAAGATCGCTCGGCCCCATCTGCGCAATCGGAATCTGCCCCGGATACACCGGGTGCGGAAGTTCCTTCCCGAAGAAATAGATCAGCGGCATCACCACCAGCCACGAGAAAACGCCACCCGCAAAGATCACCCCGGCTACCTTCGATCCGATAATGTAGCCCACGCCGAGATACTCCGACGTCGCATCGGCATTGATCGAAGCGCCCTTCAGCACGTGCTGCGGCCCAAAGTCCGGCCGGAACTCCGGCGAACCCGGCCACCCGCGAAACAGATTGTCATTCTGAAAAAACGTGTATAGTCCGCCCAGCCCCAGTCCCAGAAAAACCCGGCTGGCCAGCGATCCGCCCGACTCGCCTGCGATCAGCACATCCGCGCAGGCCGTTCCCTCAGGGTAGGGAAGCACTCCATGCTCCTTCACAATCAGTTGCCGCCGCAGCGGAATCATGAACAGCACACCCAGCCATCCGCCGATGAGCGCCAGCATGAAAATTCGCGAGTACTCCAGGTCGAATCCCAGAAACACCAGCGCCGGCAGTGTAAAGATCACGCCCGAAGCGATCGACTGCCCCGCATTTCCCGTCGTCTGCACAATGTTGTTTTCGAGGATCGAGGCTCGTCCAAACGCGCGCAGAATGCTAATCGACAGCACCGAAATTGGAATCGATGCAGCCACGGTCAGCCCGGCCCGCAGGCCCACATACACCGTCACCGCACCAAAGATGATGCCGAAGATGGAACCCAGCACAAGCGCGCGAACTGTAAACTCGGGCGGGTTCTGATCGGGCGATACAAAAGGTTGAAACTCGGCCACAGACTGCCTCCAAACAAAGTTTTACAAAAACTCCGATTTCCCTGAAGGGACGAGTTTACGTCATCTCAACCGGTTTCTTTGCTTTGCCCGTAATCCTAACCCAGCCGCACTCCTTCCCACACCCTTCATACATAGCCCCCAGGTTC
This sequence comes from Occallatibacter sp., assembly GCF_049582745.1. Taxonomy (GTDB): domain Bacteria; phylum Acidobacteriota; class Terriglobia; order Terriglobales; family Acidobacteriaceae; genus Telmatobacter. The sequence goes on from NZ_JBAUUO010000067.1 coordinate 5,627, forward strand.
TGTCGTTCCGACCGAGCAACGGGAGTGGAGGAACCCGCAGTTGCTTTCAACACCGGCAACAGAATACGGCAGGTGACCGAAGTGCACCCCAGTGCCCACGCTTGTAACGGTCCGTCCGCCGGCACAACCACATTTTCCTAGACACTCTCCCCACACTTGCCTGAAAATGCATCAACGCCGGGGAAGCTCTGTTCCCAATTGAATTCCCAATTCCCCCGTCCCAAGGAGAATCCGTGATTCCAAGACAAGGGAAATTTCTGCTTGCCTTCGCAGTGTTGTTTCTCGCCGCAGCAACCTGCATGGCCCAATCGGTCAAGACGCATCACGTGCGCGATGTGGTGAAAAACGGAACGGCGCCGGCCTACGGTCGCCTCCCCGGCAACCAGGTCCTGCAGCTTGACCTCGTTCTCCCATTGCGCGACCCTGCGGGCCTCAAGGCTCTCCTCGCCGATGTCTACAACCCGGCCAGTCCGAACTATCGTCAGTTCCTTACCCCTACTGAATTCACTGCCCGCTTCGGACCCACCGCCGACGACTACGATACCGTCGTCCGCTTCGCCAAAACCTATGGCTTCGAAGTCGTAGGCGGCTCCCGCGATGGCATGCTCGTCCAGGTCAAAGGCAGCGTCTCCAATATTGAAGCTGCATTTCACGTGAACATGCGCACCTACAAGCACCCCACCGAAAGCCGCACATTTCATTCGCCCGATCGCGAGCCCACTCTCGATCTGCCCTTCAACCTCTGGCACATTTCCGGCCTCGACAATTACTCCATTCCCAAGCCGCTGCTCATCAACAAAGACGAATACGCCGCGGCCCACGGAATCCAGCCCGATCAGGTCGTCGCCCACGCCACCACCGGCTCCGGCCCATCGGCTTCGTTCCTCGGCAGCGATATGCGCGCCGCCTACTACGGATCGGGATCTCTCACCGGCGCCGGCCAGAATCTTGGACTACTCGAGTACTACGGCACCAACCTTACCGACCTGACCACCTATTTCAAGAATGTAGGCCAGACCAACAACGTTCCCATCACCCTGCTCTCCACCGACGGCACAAGCACCAGCTGTTCCTATCCCAATTGCGACGACGGCGAGCAGAATCTTGACATGACCCAGGCCATCGGCATGGCGCCGGGCCTCGCCAGTCTCGTTATGTACATCGGGTCCACCGACACATCGATCATCAGCGCCATGACCACCCACAATCCCCTGCCGACCACCATCGGCTGCTCGTGGGGATGGACGCCCGCCGATCCCAGCACACTCGATCCTTACTTTCAGAAGATGGCCGCCCAGGGACAGAACTTCTTCGCAGCTTCCGGTGATAGCTCCACCTGGTCGCGCCGCGTCGAAGCCTGGCCGGCAGACGACGCCTATGTCGTCTCCGTCGGCGGCACAGATCTTGTAACCTCTGGTGCAGCCGGTCCGTGGGCCTCTGAAACTGCATGGGTCGACAGCGGCGGCGGCATCAGCCCCGATAGCATCGCCATTCCGTCCTGGCAGAAACTCTCCGGCGTTATCAATTCCAGCAACAAGGGATCGACCACGCTGCGCAACGGTCCCGATGTTTCCGCTAACGCCAACTTCACCTTCTACACCTGCGGCGATCAAAAGGCTTGCCAGGCCAACTACTACGGCGGCACCAGCTTCGCCGCGCCCATGTGGGCCGGCTACATCGCTCTCGTCAACCAGCAACTCGCCAATGGTGGTCAGAAGTCCATTGGCTTTATCAATCCCACCATCTACCAGCAGAACGTCAACGCCAGCACCTACGCCGCCGATTTTCACGACATCAAGAGCGGCACCTCCGGCAGCTACTCGGCGGTCACCGGTTTCGATCTCGTGACGGGATGGGGCAGTCCGACCGCGGCATTGGTTACCGCACTTTCCGGGCCTCCACCCGCTGGCTTCACCATCTCGGCCTCGCCCAGCTCAGTCTCCGTCTCTGCCGGCAACAACGGATCCACGACCATCGATAGCGCTGTAACCGGTGGCTTCTCCGGCTCCATCACCTTGTCGGCTGCCGGCCAACCCTCAGGCGTCACCATCGGTTTCACGACCAATCCCACCTCCGCCGGCAACAGCACCAGCATGACCATCGGTGTTGCGGCAGGCACCGCAGGCGGAACTTATCCCATCACCGTCACCGGTACCTCCGGCACCACGGTTGAAACCACCACGGTCACGCTTACCATCCCCGGCATAACCCCCGACTTCACCCTCAACGTCTCGCCCACTTCGTTGGCCGTCAAGCGTAACAGCGCGGGAAGTGTGACGATCACTACGACTGTGAGCGGAGGCTTCGGCTCCAGTATCGCTCTCAGCGGTACCGTCACCGGCTCCCGTGTCACGCTTGGTTTTAGCCCGACATCGATTACTGGCGCCGGAACCTCGACCATGACCATCACTGTCAACCGCCGAGCAGCAACCGGCTCAAGAACAATTACGATCACCGGAAAGAGCGGAACAATTACGCACACCGCGACAGTCGCTTTGACCGTGCAGTGACACGACTCGGCATTGTGAAATGCAACACTCGATCCAACTCAAGCCCGGACTGCAAAGTCCGGGCTTGCTTCGTTGTCGAACTGAGGTCCGCCCTCTTCCTTCAACAGCCTTGATTCATCTCGCCTATTGGCACACCCGACCCCCAGCGCGTAGCTTAAGATGCATCAGTTTTCCCAGGGGTACCGATGCAACCAGGTCTCACTGAAAAGCCGACCACCGTCACCAATCCCGCCCTCGCACCCAACCCCGTCAAACGCCTCCTCTCGCTTGATGTGGTCCGCGGCATCACCATCGCCTTCATGATCATGGTCAACAACAATGGCGGCCCCGGTTCCTGGCGCTTCATGAATCACGCCAACTGGAACGGCCTCACCCCCACCGACCTGGTCTTCCCCACATTCGTTTTCATCGTTGGCGTCTCGGTCGTCTTCGCCTTCCATGCACGCATTGCCAAAGGCGACACGCGTGCCAAACTCGCGAAGCATACGATAATTCGCGCCATCGTCCTCATCCTCTTCGGCATCATCGTCAACAGCTTTCCGTTCTTCCATCTCGACCACATGCGTTTCTATGGCGTGCTCCAGCGGATAGGCGTCTGCTATCTCGTCGTCGGCCTCTTCTACCTCTGGGATCAGCGCGCCTCCACCAAGTGGATCGCTCTCGGCTTCTGCCTCGTCGGCTACTGGGTCCTCGTACGCTGGGTGCCCATCCCCGGCGTCGGCGTGCCCGGTCGCGACGTCCCCTTCATGGACATGACAAACAACCTCGTTTCCTGGCTCGATCGCGCTCTTTTCCCGCATCACCTTTATCTCTATGCGCCCGATCACAACGTGCGCGACCCCGAAGGCCTGCTTAGCGATCTTCCCGCCATCGGCACCGCGCTCATGGGTGTTATCACCGGAATCTTCCTGCGCTCCAAGCGATCCGTTGCCGCCAAGACCACCGGCCTCGCCATCGCATCCATCTGCAGTCTCGCCGTCGGCTATCTCTGGTCCCTCGAATTCCCGCTCAACAAAAATATGTGGACCAGTTCCTTCGTCCTCGTCGCCGGCGGCTATTCGCTCGCCCTCCTCTGTTTCGCCTGGTTCACCATCGAACAAATGAACTGGCGCAAAGGATGGACCTGGCCCTGGCTCGTCTTCGGATCCAACGCCATCGCCGCCTACATGTTCAGCGAACTCATGCCCGGCATTCTCTACAACATCCACGTTTCAGCAGGATCCGGAAAACATACCGAATTGATGGTCTGGCTCTTCACCCACACCTTCGCCCACATTCCCGATCCCCATTGGGCCGCCTTCGCCTACTCCGCCTCCTTCACAACTTTCTGCTTCATCCCGGTTTGGATCCTCTACCGGAGGAAAATTTTCCTCAAGGTGTAGCGGTGACCTTCTGGTGACTACTGTGTCCTCCACAAAAGTGTTATCCGATGTTTCATCGGATAACCTCGGAGGTATGCTAGCCGTCTATCTGCTCTAACAGACGCGCAGCGGTTCTGAAGGTGGACCGCTCCAGAACCTGGGCAAGCAGTTTTCTCCGGCGGCTGCTCGGTCGTCACAGCCGGTTTGCCGAAGTCCCCGCACCACCCTTCGGCGTGGAGGTCGCGCATGAGTGTACCTGCGAATTCCCCAACAAGCTGCGCCTGCGCCGCGGCCCCATCACCGAAGCGGCGCATCGCGTCGGAACTCGCCGAACTCGCCGTCGGGTACAGCCTCATCCTCGCTGTCATCTGGACTCCGCACCCCCTCCAGCACTGGCTCTACTTCATCGCGCTCGGATGGTTCATCGTCTCGATCGTCCTCTCCTTCGAGGGATGGAAGGCGATGGGTTGCTGCGTCGCCGGATTCTGGCGCTCGTCCTGGGTCATCGGAGTCGCCCTCATCCTCGCGGCCATCGCTACCTTCTTCGCCAGCAGCCTGCATACGCTCCATCACCCTGGTGGGCCCGTGCAATGGGTCCGGGCCTTTGCCGGCTACACCATCTGGTCACTCATGCAGCAATTACTGCTGCAGGGATATTTCCTCGCGCGTCTTCTACGTATCGTCCCAAAGGCCAACCTCGCGGCAATCATCTCCGCCGGCGTCTTCGCACTCGCGCATCTGCCGAATCCGATCCTCACCCCGCTCACGCTCATCTGGGGACTGACCGCCTGTCTCGTCTTCATCCGCTCGCGCAACGTCTATCCGCTCGCCATCGCCCATGCCATCTTCGGCATCGCGGTCGCCATCACCATTCCCGCATCCATCCTCCACAACATGCATGTCGGCCTTGGCTATATTGACTACAATCCAACCCCGCTCGATCTCAGCCAGAGCCACCACGCCAGCCCCTCACTCCCCCGTTAACTCCTTCACTCCTTCACTCCTTCACTCCTTCACTCCCTCACTTCTTCACTCCTTCACTTTTTCACTCCTTCACTTCTTCCTTTGTCCCCGGTCGTTTAAACAGCCACGTCATCAGCAGCGAAAACAACAGCGCCCCCACCGTGAACTTCAGCCACACCGGCGCATGCGATGGTGAAAAGAATCCCTCCAGGCACCCGGCCACCACCAGCATTGGAATCACACCCGCCACCAACTGCGTCGCTTCAATGCCGCCCTTCGCCACCGACTCCTTCCAGCGATATCCCCCGGGAAACAGCATCGCGTGTCCCACTCGAAATCCCGCGCCCCCCGCGATTATGATCGCCGGCAGTTCCAGCGACCCGTGCGGTGCGATAAAGCTCCACAAAGGGATCGACATACTGTACTGGTGGCACGCCGCTGCGATCACCCCCAGCATCATCCCGTTGTTGAACAACAGAAAAAACGTGCCAACCCCGAACGTGATTCCGGCGGCAAATGCAAGAAAGCTCACCGACAGATTGTTCGTCATGATGTGGCTGGTCTCTTTCGGCGCGACACTCACAATGGAATCCGTCCACATCTTGTGCTGCTCCATGGTCGCAATCATGGCCGGCCCCACAAAGTGACGCATAAACTCCGGCCGCGCACTCGTCAGCGCTGCACCCAGCACCGCCCAGGCAATCGTCACCACCAGCGACGCCGTCACGTACGGCAGTTGCCGCCGGAAAATCACCGGATACTCGTCCTTGAGAAAGCGAAACAGTGTCAGCCACGTCGTCTTCTGCCGCGAATAAACAATGTGGTGTGCCCGCGCCAGCAACTGATTCACATTGTCGCTATAGGTCCGCGCCGTCTCATCGCGCCGCAGAACCGAGAGATCCGCCGCCACCTGCCGGTACAGCAGCGCCATCTCCTGCAGTTCGGCGCGCGAAAGGCTGCCCAGCCCGTCCCTGTCCGAACGCGACAACAGCACCGACAGCCGGTCCCAGTGGGGCCGGCGCTTCGCGATCCATTGATTCGATAGAATGGGCGCCATGACTCAGTTTGACCAGAGTTCAGATCAGCTTAGCATTGAAACACCCGAACTCGTCGCCATCCAGATGCCTCTCGCCGGCATCGGCAGCCGTTTCATCGCCCTCCTGGTCGACTACATCATCTGGGGCATTGGCATCGTCTTTGTCATCTGGATCTTCGCTTTCTTCCTGCCCGGCCTCAACGCCTTCAACCACCTCTCCGCGCAATGGGCAACCGCCCTCTACCTCTTTCTGCTCTTCCTGTTCAACTGGGGCTATTTCACCTTGTTTGAGGCATTCTGGAACGGCCGCACCCCCGGCAAGCGCATCGCTCACATCCGCGTTATCCAGCGGTCAGGCCGCGCCATCGGCCTCTTTGAATCCATGGCCCGCAACTTCATCCGCTACATTGACCAGATCCCCTTCTTCTATGCGGTGGGCGCCGTCGCCATCTTCGTTACCCGCGACCACCAGCGTCTCGGCGATCTCGCCGCCGGCACCCTCGTCGTTCGTGACCGCATTGAAGATGCTCCCACCAGCACGGAGTCCACCCGCACCTTTACCGCCAACATCTTCGCCCCAGCCGCGCCCACCCCCGAACCGCACGCCGGCTTCTCGCTCCCCGATCACGGCATCGCCAAACTCGCGGCATCCGATCTTCTGGTCCTCGAAAGTTTTTTCGCCCGCCGTCTCGACATGCCCCTCGCCACACGCGCCGCCCTGGCCCAGCGCATCTCCGCCGCCATCCAGTCCAAGTCCGGCCTCGAACCACCTCCCGGCGTCAGCGTCGAAACATTCCTTGAAATCACCGCAAGACAGCTCCGCGACGTCGCCCGCATGCACTCCTGACACTTCCAAAGTCGTAAAGTCCTCATCATTCTTGCCCTGTCATTCCGACCATCCACCCCACCCGGGCTCTGTCATTCCGACCGACCAACGGGAGTGGAGGAACCTGCAGTTGCTTTTCCTGCGCAATCGCCACCAGCCCATCTAACCCCCAAAACACTGTCATTCCGACCGACCAACGGGAGCGGAGGAACCTGCAGTTGCTCTTCCTGCGCTATCCCCACCCTTTCAGCCCAAACCACCACAATCCAATTGGCTCTCCCGGACTTTTGGTGGCAAGCTAGAAGAGTACGGAGACGATCCATCATGCAGACCAGGACCAAGTGGCACATTGATCAGCTCTCGTCCCCCGCTGGACACCCTGTATTCGTCCTGCGCTTCGACGGCGACATCGCCGCCACATCCAAAGCCGATTTCGAGGGCTGCTATCAAAGCCTTCCCAAAGAATCCTCCAAGCTGATCCTTCTCGATTTCTCCAAGGTGAGTTACATCAATTCCAGCGGCATCACTCTCGTCATTCAGCTCCTCATGGAGGCCTATCATCACGCGCAGAAAGTCTGCGCCTTCGGCCTCTCGCCTCACTTCACCAAGGTCTTCACCGTAGCCGGCATCACCAAGTACGCCGAACTCTTCCACACCCAGGCCGAAGCCATCGCCGCATTCTAAGTGCGCCTCACCACCCGCGCCCCCGTCTTCCTGTGCGCCTCGCCAGCGGCCTTTTCAGGCTGCTGAATATGCGCCTTGCATTGGGACGGGCTTCAGTATCTGCGTGAGAACTCGATGAAAGCGCTAACTTGCTGACTCACGATGCCGCGAAGCGGCAGCCTGGCTCGACAAATGCTTCACCGTGACCGATATTTGTTTCTAATGGCTACCAAAATTAAGCGCATTGGCATTCTCACAGCCGGGGGCGACAGCCCTGGTCTAAACGCCGCCATCCGCGGAGTCGGCAAAGCCGCGCTCGGCTACTACGGCTGGGAGATCGTAGGTTTTCGAGACGGTTTTCGCGGTCTCGTCGAGAACCGGCGGATCAATCTGGATCGCGCTGCACTTTCCGGCATTCTCACCATCGGCGGCACGATTCTCGGCACCAGCCGTGACAAGCCACATCGCATGGTGATGGGAGGCAAAACGAAGGATATGACCGGCGTCATCCGGGACAATCTCAAGAAGTGGGGAATCGACTGCCTCGTATGCCTTGGTGGCGGCGGCACAGCGAAAAACGCCCTGCGCCTGCAACGTGCGGGCATCAATGTGATTACGCTGCCTAAGACCATCGACAACGACGTGGCCATGACCGACGCAACTTTTGGCTACGCCACTGCTTTGGACATCGCCACTGATGCAATTGATCGCCTGCACAGCACCGCTCACAGCCACCACCGCATCATCGTGGCCGAGGTCATGGGTCATCGCGCGGGCTGGCTTACGCTCGGCGCTGGACTGGCGGGCGGCGCGGATGTGATCCTCATTCCCGAAATCCCTTACGACGTCAAGAGGATCGCCGACGCCATTCGCCAACGCAGCAAACGAGGGAGCAACTTCAGCATTGTGGCCGTGGCCGAGGGCGCGATGAGCCGCGACGACGCGCGCATCTATGAGGGCGCTGAGAAGAAACTGGAACGCGCCAAAACCTTGAACGATAAGATCGAGGCCAAGCGCGAAGTCGGCGAGCTTGATATTCGGCATCAAGGCAACACCATGCGCCTCGCGGGAAAGCTCGAGGAGCTCACGCACCTCGAATCTCGTGTGACCATCCTTGGCTATGTCCAACGCGGCGGCACGCCGTGTGCGGCAGATCGGATCCTCGCCACTCGCCTTGGCACCGCCTGCGCCGATCTGATCAACGAGGGGAAGTTTGGCGTCATGGTGGCGGCCCGGGGCGACGACACGGAGCCGGTGCCGCTGGATAAAGTGGCAGGTAAGCGAAAGTCAGTCCCGCGCGGCCATTCTTGGTTAGAGACAGCGCGCAGGTTGGGTACGTGCCTCGGTGATTGAGAAGAACAACGTGCGCATGCGACGGTCTTTCAAGCGAGTCCCGGATAAATATCCAACCCGAGCACGGGATTGCAGGGTGCTCTTCTCGCGATTTGACTGTGCGCGGCTCGACAACCGGTATACCGAACCTCCGCTCCGGTCCTGATTTGAGGTTGCGCGCTGTACATTTGTAGGTGTCCAACAAAACGGAAAGAAGACAAGCATGCGCTATGTAATTGGTATCGATCTCGGCGGAACCGCCGTTAACTACACGGTGGTTGACGAAAAGCAGAACATTTTGGTTGAAGGATTGTGTGAATATCCAGCCCGCTCTGTGGAGGGGCCCAAGATCTGCATCAACCAGATCGCGGAAGGCGCGGCGCCGGCACTGGCCCGCGCGGGTGTGTCCATGGAGGACGTCGCCGCGGTGGGACTTGATACGCCGGGTCCAGCCAGCGCCAAGGGCGTGCTCAGCGCCAGGGGATCCACAAACTTTGTGCACGAGGATTGGACCAGCTTCGACATTCGCGGTGCCCTCGAGAGCAAGCTCGGCAAGCCGGTTGTGTACTTGAACGATGCCAACGCGGCGGCTCTGTGGGGCCATTTTGCGCTATACGGCACGAATAGCGGAAAGACGACAATCTCCATTATTGTCGGAACCGGAAACGGTGGAGGCGTGATCGTAAACGATCGGGTGATCGAGGGTAAGAATGGCTTCGGCGGCGAATTGGGCCATGTGCTGGTTCCCTACTCTGAGATTCCTGAGATTGCAGGATTGAAACCGATCTGCAACTGCGGGCGAATTGGCGATCTCGAGTCGTTGTGCTCGCTGACGTCGATCCGGATGAATGTGCTGCCGTTCCTGCTGAAGCAACATCCAGAACACGAGCTGGCGAAAATGGAGATTGCCAAGACTGCGTATGCTGCGCGCGGGCTGGCGGCGAAGGGCGATCCGCTCTGCCGAACCATCTTCAAAGTTCAGGCACATGCGCTCGGCCTTTTCTTCGACGAAATGATCAATACGTTCGATCCGGATGCGCTGATCATCGGCGGCGGCGTGCTTGAGGCGACAGAGGAATTCCGGCAGTGGTTTATTCAGCAGATTCGTGCGGGCATGCCGCTTCAGCGCGCCGAGCAGGCTGATATCCCGATTCATGTGATTCCCAACGGCGATTGCGCCGGTGCGCTCGGTGCCGCGATCGGGGCTCTGCAATTACTGAAGTAGTTGCAGACTTGTGCGGTTGTTCTGTTCCCGCGCCCAAAAGCAGCCGGCAGCAGGTGTTGCTCAACTAGTATTTACGGATGCGGTTATCCAGCCGGAATGCGGGAGTAGTTGCTGTTCCCGGAGGGACACTTCTCTACGATCCGAGTGTGGGATTCAGTGGCGCAATATCACGCAAGTCATCGCACTCCTCATATCGGACCTCGCTCATGTTGTGGCTTTCTTGAAGTCTTCCTCTGTCCATCTTTCAATCCAACTCGTCTCGTAGCGCCCCACCCAATCCCAGGCAGATTTGTCCCATTCGCCTCCGCGAGCGACAATGAACTTGGCCGCCAAATCAGGCCGGAAAGGGAACCGGTGAAACTCGTCGCGCAATCGAAACGGTCCCTGGCTCTCTTTCTCATCGCGGCCTTCGCACTTGCACAATCTCCGGACCTCCGCCAATCCGCCCTCACTCTCGAGCAGCAAGGCAAATTCGCCGAGTCCGAAGCAGCCTGGCACGCCTTTCTGAAAGCCCACCCCTTCGACGCCGAACCCTACGCGCACCTCGGCCTCCTCGAAGCCCGTCAGGACCGCTACAACGAAGCCGTGCCGTTCTACCGCAAGGCTCTCGCGATCCAGCCATCCATGCCTGGCCTGCGACTCAACCTCGGCCTTGCTCTCTTCAAAGCTGACGACCTCAAAGCCGCGATTCCCGAATTCAACATCCTCCTCAAAAGCGCAAAGCCCCATTCGCCCGAGGCGCTCCGCTTCACGATTCTCCTGGGCATGTCTCACTACGGTCTCGGCCAATTCGCACAGGCCGCGCCCTACCTCAAGACCGCCGCCGACGCGGATCCGCAAAACCTGTCCACCCGCCTCGCCCTCGCGCACAGCTATCTCTGGTCCAAACAGTTCAATCGCGTCCTCGATGTCTATAAGGAAATTCTCAACCTCGACCCCGACTCCGCCGAAGCCGACATGCTCGCTGGCGAAGCCCTGGATGAGATGAGCGATACTTCGGGCGCCATCGACATGTTCCGCAAAGCCGTCAAAGCCAAGCCCGGCGAGCCCAACGTCCACTTCGGCCTCGGCTATCTGCTCTGGTCGCAAAAACAATATCCCGAGGCCATCAAGGAATTTCAGGCCGAACTGGCCAACGACCCCAACCACGCGCAGTCCATGCTCTACATTGCCGACGCCGACATCCAGATGAATCAGTACGCCGATGCCACGCCACTTCTGCAGAAGTCGATCAAGCTTGACCCCTCGATCGGCCTTGCTCACCTCGACCTCGGCATCCTGGCCGCCAATGACGACCGTAACGACGACGCGCTCCGCGAATTCATCGCCGCCGAAAAGCTCAATCCCAATGACGTTAACGTGCATTGGCGTCTCGGCCGTCTCTACCGCGCAATGGGCCGAAAAGAAGAAGCCAAAGCGGAGCTCGACAAGGCCAGCACCATCACTCGTTCGGCCGATCAGGAACTCTATAAGAAGATTTCAGGCGGGCAACCCAAACACGCAGACGCTCCGCAGCCCGCCGCTCCCACCGACAAATAGTGTCGTGCTTGAGCCCCTGAGCATTGCGCGACATTCTTCGTCGTCGCTCCTGCAACCAGTTCTAGTTGCGCTGTGCTTGTGCCGCGATCGCGGTCTCTTTGGTGAGAAGCTGCGCAAGCGCCCGCTCCGGACACATGTGGCGCGACTCGAGCCGCTCCACATCGTCTTCCGTCTCGATCGAGGACGCCACCGTCATCATGCAATCCAGGCACCGCGTATTGTAGGTTCCGTTCTCGTTTTGTGTTCGACTGTACATATCAACACCCACCTGTTCAAGCAGCAAGGTTTCTCGATACTACGCACCTGAAGAACCGGAAAACGTGACTCGCATCACGTACTCGTGTGAGAACTGAGCTCACTTGCGACCGGGGAGAAACGACGCGACGAGTCGTATGTTGGATGGGGCAAACGCGCTAAAAAGTCGGATTGATAGGAGCACGAATCGCGCGAAGAAATGTCGATGAGTTTTTGTACGTCTCTCAACGAGAGTCTTCGCCGTGCGCGGAGGCTACCTTTTTCTGCCCGATGAAACCGCCGAGCCATCCCAGTGCCACGACAACCAGAACGAAGAGCGAGTTATTCAATCCCATCCGCCCCCCAAAGGCCAAAGTCACCGCCGAACTCAACAGACCGGCCAGAATACCTACGATGACACCACTGACAATACGTGCCCCTTCAGCTTTTCGAGCAGCCTTGAGGGCAAACAGGAACGTCAGTACCGTCTCAATCCATGGCATCAATTTGGGACTGATGCTTGCGGCAAAATGATTAATGGCGGTCTGGTTGGGAGCGCCGCGGGCCTGAAACGCCAAGACAAAGGCGTAGACGGTTACGATGACAATTAGAATCAGGAAGCTCAGTGCTATGACTGCAAACGCAGCGCCGATGACGCGGCGCCAGCGGACCCTTGCTAATGCGAAGCTCATTGGGAACCCGATTCTTTCTTTCGGATCTCCGGGGCCCGCTTAGTATACGCCGCGCTGAAAACTGGTTGCTGAGTGTTCGCGCTAAATCTTCGTGTTCTGCTCCTTGTTGCGCCGCAACTGCCAGCAGGGATTTTTGCCATCCTGCGCAAAGATCGACACCGAGCAGGGAACCGCGCTGCTCCCCAGATAATCGAATTCCGACTTGTTGCCCTTCAGCGGAACCGTGAGATAGCGCCGCACCGTGACCGAACCCTGCGGCGATCCACGCATCTTGTACACTGCCCAGTCTCCGCAATAGAGCACGACAAACACCGCCGCCAGAGCCACGACAATGCGCCGCAACCACTTCACCATCGCAGCCGTTCCTCCGGTTCTTGCGCTTCCCCCGATATTACTGCGATTCTCCCATTTGCATCTCGCAACGCAAAAGCAAAGAGCCGGCGCCGGGTGTCCCCGGTCTCGTTTCTGAGACCGGGGACACCACGAACCCTCATCCGTCATTCGCCTGGATCACCAGGAATCTGGGTACCCCATCTATGACGCAGCTTCATCGCGGCATGGGTGAGATAGCACGAAGCACGCATAACAAAAATCCTTCAACGAGTCCCGCCCAAAATCAAAGAGCCGGCCATCGGCCGGCCCTCCTCGTCTAAGAAAAGAACTACGCGTGATGCGCCACTGAAGCCGCGCGCGGCGAAACCCCGCTCAACTCCGCAGCCCGCGCCTCTGCATACGCCGCCGCGCCCAGCAGTGCCGCACGGCTGTCCAGAATCACCCGCACCGGCATATGAATCAGCAGCTGGCTCAACCGCCCCTTGTCCTGAAACGCCTTGAGAAACGTGCCATCCTTCAGCTTTTCCAGAATCTTCGGCGCGATCCCGCCGCCCACATACAATCCGCCCACCGACAGCACCTTCAGCGCCAGGTTTCCGGCCTCTGCCCCGTAGATCGAGACCATCATGTCCAGCGCCTTCGCGCAGATTTCGCTCTTCGCCGACAGCGCCATCTCCGTGATCACGCTGTTCCCGTCGTGCGCCTCGGCAATCTTATCCGCCAGCCACTTCGGCTCTTCCATCCCCTGGTCATCGCGCAGAAACTCGTAGATGTTCGTCAGCCCCATCCCGCTCACAACGCGCTCATAGCTGATGCGCCCGTTGTACTTCCGCTGCAGAAACCGCAGCAGTTCGATCTCCGTCTCGTTGCGCGGACCAAAATCCGTATGCCCTCCTTCAGATGGATACGGCACATGAATCCGCCCGTTCCACGCCAGGATTCCTTCGCCCAGTCCTGTACCTGCCGCGATCAGTCCGCGGTTCCCAATCTGGCTCGCATCGCCTTCACTCAGCGTGTAAATCTGGTCCGGTCCCAGTTCCGCCACGCCATACCCATTCGCTTCCAGGTCGTTGATCAGGAACACATGATCGATCTGCAGATTTCTCGCCAGTTCCCGGCTATCCAGCGTCCAGGGCAGGTTCGTCAGCCGCAGCCGACCATCTCGCACCGGTCCAGGCACTCCAAAGCAGGCCGCACTCACATGATCGGTGCCCAGAAACTCCTTGACGATCTCTTCGAGTCCCGAATACTCCTTCGCCGGATACTGCTGATCCTTCGTGTGATTCAGTTTTCCCTCGGTAAAGTCAAACAAAGCCAGGTGGACCTTTGTGCCGCCCACATCCCCTGCCAAAATCATCGTTCCCTCTCCAGCATTCCACGGCCTTGCCCATCCGTCGCGGGCAGCAGCGCAGCAGCATCCTTATCCAGGATCAGAGTGAGTATACCGCCTGCAGGCCATATCAACTGGCTCGGAAGCCGCTCCGGATCGCGCGGCCCCGTGAAGACTTCCTTCACCAGTTCCGCCTTGTTTTCACCGCCAATCAGGAAGAAAACCGAGCTCCCCTGGTTGATCACCGGCCACGTCAGCGTGATCCGCCAGGTGTCCTTCTGCGGAACCTGGTTCGCCGTCACCAGCCGCCCCAGCGTGTGGATCGCCTCGGTGTGTGGAAAGATCGATGCCGTGTGCCCGTCATCGCCCATTCCCAGCGCAACCAGGTCAAACCGCGGAGTCTCCGCGCCCTCCAGCCGGAACGTATTCCTCAGCAGCGACTCATACCGCGCCGCCGCCACCTCCGGCTCCAGTTCCCCCTCCATCCGGTGCACCTGCTCCGGCTTCAGCGGAACATGGTCCAGCATCGCCTCGCGCGTCATCCGGTAGTTGCTCTCCGGGTGGTCCGGCGGCACCGTCCGCTCATCCACCCAATAGAGCTCCAGCTTGTCCCACGGCATCCTCTTCAGCCACGGCTGCGCTGGATCGGCCAGCAATTGGAACGCAGCCTTGGGTGTCGATCCTCCACTGATCGCAATCCGCGCAACACCGCGCTTCGCCGCCGCCTGCTCCACCACCTCGACAAAGTGCTGCGCCGTCCGCCGCGCCAGTGCCGCCCCATCCGGCTCCACAATATATTCAATCTTCAGTTTTCCCGCCATCCGACCCGACCTCCGATTTCTACATTACACGCGAGGTCGCCGAGCCTTCATCAATGCCAATTGTCAAAACGACCAACGTAGCCGCTTAAGGAAATCTGAACCACTTTTGATATGTCACTCCCGTCGTCCGATCGCAAATCTCCGGCTCGCCCGGCAACTTGCGCTCGCATCCTCCAAGCCCGCATCTATTGATCCTTTTGGGGACAGATGCTGATAAAGCCTGCCGGCGCCAATACGCCGCCGATAGAATTTGACCAAATCGGCCTGAAATACGACATCCCCATCGAAGCGGAGGCCTTATGGCAGAAGGCAGGGGCTGGCTTCAGAAGTTTTGGGCGTCACATTCCAAACGAGCTGAGCGGCGATCTGTGGATCACTTCGCTGCATACCGTTGGGACGGCGCAGTCCTGAAACATGACCGTGTAAGAGACATCAGCTCAACCGGAGTCTACCTTCTCACAACAGAGTTCTGGCAGCCCGGCGCAGTGGTTTCGCTGACGCTGCAAAAGGAAGGCCCACTGCAACGGAGTCCTGAGCATCGGATAGCGGTGCAGGCCAAGGTCGTCAGGTACGGAGAGGACGGAGCGGGTCTGGCATTTGTTTTGGAAGACGACCGGGAATCACGCCAATGGGATCGCCTGAGAGAGAGCCTGATCGAAGAGACGAAGCCCGAAGAAATGCTGAGCGTCGTCCGATTGAGCGAAGCCATTGCATTCTTGAGTCGAATTTGTCCAGGCGGATCTGAAGAAATTGAACAATTGCTCAGGGTCAGACTGAGCACCCAAAGAGTGGCGAACGCCATAGAAATTGCGCTCAAAGCCCAAAAACTACTGGTCGTCGAGCCTGCATCGGAAGGGCTGCGCGCTGAGCCACGCCTTGTTGCACGTATTCTGGAAGACGGATCATGTACTGACGAAGGTTGGCTAAGGCATTTCTGGGGCGGCCTCCTGGCCACATCTTGCACGGCATATGGAAATGATGACTTGAGTGGCGTCCTGGTGGAGTTGTTCTCCCAACTCACCACTTTTCCGGTTCGCACCCTGGTCGTCGTATGCGCCAGAGCAGCTAAGGTCGCGACAGAGTCAGGCTTGATTTGTGCGAAACCGCTGGCCTGCAACATTGACGAAATCAAGGCAATTACGGGACCGCAGCGACCGCAGGTTGAACGCGATCTCGATCGTCTGTCTGCCCTTGGATTGATTGAAAAGGAAGACCCCAATTCCCCAACTTCGTCGCCTCCTGGCGAAATCTTCATTACTCCCACCAGTCTCGGCCTTCAACTGTTTGCGCGCTGCAATGGGCAAAGAGGATCTCTGCGTGAGTTTTATGCCATAGATTCCCTGCAACAAACCGCCGCCGCGAATCAATGACGGGGAAACAATTTTCAATCAGCGGAATCTCAGAGGCTGGTTGACCATCTACCCTTCCGATACTGCTCAGTAACGTCCGAGTTCTGCATGGGTCTGCGACCCACCTATTTGAATGAAACTCATCTGGAGTCGATGAGTTTCGACGGAGTGGACCACGGCCCAGAACGGCTTGAAACTCGCTGTGACCACGGAAGTGTCACATCTATCGCCCATCAGTCGGCGGAATTGGAATATCCTTACCAGCATGAGAGCCGCCATTCTTCTATCTTTCCTCATCGCAGTCTCCGGCGCTCGATCTTCATCGCAAAACAGGCCTCCGTGCTGTCCCGGGCTGGACTATTCCCCCAACTGAAGCTACAACAAGGAGATCCATGAGATACATCGTAGTGATCCTGTGCGTAGGAATTGCTTCGTTGCTTCAGGCCCAACCTGGCTCCAACACTCAACCGGTATCCGTAGGCCCGATAGTTATAGACACTGCGGGCAGCGGGTTCAGATTCACCAATCCGACGAGGGCTTATGCCTGCTTCGATCTGATGGGTGCGGAAGATGGCACCTGTGAGAAGGCCAGCTGGCCACAGGAGGGATCAGGGAACATGTTCCTGGTCTTTACTGTGAACGGCGCGGTCAAGAGTAGCAGGCAGATGTTCACGAATAGGTCTGCCCACAGTAGTTATGACGAGACCATGGCGTCGCTACAGGCGGGGGCTACTGGGAAGGGCGTCAACGTGCCTGCACGCAGTGCCGACGACCCCGATCCGAGGAGCGGATTCTACGCCTTGGGCTTTGATGAGATGCTGATACGACACGGACAGCATATGGTCTTGGACCAGGACAGCTTCATCTGGAAGGGTATCACTCAGAAGCACAGCGACACCCAGTACGACAGTCCCGGAGATGTCAAGCGGAAGCTGATGCTATGGGATGCCAGTCGTTGCCTCAAGGAGCGCAAGGACATTCCCTGCACTTCAAGACCAAACGAGTTGTACTCACTCGAGTCGAAGGATATACATTCGATCTCTTTGCGAACGTTTGTACCAACCCAGGACAATATACCAGAGGGGACAGCACTGGCAACCAACAGTGATGGCTCCCCAGTGTATGCTGTCGACCCTGTAAGCAAGAAGGCGCGAGGAATCGAGGATACAGTAGGGAATGTGTTTGGGAGATTTGCCCCGCTAAACCCAGGCGAGAAGGATGGTCGCTGGGCCGTCGAGGTGTTCATCAGGACTATCCCATAGCAAAACCTGGGTGGAACCGTGCTGAAGTATGCCGTCGAGAACAACCGTTTGGTGACCGCGAGCCATCAACATCGCGCCAGCTATCGTTAGCATCGCCGTTGCTCCGATCGTCCAGTATCCCAAAGCTTTTGGCATGAGCAGAATTGTAGTGGGCGTTGAATCTCGCCTTGATCCTGGATAACCGCCTACTCGCACGCTACTGATTGATCACCGCGACAGCACATGCGCCTTCACGCTCAATTCTGATTCAGCTCGCCAGTTCAGAATCCGGCTCCTACACCGCATGCACCGCCACCAGCGGCATCGCCAGCGCGATCCGCGCCCCGCCACCCTCGCGATTCGTCGCCGTAATCGTCCCGCCATGCGCCCGCACCACTGCATCCACAAACGCCAGTCCCAGTCCGTGCCCGTTCGACTCGCGGCCTTTCACACGCCGCTCAAACATGTGCTCGCTCACTTCGTGCGAAAATCCGGGTCCGTCATCTTCCACCGAGAGCATCGCGACGCCATCCCCCGATTCCAGCCGCACCGTCACCGTGCACGACGCCGGCAGATGCTTCAATTCGTTGTCGAAAAGATTCGCAATCATCCGGTGTACCAGCGCCGCATCCGCGTCGATCGTCACCGGCCCCGCGCTGCGCAGCCTGATCTGCATTCCCTTTTCCGCCATCGACGGTTCGTAGAGATCGATCATGATGCGTAACAGCTCATCCAGATCGATCTCCGTACGCGACAGCCGCAGCGCATCCGCACGTGCTTCGGCCACATCCAGCGACGCGTTCAGAAACTCCGTCAACCGATCAAGCTCATCAATCGACGACACAATCGGCTCCGCCTGCTCCGCGTCTGTCGCCGCCGAGAGCGACATCTCCAGCTTCCCGCGAATCGCCGTCAAGGGGCTCCGCAAATCATGCGCCAGCGAATCCGTAATCGTATGCAGCTGGTGCATCGAGTTCTCGATTCGATCCAGCATCCGGTTCAGCGTGCGCGCCAGCTGTCCCACCTCGTCATTCCGCTCGCTGGTCGGCACGCGCGCATTCAGCTCCGAGTGCCCGATGCGCGATGCCGCCTCCGTAATCTCCCGCACATGGCTCAGCATCCTCCGTGTCGTGTAGAACACAATCGCAAATCCCAGCGCCACCAGCAGCAGCCACCACGAGATAAACTTCAGACGCAGCCTGTTGAGCACCCGCAGCTCATCGCGCTCCGAAAGCCCAAGGTACACGCGGCTCCCGTCATCGATGCGCAGCGTCGCCACGCGAAAGGGAATGGCGGCTCCCGCAACGTCCACATCCGTCGGCCGGTCGGGCTGAATGGTCGCCTTCTGAATAGCGGCGACAAATGCATCGCTGCTTCCCGGTCCTGCCCACAGCTGCATCGCTCCATTGGTGCCGAGCTGCACAAAGAACACCGAGTCGTTCTCTGCACTCTCTCCCCGCACCCGGTTCGGCACTTCTTTGCTGGCAAGCTCCGCAACCTCGCCCATCACGCGGCCATAGAGCGCATCCTTCGGCGTGTGCTCCGCCACGTCGCCCAGCACTTCCACTTCACCGGAAAGCCATGCATCGCTGCGGCGCTGTATATCCGCCGCCACAAATTGATGCAGAAACACAAACACCAGCATTGTGCCGACGGCATACGCCAGCGTGGCCCATAGCGAAATGCGCCACGCCGCGCTGTGCATCACGGGCTTAACGGTCTTTGAGGACATACCCCACTCCCCGCAGCGTGCGAATCATCGGCTGCTGCCCTTTGCCGTCCACCTTTCCGCGCAGGCGATAGATATGCACATCTACCACGTTCGTATCCGGTTGGATGCGCATCCCCCACACTTTGTCCAGAATCATCGAACGCGTCACCACCCGCCCGGCGTTCCTGCACAGATACTCCAGCAGCACAAACTCCTGCGGCGTCAGTTGCAGCACCTCGCCCGAGCGCGTCGCCTCCCGCCGCAGCAGATCCAGCTCCAGATCCAGCACCCGCAACTTCGTCGATTCGCTTCCCGCCGGGCTGTTGCGCTTCAGCAAATTCCGTAGCCGAGCCAGCAACTCCGCCAGTGCAAACGGCTTCGTCAGGTAGTCGTCGCCGCCCTGCTCCAGTCCGCGCACGCGATCGTCCACCGAACGCCGAGCCGACAAAATCAGCACTGGCGCCTTCACTCCGATCTGCCGCAATCGCAAAATCAGGCTGATCCCATCGCAATCCGGCAGCCCCAGGTCCACCACCAGGATGTCGTAGGCGTTCTCGGTGGCCAGGTGCTCCGCGGTCTTGCCATCCGAGGCCGCATCCACCTGGTAGCCGGCCTCCCGCAGTGAACGCCGCAGGAAAGCCTGAATATCGTACTCGTCTTCAACTAACAGAAGCCGCATGAAGGCAATCTTAGTTCATTCACTTAGACGCGTAGTGTGTTTCACCGCTTCGAATGTTTGAGCGAACTCATGGCAGATCTGTTCCGACGAGCGCACGGATGAACGATTTGTCATGCAGGTGCCGTTTCTACGTCATGTGCATCCAATATGGTTGATAACAAAAGCCCATTCCTTGCACCCGCAAATGTACGGACTATCAAATGAACAAAACTTCATTCACTTTCGCTCCTGCGCGCTTGCGCCCAAACCGGCTGAATCGCGTCTCAACCAGATACATGGCGGCTCGTGCCCTTGGGACCCTTCAAGTGTCTTCGCGCGCTGCGATTGCAATGCAACTTCACAGGGAATCTCACGGGGTATTAAGGAGCAGAGTGCCGGCAAAGCCACAGTTCGACGAGAAAAACTCGGCCTTATTGAAAGAGTCGTTTCGCACCTCCTTGCCGCTCCCTTCGCTTCTCGATCCCGGCTTTGAAGAAGCCCTGCGCCACGTCCTCTCAGCGTCCGGCAGCATGGTTCGCCCCCGCATGGTCCTGCGACTGTCCGCAGCCTACGATCTCGACCTTGAATCCGCCCACAACGTCGCCATCGCACTCGAGTACTTCCACACTGCCTCGCTGATCTTCGACGACCTGCCCTGCATGGACAACGCACTCCAGCGCCGTGGCGTCCCCTGCGTACACATCGAATTCGACGAATCCACTGCCATTCTTACAGCGCTTGCCCTCATCAATCGCGCCTACGCGCTTATCTGGCGCGCCATTGCCGTCTGCCCGCGGAACGTGCAGCCGCACGTCATGACTTACATTGAGAAGCGCCTCGGTGTTGATGGCCTGCTCAACGGCCAGAGTCTCGACCTCCGCTACTCCACGCTCCCTCACACCCGCGAAACCACTGAGCGCATCGCCCTCGGCAAGACCGTCTCGCTCATTCGCCTCACTCTTGTCGTTCCCGCAATGCTGGGCGGCGCTCCCGCCCGCGAGATCCAGCTCCTCGAACGCGTGGCCGTCTGCTGGGGACTCGCCTACCAGGCGATCGACGATCTCAAAGACGTGCTGCAAAGCGCCACTGAAACCGGCAAAACCTCCGCGCGCGACGATCTCCTCGACCGCCCCAACATTGCCAGCGCCATCGGCATCTGCGCCGCCGTCGAACGCCTCGAACGCCTCCTGCACATCGGCGATCTCACCCTCCGTCGTCTGCTTGTCCGTCGTCCCGCCCTCTCGTTCCTCTCTAAACTCCGCAGCGATCTCGAAGCCGAACTTCGCCAGGTGACCGACGTCGCCTGCGAAATGGCCGAGGAGGCGTTCACGAGAGAGCCGTCATGATCTTTCTCAAGCTCATCCTCACCAATCTCCGCCGCCATCGCATTCGCTCCTTCATCAGCATCGCCGGCATCGCCTTCAGTGTGGCTGCCATGCTTACCGTCGTCACCATTCTTCAAGGTGCCATCGGCATGTTCTCGAGCATCCTCTCGAGCGATAGCGAAATCATCGTCTTCGAGCGCAATGTCTCCGATCTCTTCTTCAGTAATGTTCCCGCATCCCTCGCCGGCGAAGTCTCCACCTGGCCCACAGTCGCGCACGCCGACCCCGTTCTCTTCGGCATCGTCTCCAGCGCCGACCACCCCATCATCACCTGTTTCGGCGTCACCCCCAGCGATGCTCGCATCCGCAAAGCCACGTGGCTAGCCGGCGATCGCGTCGACTTCGGAAAGAGCAACGACGATGTCGTCCTCGGCTCCCGCGCGGCAGACTTCCTCAACGCCACTGTCGCCAGCCGCGTCCCCATTGGCCACGGCACGTTCCACGTCATTGGCATTCTCAGAGCCGCCAATGGCTTTGAAGACGGCGGAGTCTTCATGCCGCTCGCCGCCGCCCAAAGCTTCTTCCACAAGGAAGGCTCCTCCGTCGTCACCGTCAAACTCCGCAACAAAGACGATGCTGCTGCCTTCAAAGCGCAAATCAAGCAAAAATACCCCAACCTCATCGCGCTTGAGGACACTGAATTTCAGCACTCCTACTCCCAGTTCAAAATCCTCAAAGCCACCGCCTGGGCCGTCGGCGGATGCGGCCTCATCCTCGGCGGACTCGGCATCACCAACACCATGATCATGTCGGTCTTCACCCGCATCCGCGAGATCGCCATCCTCCGCGTCAACGGCTTCAGCAACACCCAGATCGCCGCCATGATCTTCGGCGAATCCTCCTGCGTCGCAGCCTTCGGCGCATTCGTGGGGCTCGTCATCGGCATCGTTGCGCTCTTCACGCTTAAGCACGTCCCCGCGCTTGACGGCTACGTCGACGCATCGATAAAGCCGCTGCTCATGCTCATCGTGATTGCGCTGGCGCTGCTTACCGGCATCGCCGGCGCGCTCTATCCTGCAGCCTACGCCATGCGCATCCGTGCGGTGGAGGCGCTTCGCTTCGAATGAGCAGCCTCGCCACACGCCCGAGTCCCACTGATTGTGTTGTTCTCCGCGCCGAACAAGTGTGGAAGAGCTTCGACGACGGCGCCATCACCGTCCTTCGTGGTGTTGACTTTGAAGCCGCCCAGGGCGAAACCATCGCGCTCTGCGGCCCCTCCGGCTGCGGCAAAAGCACTCTCCTCCACCTCTTCGGCGGGCTCGACGAACCCGACAGCGGCCGCATCGTCGTCAACGGTATCGAAGTCAATCGTCATCGCAATCTGCTCAAACTGCTCCGGCATGAAATCGGCTTCGTCTTCCAGCTTCACAACCTCATCCCCGACCTTACGCTCGCAGAAAACTGCCTGATTCCGACGGTCGCAGCAGGCACCAACCGCATCCTCGCGAATCAGCGCCTGCATCAACTCGCCGAGCGCACCGGCCTCACCCATCGCCTCCATCAAAAAATCCAAAAGCTTTCCGGCGGCGAACGCCAGCGCACCGCTATCTGTCGTGCGTTGATGAACCAACCCAAAATCCTGCTCGCTGATGAACCCACAGGCTCCCTCGACGAACACACCAGCGCGACCGTCTTTCAGCTCCTGCTCGATGTTGCTGCCAACGACGGCGTAACGCTGCTGATGGCCACGCACGATCGCGGTTTGGCCTACCGCTGCGACCGCTTTGTCGAAATGCACGACGGGAGGATCTATGAACCTCGCACCGTCTAGCGTTCTCGATCCGCCATACACAAGCACGTCGCCTCACGGCCATAACCTAGCGCTGCATTCCAGCGCCGAGCACCTTCACCCGTCGCACCGCGAAATCATCTCCGCCGCTCCCATTGCCACTGCTGCCTGGCACGCGTTTCTCTGGCTCGTCATCGGCAACACCATCGGCGTCATGCTCGCCCTGCTTTTGCTTGTGCCTTCACTTAATGCATTTCTTGGCGAATGGACCTACGGCCGCTGGATGATGGTCCACGTCAACATCCTTCTTTACGGATGGTGCAGCCTGCCCATGCTTGGCTGGCTTTTCCGCATCTACGGCGCAGATCGCAGTCCGCTCGCACCGTGGTGCCGCCCCGTGCTCTGGACATGGTCCACGGCCCTCTTCATCGGATCGCTCACCTGGCTCGCCGGTCACTCCAGCGGCAAGCTCTTCCTCGACTGGTCCGGATTCGCGCGCTTCGCGTTCTCCGCCGCTATGCTCGCTCTCTGGCTTCTGCTCGCCTGCTCCATGCTTCTTGCATGGAATTCCGCCCGCAACAAGCCGTGGGCCGCAAACGCCGTGAAAATCATCGGCCTCGCCATTCTTCTCGCGGTCCCATTCGCCATCTACATCGCTTCGAGTCCCGGCCTTTATCCCGCCATCAATCCTTCCACCGGCGGACCCACCGGCGAAAGCCAACTCAAATCATCTCTGGGCGTCGTCGCCATTCTGCTCATCGTTCCCTTCGGCGTCGCGCGCCGCAAGCCCGGTCGCAACCGGCCGCTCGCCATATCGGTCATTGTCTTCGCAGCCGAGTCCCTGTTGTGTCTGTCGATGAACCGGGGCGACATCAGCCATCATCTGCCGTCGCAGTACCTGAGCCTTGGCAGCCTTCTCATCTGGCTTCCCCTCGTGCCTGCATATTATGCAACCTTTCAGTGGCACGACAATACGCGCCCATGGCGCACGGCTCTTCTCTGGTGGTGGGGATTCCTCGTCGTCTCCGGTTGGATTATGTTCCTCCCCGGCGTGCTCGACCGTTTCAAGTTCACTGATGGCCTCGTCGGCCATTCGCTCGTTGCCGTCGCCGGCTTTCTTACCGCGCTGCTCGCCGTCGTGATGGTGCAACTCCTCGGCGACGATGGCTGGATCCTCACCCGCCGCTGGTCCTTCCACATGTGGAATTGGAGCGTGCTGGCCTACGTCGTCCTGATGCTCATCGCCGGCTCGATCGAAGGCAGCGATCCCGCGTTCACCATCGTTCCCGGTCCAACGCGTAACGTCCTGTATGTTCTTCGACTCGTCACAGGCATCCTGATGCTCGTCTCTTCCGCGGAGTGGTTCGCCGCCGCATCCGCGCTCACGCGCATCCGCGCTTTTGTTCCATCTGAACGTTCCAATGAGGTGACAGTATGAAAGACCTCTACCTCCTCGCATACCAGCTCATCACGGGAGTTTCCGATGCTTCGACGGGCGCCCTGCTCATCGCCGCCCCTGTCTTTACCGTTCGTATGATGGGACTGTCCGTTCCTCGCGATGCCGCTCCCTTTCTTTCTTTCATAGGAGCATTTGTTCTCGCCGTCGGCCTGTCATATCTCTATGGCGCCATGCTGATCCACCGCACCGGCGGCGTGCCGCGCCTTGAAGCCGTTTGGCTCCTCACCGCGATCATCCGCAGTTCGGTCGCGATTTTTGTCGTGGCGGCGGTGCTAAACGGTACGCTCGCGCTCGGTTGGATTACGATTGCGATATTTGACGGCATCTGCGTCTGCATTCAGGCGCGCGGTCTGCGTAGAGGTTGGTTGTCCCATGTCACTTACTAAGCTGCGCACATTGGGATTCCAGGGCGTCGGCCTTATCGCCGTCACCTATGTCTATTTCCTGATCTTCGCGCAGTTCGCTTTCATTCACCGCCTCGACGCACTCGGCATTACCGGCGCACACCTCAAGTCCGTCATGGCTGCCATGGCCATCGGCGGCATCGTCCTCAGCCTGTTGGCTCCACGCCTCAGGCAATTCCCGTCCCCCGTGCGCCGCCTTCAATGCGCATTCGGCGCCGCTGCCATTGCGGCGTTCTTTACCATCGCGCCGCTTACCCTCGCCTCGGCCATCGCGGTCTCCATCCTCATCGGCGCGGGTCTCGGTCTCCTCACCGTCACCCTCGTCACCCATCTACGCCAGTGGATCGGCGATCGCAACGCGCTCCTCAACGTCGGCCTCGGCACCGGCATCGGCTACTTCCTTTGCAATATCCCATCGCTCTTCACCGCAACTCCGCAGATGCAATCGGCAACCGCTGGCTGGCTCTGCCTCATCGGCGTTATCTTCGCGAGCTTCACTCTCGAATCCCCATCGAAATCTCAGCCGGCGCTGCCTTCGCCCTCAATTGTGATTCCATTTCCGCTCGTCGTCGCATCGTTCGCCGCGCTCATCTGGCTCGACTCCGCCGCCTTCTTCATCATCCAGAACGCCACCGTTCTCAGAGCCGGCACCTGGCAAGGCACGGCGCATCTCTGGGCCAACGGGCTCATTCACCTCGCCGCTGCACTTCTCGGCGCATTCCTGCTTCGTCGTCGAGGCCTCCCCATTGTTCTCGCTTTAGCCGTCGGAGCGCTCGCCTTCGCCTGCCTGCTCCTGCTCGATCCCGCACGCGCTCTCACCGCATCGGTCTTCTATCCCGCCGGCGTCTCGTTCTACTCCGTTGCTCTGGTTGCGTATCCAGCGCTTCTTTCTCCCGCTGCTACGATCGCGCAACGCGGCCGCCACGCCGGCTGGATCTACGCGATTGCCGGCTGGATTGGCTCTGCCCTCGGCATCGGCATGGGCCAGAATCTCGGCCATGTTCCGCCCGCCTTTGTCTTCGCCGCCACGGCGGTCGTCCTCGCACCTGTTCTGTTCAGGATCTTTCGCTACCGCCCGCGCGAACTCGCCCTCACCAGCGTCGTACTCCTCATCGCGCTCGTCGTGTACCGATTTCAGCCCGCCGCTCCCGTTGCTGCCTCACCTTCAGCCGTCGAACGCGGCCGCCTCGTCTACATCTCCGAGGGCTGCATCCATTGCCACTCCCAATACGTCCGCCCCGGCACCGCCGACGTCCTCATGTGGGGACCCATTGAAAACCTCGACGAACTGCACCACCAAAAACCGCCGCTGATCGGAAACCGCCGCCAGGGCCCCGACCTGTCGCAGGTTGGCGCACGCCGCTCTGCCCTCTGGCTCAAGATGCACCTCTACAATCCCCGCGAAGTTAGCGGGGCCTCGATCATGCCGTCCTATGCATTCCTTTTCCGGGACCAGAGAGGCAACGATCTGGTTGCATATCTCGCAAGCCTGCACTTGCCGGATACGGGACAGCACATTGCCGACGCACAGCAATGGCGCCTCCCCGCCGAGGTCCTTGCCTCCGCCAGCCCTGCGGAAGGTCCCCAACTCTACAATCGTTATTGCGCCACCTGCCACAATGCGAACGGCCGCACCCGCATCAAGTGGCAATCAGAGTTCATCGAGTCCCCGGCCGTTCTCGCCGCCGGCCCGGCACGACTCACATCCGCTTCGAAACCGCAGCCCGCCCAGATCGATCACTTCGCCCAAATCATCAAGTTTGGAATTCCCAACTCGGATATGGCAGGCCACGAGTATCTGCGCTATAAAGATATTGCTTCACTCAGCCTCTGGCTCGCGCAAAGCACCGCGCGGCCGTCACAAGAGCAATCGCCGCACCTCACTTCAGGAGATGAACATTGAAAGACCCCGTCCGCTCCGCTTCAGGCCGCTCCGCCTTTATCGCTGGCTCGCTGCTTTTTGCCGCCAGCGCCTTCGCACAGCACCAGACCTTCACCGTCGATCCCAACGCCTGCCAGGTCGCATGGTCCCTCGGCGGCAACGGCCACCATGTCACCGGTACCTTTCACGTGCAGAGCGGATCCATCGACTTCGATCGCACCGCGCACACCATCTCCGGCTCCGTTGTTGTCGCTGCCGGCAGCGGAAACAGCGGCGACGCCAGCCGCGACAAAAAGATGAACAAGGATGTTCTCGACGTCGAGCACTACTCCGAGATCACATTCGTTCCGCAGAAATACGACGGAGCCATTGCGCCCACCGGCGACTCCACCATCCAGGTCTCCGGCACGTTCACCCTGCATGGCACACCCCACGACCTCACCGTGCCCATGCAGATCCACATCGACGCCGGAAATCTCACCGCCAAAACACACTTCGTTGTCCCCTATGTGAAGTGGGGTCTGAAAGATCCAAGCGTCTTCATCCTCAAAGTAGCCAAAGAAGTCGACATCGACCTCACCCTCACCGGCAAACTCACAGGGGCAAGCTAACGTCCCGAGTCCGGAATTCTTCCCCTCAGTTCAGGTGTCATTCTGAGAGAACGGGGCCCCAAACGCATTTCAGTTTGGGGGTGGTGAACGAAGAATCTGCTTTTGTTCTCGCTCTCCCCCTTAGCAGCACTTCTCAAACATTTCGCGGTGTCATTCTGAGTGAACGGGGCCCCAAACGCATTTCAGTTTGGGGGTGGTGAGCGAAGAATCTGCTTTTGTTCTCGCTCTCCCCTTTAGCAGCACTTCTCAAACATTTCGCGGTGTCATTCTGAGTGAACGGGGCCCCAAACGTATTTCAGTTTGGGGGTGGTGAGCGAAGAATCTGCTTTTGCCTTTCTGGTTTTCACTGCAAACAGCAGACCGACATCATTTCCCCAAATAAGCCCGATACTGCAACTCGATCACCCCTGCCGCCCGCGCCAGCGCCAGCTTCGACAGGTTGTACCGATACAGACTCTGCACGTAATTGCTCTGTGCCGATGCCAGCGATGCCTGCGCCGTCACAAGCGGCAGATTATTATCGACGCCGGCGTTCACGCGGTCAGTCTCATCGCTAAGCGCCTGCGTTGCCAGGTCGACATTCGACTTCGCCACATCCACCAGCTTCTTCGCAGCATCCACGTCCAGCAGCGCCGACCGCACCTGCTGGTCTATCTTGCTGCGCACGTCGTCAAGCTGCGCATTCACCGCCGCCAGCTGAGCTGCGGACGCGTCGGAATCACCGCGAATACTCGCTTCCCGAAAAATAGGCACATTCAGCGTTCCCACCGCGGCAAATACGCCGTGACTCGTACTCCCATTCACCTTGTCGACGCCGTAGTAGCCGCTGAAGCTCAAGCTCGGCAGCCGCTGCGCCCTGTAAGCCGAATGCAGCGCGCGTAACTCAATCACCTGATTCTGCAGATTCTGATAATCCTGCCGATTCTTGTACGCGACGGCACGCACTTCCGCGGGCGTCTGCTCTGCCAAATCGCTATACGGCGCGGGGTCGGTCAACACGATCTTCTGTCCCGGATCGATTCCGATCTCCCGCTTCAGCAGGATCAGATCCTTCTCTTCGGCGTTCTCGGCTGCAATCAACGCCTGCTGCTGCGATTGCAACTGCACCCGCGCCCGCAACTCATCCAGGTTGGCCGCCGTGCCCGCAACGTGCGCATCGTGCGCGTGCTGTAGAGCGACCTCGTCGGATCTCTCGAGCGCCGTGGCATTGTCCACTTGGCTCGCATCCGCAATCGCGTGCAGGTACGCCGTCGCCACCTGCTGCACCACTTCGCCGCGCGCCGTCATCTTGCTGAAGTAAGCCGATCTCTGTGCGGCTCCAGCCGCTTTCCAGCCGGCAATCACCACACCCGAAAACAACGTCTGCTTAAAACTCAGCTGACCCTGCGTCAAATCGTCCTTCGTGATCAGCGAAAGCCCAGGCGGAAACCCACCCGGAAAGTTACTTCCGAACTGCTTCAGCACTCCCGGCCCAAACCCCTGCGCCGCAAGGTTGTGCTGAAAAACGCCGGTGCCCCCCGTCAGGTTGATCGTTGGTAAAAATTCCTGCAGCGCAATATTCTTTTCGCCCTGGAAAAGCTTCTCGCCGCTCTCGGCTTCCTTTAATCCAAGGTTGGTTTCAAACCCCCGCCGGATGGCCTCATCCAGCGACAACTTCAGCGGCTCGTCCGTCACCACGTGCGCCGTCACGCTGCCGTAAAACGGATTCGCCTTCGAACTGGGATTCGGAGCCTGCGCGCAAGCCACCGCAGCCAGCCCCAGGGCCGCAACACACCCCAGCCCCGCCGCAAAATGCCGGCCGTTTTTTCCAAACTCTTTCACATCCATCATTTTCTCAGATGACCCGGCGGGCAGAAGGATTCCCGATCATGCCCGAAATACCGGCCAGGCTGGGGCGAATGAACCGCTTTCGCCCCATACTCCGGCCTATATCTGCTGCCGCGCCCACCTCCCGCGCCGAAACAGCACCATCCCCGCCGCCGCAATACTGCACTCCGCAATCACGATCGACAGAAACGCGCCTTCCGCTCGCCAGTGCATCGTCACGGCAAGCCACCATGCCAGCGGCAACTCCAGCACCCAGAAGCCGAAAAAGTTCACAATGGTCGGCGTCAGCGTATCGCCCGCCCCGTTGAACGCCTGCAGCATCACCATGCCGTAGGCATACCCGATATTCCCGCAGCTGAACGTCCGTAGCGCGATGGCCGCAATCGGCACCACCGCCGGATCGCTCACAAACAGCTTCACCACCGGCGTCGCAAATACAAAAAAGAAAACACCGATCACGCCCAGGAACACCATGTTGTAGAAGCCCGTCTGCCACACCGATTGCGCAGCGCGATCCGCTCTCTTCGCGCCCAGGTTCTGGCCCACCAGTGTTGCCGCTGCATTGCTCAACCCCCACGATGGCAAAATGAAGAACACCACGATGCGAATCGCAATTGTGTACCCCGCCACAGCCGCCGCGCCAAAGATCGCAATGATCCGCACCAGCACAATCCAGCTCGCATTCGCAATCGCAAACTGCAGAATGCCGGTCACCGAAACGCGCAGCAACTTCCCCATCACGCGCACGTTGATCCGCAGATGCCGCACCAGGATGTGAATCCGTTCCGTGCCTTTCAGCAACCGGTAAAACTGGTACAACACCCCGATCGACCGCCCGGTGAACGTCGCCAGCGCCGCGCCTGTCACACCCATCCGCGGAAACGGGCCAAGCCCGAAAATCAGGCAAGGATCGAGCACGAGGTTGATGATGTTCGACACCCACAAGAGGCGCATCGCAATCGCCGCATCGCCCGCACCGCGGAAGATCGCGTTGTTCAGAAAGAGCATGATGATCGCGCCGCAGCCACCCAGCGCAATCCGCGCATACCCCGATCCGCTCGCCACAATCTCCGGCGACGCGCCCATCGCGCGCAGCAACTCCGGCGCATAAATCCCTGCCGGAATCCCCAGCACCAGCGAGATCGTCAGACCAACCACCACGGCCTGCACGCCCGCAATCGCCGCATCTTCGGGATCCTTCTCGCCAATGCGCCGCGCCACCATCGCCGTCGTCGACATCGACACGCCCAGCCCGATCGCAAACACCAGCGCCAGCATCGACTCCGTTATGCCCACCGTCGCCACCGCATTCGCGCCCAGCCGCCCCACCCAGAACACATCGGTCACGGCAAACAGCGACTCCAGCACCATCTCCAGCACCATCGGAATGGCCAGGAGCAAAATGGCGCGATTCAGATTTCCGGTTGTGTAGTCCTGGTGCGAGCCTTTCAGCGCCTCGCGTACCGAAGACCAGAATCCGCGATCACCCTCCGTCGAGGGCGGCGGCATCAACCATTCAAGAACAGACATTGCAATATCTCCACCTTGGGTGCCCCGTCCAAACTCAGTTTGGGCGGGAATGGGCGCGATCGCGGTTAACACGTGTCCGCCGGAGGACGGACGCGAGGACGCGATCACGCGAAGGGGTCACGCTGCGATCAGATTGTGATTTGCAGAATCACCCCGGGGGCTGAATTCAACCTCGGGGGCGCCGCCAGAAGGCGGCAGTACAGGGAAAATCCCGAGGCAATGTTCAGCGCGAAACTCGTACGACGGTAGGCTGAAACACTGTTTCCTCCATAAGCCGGAGATCCCGGCGGGTCCTAAAACTATAACCCGATTCCAATTCCAATTTCCAGCAAAATCCGCGCGCGCCCGTCTCGCAAATGTCGCAGGAAGGATCGGAACCTCCGGAACGTGCCGGT
This sequence comes from Occallatibacter sp., assembly GCF_049582745.1. Classification (GTDB taxonomy): domain Bacteria; phylum Acidobacteriota; class Terriglobia; order Terriglobales; family Acidobacteriaceae; genus Telmatobacter. The sequence goes on from NZ_JBAUUO010000067.1 coordinate 36,673, forward strand.
CATCCCGATGCTCCAATACCCCTCCGCGCAGTTGTTTCTCGTCGCTCGATTTACGATCCTGGGCACAAACGAGGTAATGTTACGTTGTAATTGCAGAGGGCGAATTATTGATGCTTGCGTACGGATGAGGCAAAGTCCAACAACACGAATCAGTCGCGCTCCACGTCTATGCATTTCGTTGATTGTGGCGGCGGCACTGTTTCCTTTGCGCATAGCAGAAGGCACTCAGCCGAAGCCCCCATCTCCGGTCGAAATCAGCATAGACACAAGCAAGGTCGTCAACACCATGCGCGGCGGCATCGGCGCTTCATGGCACGCAATCGAGCAACCCATCCCTATCGGCCACGGCGGCAGCGGCTGGGGCGCTTATCCCGCCGCTGAAGATGAGCGCGCCTGGCAGCAAATTTACCGCCACGCCAGTTGGCTCGGACTCGACTGGAACCGCGTCGAGATCGAGCAGCGCATCTACGAGCCCGATCGCGATCACTTCACGTTTGACAGTCCCGAGATGCGCATCCTCTATCGCATCTTGGATTGGAACCAGAAGCACAACACAGATGTTTTCTTCCAGCAGATGTGGATCGACACCGCATGGCTGGCCTACCCCGGGTCGCGCAACGATCCGATCGCGCGCGTTCACAGCGCCCCGCGCGATCTCGATGCATTCGCCAATGGCCTCGCCACTTTAATGGACTACCTGATCAGGAAACGCGGCTACACCTGCATCAAGTGGCTCAGCATTACCAATGAGCCGGGATCCAATTGGTCGTGGTGGCAAGGTCCTTCCGGTGCACCCCTCACCATCGGTGCCGGTCTGGCCGCCGTGCGCAAGGCCCTCGCTCAGCGCGGCCTCAACCTGCCGCTTTCAGGGCCCGATTCAGGCATGGAGGTCCTCCGTGCGGCCATCAAACCAGAGGATATGCTCCTGCTTGGTGCGTACGACTTCCACGACTACAGCATAAAGTTCGATCCAGACAGCAACGGATACATCGAAAATCAGGTGCGTGCCATTTCTTCTTGGACGAAACCGGCGCACGACGAAGGCAAGGCTGTCTTTTTCTCCGAGTTCGGCGCCATCCAATCAACAGCGGCTCCCGTTCAACCACGCCCTGATAAGCCGGCGCCTGTTCTGGCCGCCAGCGAGTTTGTAATTCGTAACGCGAATGCCGGTGTGGATGGCTTCAATCGCTGGAGCTTCCTCAACCGTGGCGATCTCGACGGCCAGTGGCAATATGTGGATACCTGGGATACTTTGCACAGCAGGCTGCTCTCGGATTTCACGCCGCATGCGAACCTATTTTTTGGGATCGGTCTTCTGAGTCGCTTCACCGCCAAATACTCCGATGTTCTGGCCACGGATGTGAGTGACGGACGCATGAAAGAATGGCAGCGTGTTTTTTGTGCCGCTTTTCGAAGTCCGAACGGCAATGTCACTCTCGCCGTCGTGAACGACGCGCCCGTTGAATTCGCGCTGAAGCTCTCGTGGGCAGCAGCGCCGCCGCTGGGAACATTCTTTCGCTACCGATACGGCAAGCCGCAATACGACCGGGCAGATGTGAGGGTCGACCCAGAACCGCGGTTTTCACCTGCGCCGGGCACTGGCTGGTCCGATTCTCTGCCGCCGAACAGCCTCACTATTTACAGCACGTACGAATTAAAGAACGAGGATCCGGGAATCACGGCCGAGGTCTCCGCGCCCGCGAAGAACTGAGTTTGCGTTGACACTCGCATTTAAAAAGAACGAGCCGCGTCCGCCGCGAGGCGACGTCGCGTTCCGGGCCAAGGCATACCCACTTACGTTCCATGGAACTGCGCGTAATATGGCCTCGTGAAATTTCTTGCCCGTGGCCTGCTCTGCAGCGCAGCTTTCCTCTTTGAGTTGGGTTCGGGCCAATAAAACGCTCAGTCCCGCAGGAAAGCAGGTCAGCAGTCCTCCTCCGTGCCTCAGGCACCGCAGCCCGCAGCCGCCTGCGAATCCTCTCGAAGAAAGCCGCGGGCCTCGATCAACAGACAACTGTCCACTGACCGGCTACTCCTCTTCCTCATCCACCGGCCGCTTGGCATTCGCCAGAATCTTCTCGGCCACCAGTTGCGGAACGATGTCGTAGTGGTGCATCTCCATCCGGTAGCTGCCCTTGCCCTGCGTCATCGAAGTCAGCAGCGTGCCGTAGGTCAGCATTTCGGCCATCGGCACTTCGGCGTTGATCACCGTCGTGCGTCCCTTCGACTCCATGCCCTGCACGCGTCCGCGACGGCTGTTCAGGTCGCCCATCAACGTTCCGGCGAACTCGTCCGGAGCCTCGATCTCGACCTTCATGATCGGCTCAAGCAGACATGGCTTGGCCTGCTCCATGCACTTGCGGAAAGCCAGCCGCCCCGCCACCTTGAACGACATTTCGTTCGAGTCGACGTCGTGGTAGCTCCCGTCGTAAACAGTCGCCTTGAAATCGACGACGGGATAACCCGCCAGGTACCCGCGCGCGGCCGACTCCACAATGCCCTTCTCCACCGCCGGCACAAACTGGCGTGGAATCGAGCCGCCGAAGATCTCATTGGCAAATTCAAATCCGCCGCCGCGCGGCATCGGTTCCATACGAATCTTGCAGTCGCCAAATTGCCCATGGCCGCCGCTCTGCTTCTTGTGGCGCCCATGTCCTTCCGCCTTTCCTCTGATCGATTCGCGATAGGGCACCTTGGGCGCCTTCAACGTCACCTCGGCGTGATAGCGCTTCTTCAGGCGCGAAACAATCGACTCGATGTGCGGCTGCCCTGCGCCGGCGATCAGGAACTCGTTGGTCTGCGGATCGCGGAAGAAGCGGATGAGCAGATCCTCTTCCATCAGCTTGTGAATCGCCGGCGCGAGCTTGTCCTCATCGGCGCGGCTCTTGGGCTCGATGGCATACGTCATCGCTGCCTCAGGCAGAGGTGCCAGCTCAACTTGAATATCTCCGCCTTTCGCTCCCAGCGTGTCGCCGGTCAACGTTTCGCGCAGCTTGGCAACAGCGCCAATGTCTCCCGCATGCAGCTCTGGTACCTCGACGGCCTTCCGGCCTTGCATCACGCTCAGGTGCGCGAAGCGTTCCTGCCCGCGCCTCGTGTAGTTCTCCAGCGTCGCATCGCTCTTCAACACGCCGCTGACCACCTTGAAGAACGTGATGCGTCCAGCAAAAGGATCGCTCATCGTCTTGAACACCACCAGCGCTGTGGGCTCGCTGTCCTGCACCTTGCGGAACGAGACGCTCGCCCCGCCTTCGGCGCCGCCGCCGTTCGTTGCCACAGCTTGCATCGCCGCCGTCTTCACCGGAATCGGTGTGCGCTCCGTCGGCGACGGCGCATACACCTTGATGAAGTCCAGCAGATGGTCGGTGGCCACGTTGGTCCCGCCGCTCGCAAACAGCACAGGAAAGATGCGGTCTTCGCGGATCGCCTCGTGCAGCGCGCTGATCAGGTGCTGCTCGGGAATCGTTCCCTCGGCGAAGTACTCCTCCATCAACTCGTCCTTGCCTTCGGCGACCAGTTCGACCAGTGCCTCGTGGGCCTCCTTGGCCTGCTGCGCGATGCTCGCAGGAATCTCACCCGTGATCTTGCCGCGTCCGTCGCCATTCGGCGTGTAGTGGAATGCCTCCATCGTCACCAGGTCGACCACACCGTGAAATCCCTGCGCATCCGAAATCGGCAACTGGATCGGCAGGCAATTGCGTCCCCATCGTTCATGCAGATCGTCAATCAGCGCGCTCAATCCTCCGCCTCCGCCGGCTTTTGGATGATCCATCTGGTTGATCACCACAAAGCGCGGCACATTCGCCTCTTCCGCGTATTTCCACACCCGTTCCGTCACCGGCTCAATGCCATGTTGGGCATTCACCACGACACAGGTTGCCTCTACCGGCAGCAGTGCGGCGCGCGCCTCGTGCGAGAACATATGGAATCCCGGCGTGTCGACGAAGTTGATCTTGACACCCTGCCACTCGGCGAAGGCTACAGCATTGGACATGGTTGTGCCGCGGGCGATTTCTTCTTCGTCATACGCGGTCACCGCCGAGCCTTCGCTCACTCTGCCCTGCGTCGGAGTCATCTTTGCGGCATGCAGCAGTGCGGCGATCAAAGACGTTTTGCCGCTCTGAGCATGCCCGACTACAGCTACGTTGCGGATCTCACTTCCCTGATACGTTTTCATAACCAATTCTCCTTGATACGGATAGGTGTGCGGGTGTCTGGAACCGGTGCGAAGGCCGGGCAAAGAGAGGAGCACAGGGACATCATCGAGGCGTCCGTGAGGACGTCAGCGCGTCCGGGTTGGCGGGCTCGAGGGCCCCGTCTGCCGTCTTCCTCGTCCATGCGGAGAGTCCCCGGCAGGCGCCAGGCGGTCAGGTGCAGAAGAGTGCCGCCAGGCGTCTAGCTTTAAGAAAGGGGATGCTATCACACGGCAACTGTGAACGTCATGTGACAGGGGCCACCTACCACCGCCACCTACCAGCGAAGAACGGGCAAAAGGCTGGAAAAATCATCGCTCCACGGCCGCAGCGAGAAGTTCGGCGCCGCCGGTAAGGAGTGCGCGACGACCTCCGGCTCGGCAAAAAAAGCGGAATTGTCCGAAACCAGCATCCATGTCGCGGTGAACTCGCCCCGCGCGTCGTTGGCATAGCTGGTCACGATTCTCGATTGCATGCCGGCCCGGTTCGCCAGCACCCAGATCGGCGGCTCCAGATCGACGTGGCGGTTGGAGATATGGAAGGCGATGACTCCTCCGGGAGCCAGGTGCCGCCGGTAGAGCGCAAGTGCATGGGTGGTGAGCAGGTGCAGCGGTATCGCATCCCCTGAAAACGCGTCCACCACCAGGACATTGAAATCCTGTGCCGGTTCCGCGGCGAGAGACGTTCGCGCATCTCCCGCAATGACGGAGACTTGCGCGCCCGAGTCCCGGATGTACGTGAAGACGTTACGAGCTATCGGCTCGACGGCCGGGTTGATTTCATAGAACTGAATGCGATCGCCCGGACGCCCATAAGCGGCGATCGTTCCAGCGCCGAGCCCGATAACCCCGATGTTGCGCGGGAGCGTGCCGCAACACATGCGAATGGCCAGGCCCACACCGGAATCTTCGGCGTAATAGCTGGTGGGCATGTGGCGCTGTTCATCGGTGCCGAAGATCTGGGTTCCGTGTTCCACGTTGCCGTTGGTCAGCGTGCGCAGTATGGCTCCGGGGAAGCCGAAGGTCTGCTTCACCCGCAGCGCTCCATAGAAGTTTCGAACCGCGACGGTGGTGTTGCGCTGGTTGACGATGTTAATCCAGAAAATCTGCACCGCCATCGCAGCCGTGGCGACGGCCCACAGCAGGCGTGAATTCCAGCCATCCTCAAATGTGACCAGAAAGGCCAGAAAAGCTGTGAAGCAGCAGGTGATCACGAGATCGATGTTGAAGCGGAAAAGCAGCGGGAAGGCGATGCCAATGACGAAGGCGCCCATTGCGCCGCCGGCGGCGAATAGAAGGTAGAACAGCGTAGCCTCAGACGCGCGGCGCGGACGAAGCCGATAGGCCTCGCTGTGACAGAAAAGACATGCGATGAATGCTTCGATCAGAAAGAAGGAAATACTGACGCGCAGGGGCCAGTCCACATCCTGCTTCGAAAGTGCGTATCCCAAACCCGCAAGCATCACGATGAGGAAGCGAGCAATAAGACTGCGCGGCAGCAGGCGAGGAAACTCGAATGCGAGGATGATGCTGAGCAGATATACCGCAAGTGGAAGAATCCAGAGCAAAGGAATGGCGGCGATGTTCGCGGTAATATAGCTGGTCACCGCGCTCAGTTGCATGGCGGCACCCATTGGTAGTAGTACCCACATCAGCTTTTGCACGGTCGGCGCGGGCGCGTCCTCTTCAAGTGCGGCGAAATTCTGAGCAGGCGTGACTTGCGCAGCCGAGCGCGCTCTCCAGGCCAGCACGCCCGTGATCGACGCGAAGACTGCGAATCCGCAACACCAGGCCACGCGCTGCGCCTGAAGCGTCAGTTGTGGCTCGACGACTGTGGGGTAAACGGCCAGTGCGAGCAGCGATGCCAGGTTCGAGAGGGCAAACAGGCGATACGGAATCGCGGACTGATGCAGCCGAGCCCACCACACCTGCATCAGCGGACTCGTCGTGCCCAGCATCAGAAATGGAAGTCCGATCGTGGTGCTTAGCACGGCAAATACTGTGAAAATCGGATGAGCCGCATCGCCCACCACAATGCTTCCGCGCACACTCCACCATACGGCTGAAATGAAGGCAACCACGAGCGATGCAAAATAGAGAGCCCATCGCGGCCGCGTGCTCATCCCGTGGGCGCATAGATACGCAACCAGCAGCGCGGTTTGAAAGAAAACCAGGCAAGTGATCCAGACGGCGGCCGATCCGCCAAGCACGGGGACCAGTTGCTTTGCAGAAATGGGCTCGACCAGGAAGAGCAGAAGGGCGCCCAGAAAAACCGCGCTCCCAAACAGCCACGGCGAACGCGTCATGGCAACCTCAGAGCGGGAGTTGCGCGATCGACAGTCAGAACCATAATCAGGCGGATGCTATCACAACGCCAACCCCCTGCAGCGACAGCCGCCATTCCTCATCCCTGTTAGGCTTCGTATCATCTTTGAAAATCTAAGTTTTGTAACAAGGCACGACTTTATAGCTTGGTGAAAAACTCACTCGGACCACCGTCAGCGCAGGTTTTGTAACAAGGGCACGGCTCGGGGAACCCATTTATGGGTCGCGGGCCGCAAATGCAACCAAATGAGTCTCGGGCTTCAGCCCCTGAGCGAAGTTTCAACCGAACCTTCCGCATCAACGGTATTTCATCAACAATCTCAAACCGCTTGTCATCCCGACCGAAGTGGAGGGATCCGCGGTTGCCTTCCATTCATTCCGCCGCTAATCCATCCGAGAAGATTAGTTTTGTATCAGGGCATGACTCTCAGTCATGCCGCAAAGCCGCAAAAAACGCCCGGGCCAGCCCCTGAAATATGCAAGCTCTGAGTTGAAACTTCCGCATCCGCGGTTATGCGGGACCAATGATCGAAAGCGAGCAATCTCGCATTGCCTATCCAATCCCAAATGCGCGTGAGAACCCATGCCGCGACTGTTTTTTAGAGCGATGATCTCGAAGGGTCCCTGCGGTAGGTTTCCGGAGTCGGTTTCTCGATATGATCAATGACGAGAACCTCCACCTGATCTGTGCCGGGGACCAATTTCAGTCCGAGCTGTTCTTCGAGAGCCGTGGAAATCGAGGGAGCGCCGCCTGCCAAGCCGCTCTGGCTGTCCGAAGTCCATTTGAGATCGTAATTGAATGTCTTGGCCCCCAGTCCCGTTTTGTCGATAACGACACCGCCCGTGGGTCCGGCGAGCTTGCTGGCGAGGTCGTTCATTGTGCCGTTGATGGTCCAATTTCGAGGCATAAAGAAAGATGCCCCTGAGCGGAATTCGAGGATCTTCTCCCTCAACTTCGGTCCTCCATGAGCGACGACCAGCTCGTAGACAGGCATTTCGCGGGTTTCGAGGTGCGCTTTGAGCTGATATCGGTCGGCAAGAACCGCTTGCATCATCAACCGCTGTTGTCTCAACTGCTCGTCCATAGGAAGCGTCTTGAACGCCTCCAACTTTTCTCGATCCATCGTGGCCTCCAGAAGGTACCGGTCGGTCCCGCCCCACTCTGGGAGGCCAATTGCCTGGTGCATGCCAAGACCGTATGCGTTGGCGATCAGGTTCAACGACGACACGTTAGAAAACGTCCACCAGTTGGGGATGCCCCACCACAGGAAACCGTCGCCATTATCGGCGGTGGTATCGGGATAGAACATGACCTTGTCAAAGGCCATGGGCGCTGGCGCGACCCTCTGAGCCATCGGGACATTTGAGGGCTCTTGACAATTGGAGGTTGCACCAAAAGTAAGTAGGCAGGTGACGGCGCACAGGGTGCCGATGTAGGCCAATCGGTTGGAACGGGTAAATATGCGCATTCGGCTCACACACCTTTCTCAGTGAATGGAAAACATAACCAATTTGCTCAACTGGGAGCGGCGCAGATAGCACAACTTTGGCTCGCGCTCCTATATCCTCTGAATCGAAAAGATAGACGCGACAATTATAGCGACGCTCGAACCAAGATTATTCTTCGGACGGTACAGTGGCCGGATGGTGGGCTATTGGAAAGTAACCCCTTACCGGGGCCGGCGTTTCCCGAAACGAGGAAACCCGCATGTCAATACCCCGCTTCGGCAGTATCCGCCCTATCTGCCTCATTCCCTTCCGCAAATAATTCTTCCGAACCTTGCAGGTTATTTCTCCGAATTCTCTACACTTATATCAATGTCTAAAAGGTCCACGCATCAGAACGACTCGCTCGCCGCGGTGCGCAAAATCACTCAGATCCGAATTCCACTGAACCAGGCCACCACATTGCGAGACCACCTGCCCCGAAATGGTGCAATCCTCCCGAAAGTCTGCCGCTAAGTTAGATTTTATGAAGACTTTGAGACCTAAGTACAACGCGATGTTTGACATAGGGGACCCCCTTCCGCCTAAGTCATGCGCGCTGACGACTTTACCTGAATTTGTTTTTCTAAAAGCGCAACCGCAAGGTTGCACATTGTTCAAAGCATCACAGTCGGGCATCCCAGGGCTCGGGTGCTCACACCTGGATGCTCTCCGTGGCCGGCAGAATCTCGTCCACGTCAACCCACGCTGTCGGGTAGTTGCCTGTGTAGCACGCCGTGCAGTAGCCATTGTGCTCGCTGCCATCGCAGCACTTCAGCAACCCTTCAAGCGAAAGATAAGCCAGCGAATCGGCCTCAATGTAGCGCCGAATCTCTTCGACGCTGTTGTTGGCCGCGATCAGTTCCTTCTTGCTTGGCGTGTCGACACCGTAGAAGCAAGGCGAAATCGTCGGCGGACAACTGATGCGCAGGTGTACTTCCTTTGCTCCCGCACCGCGCACCATGCGTACGATCTTGCGGCTCGTGGTTCCGCGAATGATCGAGTCGTCGATCAGGATCACGCGTTTGCCTTCAAGCAAGTTATGCACCGGATTGAGCTTCAAGCGTACACCAAAGTCGCGCACGCGCTGTTCGGGTTCAATAAACGTGCGCCCCACATAGTGATTGCGTATTAAACCGAATCGAAACGGAATGCCGCTTTGCTCCGCATAGCCTAACGCCGCCGTCACGCCCGAGTCCGGCACCGGCACCACCACGTCCGCAGGCACTCCCGACTCGCGCGCAAGCTGGCGGCCCATCTGGTCGCGGCTTTCCTGCACCCAGCGGCCAAAGATGCGGCTGTCGGGCCGCGCAAAGTAGACGTGCTCGAAGATGCAGCTCGATTGCGGAACTCCGCTCGCATATTGCCGGCTGGTCAAGCCATCTTCGGTCACCATCACCAGTTCGCCGGGAAGCACATCGCGCTCATATTCGGCGCGCAGCAGGTCGAAGGCACAGGTTTCAGAAGCAAAGACAATCGTCTCAGGCCCGTCTGGGTTTTTGATTCGCCCGATTGAAAGCGGCCGGAATCCGCGAGGATCGCGCGCAGCGAAGATGCGGTCTCGCGTCATCATCACAATCGAGAAGGCGCCTTCAACCTGCCGCAGGGAATCGGCAATGGCATCGACGAGCGTACTGGCTTTGGAGTGCGCAATGAGCTGCACGATGATCTCGGAATCCGATGTGGTCTGGAAGTATGCGCCATCGCGCTCGAGCCTCGCCTTCACATTGCCGAGGTTCACGAGGTTGCCGTTATGCGCAATCGCAATGAGTCCCTTGGTCGAATCCACGCGGATCGGTTGGGCATTCAAAAGGGCGGAGTCGCCGGTAGTCGAATAGCGCGTATGGCCAATCGCCATCCGACCCGGGAGCTTCTGCAGCACTTCATCGGTAAAGATCTCCGACACAAGGCCCATGCCCTTGATGTTGGCGAGGTGCTGCCCATCGGCGGTGGCGATACCTGCTGATTCCTGGCCGCGGTGCTGCAGTGCGTACAAGCCGAGATACGCCATCCGTGCCGCATCGGCATGCCCGTGAATGGCAACAACGCCGCACTCTTCACGCAACTTGTCGTCGTGAAAGGGCACGGCTTTAGCCGTGCCACAGGCCGCGGTGAAAGGCGCCTGGGGCTTCAGAGATGGCGGAAGAACTTGTGCTTTGACCCATTTTGCGTCAGGGCACGACTTTAGTCGTGCCGTAAATCCTGCAGATAAAGCGTGGGGCTTTAGCCCCTGAGCGGAGTTTTCGCCTCGCTCCAATAAACTCAAATCCGCTTCGCCTTCAACCCCCTGAAACAGCAACCGGCTCATGCCGTTACCTCATTGTGGAGTGCTGCTTCAAGAGATTTGGCCCAGGGTTCACGCAGCTCGTCGATTGGCGCCGAGATGAAGGATTGGCCATCAACCGTGATCTCCAGGCGAGTTCCGCCAGTGGTGCCGATGCGCGAGCACATAAAGTTGAACTCCTCAGCGAGCTTCTCGATCTCCGGAATATTCTCTGAGGCCGTTGTTACGAGAACCGTCGATGCTGGTTCTGCAAACAGTCCGAAGAGCGGGTGCACCAAAAGCGATTGCTCCTGATCGACCTTGGCGCCTATTCCCAGCGGGAAGGAGGCCTGGGCCATGGCAACCGCAATGCCGCCGTCACTGATGTCTCGAGCGGAACGAATCAACCTGCACCAGGAGAGCTCAATCAGAAGCTTGTGGAGACCGGATTCTGCTTCGAGGTCAAGCGCAGGAGGAGTACCCCAAAGCGCCCCGATAACCGACTTGCTGAATTCCGAGCTGCCGAAGGTGGCAAGCTCCTTCGAAGGCGAGTCCGTTGTGTCTTCGGGAGCATCCGGAACCGGTGTGGTCAAAGGGCTGGCGACGGGAAACGGAGGATGCGGGTCCAGCCCCGCAAGGATGTATGGATTGATGGGCACCGGTGTGAATGGGACTTCAAGGTGCGGGTTCGGTTCTTCGCCTCGCGGCACCGGCCACAACAGCAGGATAGCGTCACCAGCTTGCTGGAATTCCGCCGGCACGGCTCGAGTCACATCCTCAAGAATTCCCACAATCCCCAGCACCGGCGTCGGATAAATTCCTTCGCCTTTCGTTTCGTTGTACAGTGAAACATTGCCGCCAGTGATCGGCGTTCCTAGCGCCGTGCAGGCTTCTGCAATGCCGTCGATGGCCGCAGAAAGCTGCGCCATGATTTCCGGTTTCTCCGGATTGCCGAAGTTCAAACAATTCGTCGCTGCCACCGGAGTTGCACCAGACATGGCAACCTTGCGCGCAGCTTCGGCCACAGCATGCATCGCGCCCAGCTTGGGATTGAGATAAGCCCAGCGCCCGTTTCCGTCCAGCGCCATAGCCAACCCGATCTCTCCAATTGGCCCCTCAGGTCCGTCCGGCTTGGCGGTTCCCTTGATGCGCATTACGCCGGCCTCGCCGCCCGGTCCAAGCACGGTGTTAGTCTGCACCATGGTGTCATACTGCTCGTGCACCCATCGCTTGGAGCACACGTTGGCGCTTGCCAGGAGTGCCTTGAGATCGGCGAGGTAATCGCGATCCTGCTCCAACGCGATGATCGCTTTATCTGGAGGATCGGTCGGCACCGGTGCCTTCCATTTCCCAACTGGCCGGTGATAGAGCGGAGCATCATCGGTCAACGACTGGTTCGGAATATCCGCAACCAGCACGCCATGATGGCGGATGCGCAACCGCGGTTCCGGCTGCACCGTACCCACGATGACCGCGTCAAGTCCCCACTTGGCAAAAACGCGGAGCACTTCGTCTTCACGTCCTTTTTCAGCGACCAGCAACATGCGTTCCTGGCTCTCGGAGAGCATGATCTCGTAGGCGCTCATGCCGGTTTCGCGTTGCGGAACGAAGTCCAGTTCCACATCGAGTCCCACGCCGCCCCGCGCACCCATTTCGCAGGTCGAGCAGGTGAGGCCGGCGGCGCCCATGTCCTGGATGCCGACGATGGCGCCTGTCTTCATTGCTTCGAGACATGCCTCGAGGAGCAGCTTCTCCATGAAAGGATCGCCGACCTGAACGTTCGGCCGTTTCGCTTCGGTGCCTGCGTGGAATTCCTCGCTGGCCATCGTCGCGCCGTGGATTCCATCGCGGCCGGTCTTTGCGCCAACATAGATCACCGGGTTGCCGGTGCCGGTGGCCTTGGCGTAGAAAATCTCGTCTTTGCGGACCATTCCGAGTGCAAATGCATTCACCAACGGATTGCCGCTGTAGCAGGACTCGAACTTCGTCTCACCGCCGAGGTTCGGCACGCCAAAGCAGTTGCCGTAGCCCGCAATGCCGCTCACCACGCCCTCAACTACGGAGTGGTTTTTCTGCACCAGATCCTGCTCCACGCCCGGCTCCGGCAATATCGGCCCAAAGCGCAGTGAATCCATCACCGCAAGTGGCCGCGCGCCCATGGTAAAGATGTCGCGCAGAATTCCGCCAACGCCCGTTGCCGCGCCCTGGTAAGGCTCGATGTAGCTGGGATGATTGTGGCTTTCGATTTTGAACGCGCAGGCCCACCCGTCACCCACGTCGATGATACCGGCATTTTCGCCTGGCCCCTGCACCACGCGGTCGCTCTTTGTTGGCAGCCGCTTCAAATGCACACGGCTCGATTTGTACGAGCAGTGCTCGCTCCACATCACGCTGAAAATACCCAGCTCGGTAAGAGAAGGGACGCGTCCCAGTGCCGTCAGAATCCGCTCGTACTCATCCGGAGTGATGCTGTGCTGAGCCAGCAACTCCGGGGTTATCACGACCGGATCGGGAACGACTGCAGAAGAGGCAGTAGTCATCACGATTGCCTCCATTGTCGCACGGGATTTCGGAACCGGCGCGCGTAGGGCCTGGAGAAAGGACTTAGCAAAAGGACCTGGCCAGAAACGGCTCTCTCTGCCGGCAGAGCTCGGGTAGCCTCGAAAGCAATCGCTGTGCGATACTTTCCATGCGCCCCACCTTGGCCGGGATGGCGGAACTGGCAGACGCAGCGGACTCAAAATCGGCTTACTAAAAATAAAATCCACTATAAACGATTGAATATAAACGGCTTGCTTTGATGTCATGCATGGCGCAGGACTTGCGCAACCCTTGCACACTTTTGTGCTTCTATAGAGAAGCAGGAGGTGCAGCCGCATGGCAGAGCATCACACCATCCTCGGTGGCAAAGTTCACGTCTACAAACGTCCGAACAGTTCGAGTTGGCAATGCGCGACCTATCTGGCCGGAAGGAACCGGCGCACGACGACCAAAGAAGACAGCCTGTCGAAAGCAAAGGAGTTCGCGGAAGACTGGTATTTGCAGTTGCGCGGCAAACTCCGCGACGGTGAGTTGAAGACCGGCAAACTGTTCCGCGACGCTGCGAAGTTGTATCTGCGCGAGTTTGACATCATGACGCAGGGACAGCGCAGCGCGAAATATGCGAGTGGACAGCACGCGCGTGCCAATGGCTATCTGATCCCGTTCTTCGGCAGCATGGTGCTACCTGAGATCACGGCGGGCAAGGTCAACGAATATCGCGTCCATCGACTTGAAGAGAGCAAGGCCTTGCGCGGCAAACCTCCAGCGCGTAGCACCATGCACCAGGAGATCGTGACGCTGCGGCAGATTTTCAAAACAGCTCTGCGGCACGGATGGGTCGATCATCTCCCGGATTTCTCAGCGCCATATCGCGCGTCCCCGAAGATTTCCCATAGAGCGTGGTTCTCCCCGGAAGAGTACAGGCAGCTTTATGAGGCAACGCGGAAACGTGTCCAGGACCCAAAGCAGCCCCGTTTTCGTTGGGAAGCGGAACAACTTCACGATTATGTTCTGTTCTCCGCTAACACCGGACTCCGCCCCGATGAGGCGAGGCGTCTTCAGTTCCGCGATGTGACTGTGATCGAAGACGAGGGGAGCGGCCAAACCATCCTTGAGATCGAAGTACGTGGCAAGCGAGGCGTTGGCTATTGCAAGAGCACAACAGGTGCCGTGCATCCGTTCGAGCGGTTGAAAGCGCGCCTGCGTCCAGACGGAGGGCCGGGAAGAGCAGGCAGCCGCACCGCATCAATGGCCAACGGTGAGTGGCACGCGCCCGGACCCACTGATCTTCTGTTCCCGAAATGGCCACGCGAGTTGTTCAACGCAATCCTTGAGGAAGAAAAGCTCCGCACCGACCGTGACGGAAGGCCGCGAACGGCCTACAGCCTGCGCCACACCTACATTTGCCTCCGCCTGCTTGAAGGTGCCGACATCTATCAGATTGCCAAGAACTGCCGGACAAGCGTGGAGATGATTGAGAAATACTATGCAGCACATTTGAAGACGCAGCTCGATGCTTCCGCTATCAACGTCATGAGGCCACGGTCGAAGAAGAAGACGGTTCCCAAGAAAGGCCCCGGACGAGTCGAGGCCGTTCGTTTGGCTGAGGAAGCCTAGACCAGCACTGCTTGTTTTCAGATTAACTTGAATATCCAGTGAGCCAGGATGGAACCATCCTGGCATGGCTTTTGGGCCGGAACCGGCCCCACTCCGGCCCGGAACCGGGCCAAGCACTGCCAATCGCTTGCATACGAGAGTGCGCTGCGTTTCTCAGTTCAGATCACTTGCCCCTTCCCTGAATACGATTCGGAAGTAGACCTAAATTTCTTCTTTCATCAAGTGCCCCCGCTTCATGCGGCCTTATGGCAGAGCCGGTCGGAACCCGTCAAGGGTGTTCGCTGACGCTCCATGAACGCGCAATAAGCGCGCGCCCTTGACTGAACCCGCCTCGCCTCCGCCCGCCGCGTAAGACATGAAGCGGGGCACTCAACGAAAGAAATTTGGTTGAGAGCCAAAGGCAAAAAGCCCTCCTTCAGATTCCGCCCCACGCGGGCAGCACAGGAGAGCGAATCGTCATGGCACATCGCAACTACCGTAACGCAGCCAGCAGGCCAAGCATCTACCAGACCGTCACCGAGCGCATTATTTCCAGCCTCAAAGCCGGCGTGATTCCGTGGGAAAAGCCGTGGAAGACGCCGCGCTATGTTGGCGGCCCATTCCCGCGCAACTTCTATACCGGGAAGCCCTACCGTGGCATTAATGTCCTTCTGCTTTGGTCGAGTGAGTACGGTTCTCCGTTCTGGCTTACCTTCAAGCAGGCCCAGGCATTGAAAGGCAGTGTCCGCAAAGGCGAGCACGGTACGCCGATTGTCTTTTATAAGCAGCTTCCCGAACGCGCCACGAAAGACGGGGAAGCAACGAGCGAGGATGAGCGCGTTCCCTTCGTTCTTTGCCATTACACGGTTTTCAACGTGGAGCAGTGCGACGGCCTCACGCTTCCTGAAATCTCGCAGCCTGCCATTGCGCCAGAGATCGACGAAGACGAACTCTGCGAAAGCATCGTTACCGGATGGGAGAACCGCCCCGCTCTCTATCTCAACAGCCCAAGCGAGTGCCGTGCTTACTACCGGCCCTCTACCGATTCCGTCCACATGCCCGCACGTTCCCGCTTCGTCGATGCGCCGCACTATTACAGCACGCTCTTTCACGAGCTGGTACACAGCACCGGCCACGAGAGCCGTCTGCATCGCATCTTTGGCGACCGCTTCGGAGATGAGCTTTACAGCAAGGAGGAACTGGTCGCAGAGATGGGCGCAGCCTTTTTTTGCGCAATCGCCGGGATTGCCAACGAGCGCATCGACCGCAACACCACTGCTTACATCCAAAACTGGATTGCCGCGCTGGAAGAGGATAACCGGCTCATCGTTCATGCAGCCGCCAACGCGCAGAGAGCCGTGGGCCTGATTCTCGGCAGCACGTTTGAGGAAGAGAAGGAGGCAGCCGAAAACGTCGGGGATGCCACTGACAGCGGCGTCCCCGAGGTGACAGGAGTTCTGTCATTGAGTGATTAGCCGCATCGTCGCACGTGCCTTCATACCGCGTCTACTTTGTGATCGATTTGCAGCATCGGCTCAGGTGATTCCAAAGCGGTAGCCCAATTAAGCGCAGACTTTTCATCCGGCGAGAGCAGGAGCATACTCGATATACAGTCTGCTGGCCAGCCATAGACCGGGAGCTATACTCTGCGCCGTCGAAGGGAATAGCTGTGAAAAACGAAATAGAAGAAAAACTGCGCCGCCTTCTCAAGGGCGATCAAATCACTGATGAACCCAAGGTGACATATCTCCTTGCGGAATGCCGCAAACTCTTTGAGCATGACAAGTCGTTAAGGGCAATGCTTCCGACGCTTGAGTTTTATTGCAATTGGGCGCTGCACACTCAACTCAGCCGGGCAGGAGCGCAAGCATTCTTGTCCAAGGTTGACCCGATCCTGACGATGAATGGGGAATTTGATCAAGCCCAGCACGATGCGCTCCATGCGCTACTGACTCTGGAGACGTTTCGTTTGGAACTTCGCATTTTGTTGGGGCAGATCGGTGCGAACCAGTCAATTTGTGATGATCAGGGAAAATGGATGAGCTTCCTGATGCTCTACTCGCACGTTGTGGAGAATTCGGAACTGACCTTGGAAAAGACGGCTTCTACAAATAAGACAGCGATGTTGGCGGTGAAGAGAGTCACCATTCGCCCGATCCGCTCGGCTGATCTTGTTGGGGAAACTGCCTGCGTATTTCCAATGATCTGGATGGTCGAATATGAAGACGGACGCATTGGCCAATTCGAGTTGAGCAACTTAGGGTTGCTCGGCGCAACTCTTACGCTGGTCGATCCGGCGTCGGCGGCTGCGACCGTGACCACATATGAAGAGAAGGCGGAACGATGAGAAGGTCCGCCGCTGCCAACGAAAAATAGGCAGCGGCTTTCCTCTCATGATTTGCTTTCCCGTCCCAAGAGCACAAAGACTCGGAAAACGCGCTCTGCATTTATTTAGGTGGTACGGCCCCTAGCTGGAGGAGGCCACCACTTCATCTGGCGAAAGGACAGTGATGTCGCTGAACCGGCGAAAGTCCTTGGCGTTGAGCGTCAGCAAATTCGCAATACCGTGCACGTGCATCGCGGCCACCATTCGGGCGTCATGGACCTGGATACCAGAGACGCCCGCCGCAACTACGATTTTCCGCCACTCTTGATGTGTTGCTTCGCTGTCGGCGGCAAAAGAGAATTTGGCTTCGATCAGAGTTGCGCGCTCATCCGTCTCTGCAACAGAGAATCCGAACCCATTCCGATCAGCCGGTCGAGTGCAGACGTTCCAGAATTCAGCTAGATTTTGGGATGTGTAGAAGAGGTCCGCCCCGCGTTCCCAAAGACGATCTGTACATTGCCGGATGGTGCCATATTCGGGGCTGTCCGGCTGAACGAGGCGGAGCAGAATGTTCGTGTCCACCAGGTAGGACAAGCCGGGCATCAGGCGTGCTCACCATAGATCATTTCGCGGGAGAAGGTCTCTGTTCGCAGTTGCGGGACATTAGGCGCTTTGCTCGCAAGGGCATCCAGAAAGTCGCGAAATTCTTGCTGGCTTGCGCGCCCATGCGCTTTGCTCCTAGAAGCGATTGCCTCCTGAAGGAGCCTCTGTGCATACAACTCCAGTGCAATGCCGCGAGCCAATGCTTCAGCGGCAAGCTGTCTTTCCATCTCCGGGTTGAGTTCAACACGAATTGTCATGGCAGTCTCGCTTCCTACTTATTATCGGACGGCTGTTGGCAAAAGTCGATCCGTGTTTGATTTAGGGGGATTCGCACGCGAAATGTGCGATTTGCCCAGCCTTCCGGTTCGATCTCCGTCGAGCTACTGCTCCGCCGCTTGGCCCGATCTCACAGGTTTCACCGAATCAATTGGTTCTGAAATTGCTCGTGCTCACCGTTGGTGCCGAGGTAACCGGAGCCTGGATCTTAATCTCAAATGTCGTTCCATTTGGCAAGTCAAGACGCATCGTCTCTTCGTTTCCCGTAGCGGTCGTCATTTGCCCAAGTTCAATCTGCACGGTAATTTCCCGAGAGCCAAGGAATTTTGCGACTTGTCCCGACTCGGTTTCTGCTCTTGGATAAAGCTCTGCGAACAGTTGCTGAGCGAGCCCTACGGCGTCTCCACGTAGAGTGGGGGACAAGTGCGTGATCACCGAGGCAAGCTTGTCATCCTTAAACGCAATTTCCCAAAAATCTGTCGGCCCCGAAACGGCTTTCTTTTCCACCAGCCACACTTCAATCTGGCCCCCACCAATGTCTTCCTTCGTAAGCTTGTAGTTATTCGCCAAACCGCTCAGAGCAACGTCCCGAACCGTTCCGATTGCAACCCTTGAAATGTCCAATGAACTCTGGTCAACGGAGTTTGATGCCGGTTGCGTTGCTTCCTCACTGGTCCGCTGTGGTCCCTGGCTGGCCACCGAAAGCTGTGACGGAGAAAGCTGGTCATTGACGTTAGAGCTGTTCAGCGCAAACTTAATCGCCTTTGCAGCGCACCCATCTGAATCCATCGCTCCAGCGACCCAAGGCTCGTCATCTGTCTGTTTAGTCTTCTTGAATGCCCGCAAGAAGTCCAAACCTTGGGGAGTCACATCGAATTCATATCTAAACTGAAGCGGGTGGTCCAGTTGTTGCTGGTAGATTCGCGTACCGATTACCCATCTGCGCCGGCATTCGGATTTATCCATCTTCGGTTTATTGCAGTAGCTATCATCTGGCGGCAGTTTGTAATAGGAAGGTTCGCCAAATTCGATTACGCCGGTATACCGGCCACGCGTCGATGGGCGAGGTTCGACGTTCCAAAGGACGTTCAACGGAGGACCATACACGTCAGCGAAGCCCTCAGCGTCGGGAGGTGATCCGAGCACCGGGCAGCTCTTAATTGACTCCGCAACGGCGCGAAGTTCCTCGGTCGCGCGTTGTTCGCCGGCATCCATATCCGCTATCGATACTCCGATTGGCAATTGAGAATCAGGTCCCCGCATGACGCCCGTCCCAGGACTGTGAGCGGCTGGCTGAACCGTGGATTGACTCGCGCCGCCTGGGGTTCCGGCTGACCGGACGCTCGGCTTCCATTCGTTGCTCGTCGCAGTTGGTGCGGTGTCCGGTACACAAATCCAATTCCAATGACTCCTTCCGTTGCCATCGCTGACACACTGAGGCGTAACATCCTTGCAGCCGATCGGAGGGATGGGCTTGATCGGTTTTATCGCGCACTGACCGCTAGCTAGCGCGGTGGCGAAGAGAATGAGCGAAGCGGAGCCAAGTACACGAATCATGAATTCTCCTTTGCCTGCGGTCCGGGGGCGTCAACTTGGAATAGGGAGACAACTTCATGTTCAATCGCCCCGCTCGACTAAGTCAACGGTATGTGTGACTCATCGGAAGTGTACGGAGAGAATCACGGACCCCAAATACGGCACATTGGCTAGGGTTGGTAGCGCCAGAGATCATTGAGATACCCAACCGTGCCTGTTGACTCGTAGCCGAGTCCGCCGAATAGCCATAGATTACCGCTACTGTCTCTCCATGAGACTGCGCCCTCCCGACCACCTGGAACATTGCCGGTCGAAGCGGAACCGAGCGTCCCATAAACGCCGCTTGCATTACCAGTATTGCTGCCGCTCATCCAAGCCCAAGTTTTTGCGGTTGGGCTAAATTTCCAAAGGTCGTTAAATTGGTTGCCGCCGCCGAAGAGCCAGAGATTCCCGCTTGCATCAATCCAACTCACGGCGTTCGACCGGGCACCGGGAACATTCGCTGCGGAGGCGGTTCCCAATGTGCCGTAGACGCCGTTGGCACCGGCAGCGTTACTCCCGCTGACCCAGGTCCACATCTTGGTTGTAGGACTGAACTCCCAGAGATCGTTCAGAGAGCCGGTACAGGCAAATCCGCCGAACAGCCAAAGGTTACCGCTGCTATCGATCCAACTGGTGGAGTTCTGCGAAGTCTCGCCTCTGCCACCGGGAACGTTTGAGGTAGAACCAACGCCGAGCGTCCCGTAGACTCCTGGTAAACAATCAGGCGAACCATTCACCGAACTGGACCCGCTAACCCATGACCACAACTTCGTTGTGGGACTAAACTCCCAAAGGTCGTTGAGGTCACTACCGCCAAAAAGCCAGAGGTTGTTGTTGGCGTCGATCCAGTTCGCGGCGGCCTCGCGCGCGCCGGGCACGTTGCCAGGAGCCGCAACGCCTTCTGTACCATAGACTCCGTTTCCCTCTGGCGTACTTCCAGTATTGCTCCCGCTGACCCAGGTCCATTCCTTTGTTGAGGGATTGAACTGCCAAAGATCATTGAGAAAGCCATTGGGCGCGTCTTGGCCGTTTCCACCAAAGAGCCAAAGGTTGCCGCTGGTGTCGATCCAGCTAACTGCGCCAAAGCGTCCTCCAGGGACATTGGACGCAGCGGCGATACCCTGAGTCCCGTACACGCCAGGTTGGCTGCCATTGGACGAAGGCGCGGTACTGCTGCCACTCACCCAAGTCCACATTTTGGTTGTGGGACTAAACTCCCAAAGATCATTCAGACCGAAAGCGAGTGTACCTTTCGAGTCGTATCCCATTCCGCCAAACAGCCAGAAATTACCGCTGTTGTCGGTCCAGCTTGAAGCGAACTCACGCCCACCAGGAACATTGCTCGCGGAGGCGATCCCCAGGGAACCGTAGACGCCCGACGCGCCGCCAAATTTCGCGGCCACAGCATTGCTGCCGCTCATCCACGTCCACTCATTGGAAGTGCTGGGCGGCGGCGTGGTCCCGCCTCCTCCACCGGTTCCGGTACTCGTGCTTCCGCCGCCGCATGCGGTGAGAAGGACGGTGAAGGAAAGAAGCACTTGCAGGCAACAGGAATCAAGCTTTTGGGCAGTCATGGATGCTCTCTTTCGCTTCCGTTTTGTAGCACAGGCACCGGGTCATAGCCTATCCCACTTTAGTCAGTCGTCATGGCCCAGTAAGAACCTCAGAGCAATACCAGTGTGACTCATTGGCTGTGTACGCATCGGCTACCACGCCTAACCATGATAGATGATGCCGCTCGACATTCGAATCCGCTTTGGCCGTGCCCTTCGCCGTATCCGCGAAGAACAGGGCATCAATCAGGAAGAGGCTGCGGAGCGGTGCGGACTTCACAGAACGTATTACAGCGGCATCGAGCGCGGTGTGCGCAATGTTTCACTGGTGAACATCGAAAGGGTTGCAAGGGGACTGAAAACCGCCTTGCCTGACCTGTTTCGCCGCATCTGAGACCTGCTAACGGAGCCGTCATCATTCAGATTTCCGGTGCGCACTGCACCTTCATGCTTCGCCAAGTTTCCGTCGCACCCGCACGCCACACAACGAACTCATTTCTGTTATCACCTTGTCCAATCAGCCAAAGGTTCGTTATTTCGTCTGGGATATTCGGCAGGATCGCCGGTGGTGCAAAGCTGGTTAGGGCAGTCCAGGCCAAGCCGTTGCTCCCGTCAATACAGACGACAAGGTGACGTTCAGTGGTTTGCGCTGCACTCAGTTTCCGGCGATTGTCTTGTTTCAAAGCCTCCCGTTCCCCTGCCTCAATCGCAAGACTCGGCCCAACTGCGCCGCCGCCAATTGGGCCTGCGATGCATATAGTTGGTTCACGGTCTGAAGAAACAACTCCGCCGCCAGTGATTTCTAGATGGCAGCAGGCTTTCTGAACAGATGGAGACCTGCTCACGCAATAGAACCTGTCGATCCCTTCCTGCTCCAATGCCGCAAGGTAGAAGTCAGCATCGGTTCTGATCCTGCGGATAGATGCTCCTTTGGTCGGGAAGATGATCCAAGTCCTTTTGCAGACTTTTGCCAGAATGGTTGATCCGCCCGCTCTTTTACCGTGGATTGCGCCTACCGTTTTCATTAAGGCTTCGTCCATCGCGGCGGTGACCTCCACGGCGGCAGTGGTTCCGTTGTTGTAACGCAAGTCGAAATCATATTCTCCGTGGGATTGGGTCAAACGGTAGTCCAGTCTCGCGCCGGGGAAAATCGCTTCGAGAACACGCTTCGCAATCGCTTCTGATTGATTCATTGGCTCATACACTCCTTCGTCAGACCGGCCTCTTGTTGCCGGTCCCCTGCATTCCACGGTATAAAGAATTGAGAGTGATGGCAAATCTGAGAACCCATAACCGTAACAATGCCATAACGCACCTGGCGATGCCCGAGCGTCAGATTCCGGTGCTAATCGAATCCCCTTCTGAGAAGGCAGAGGGATTCGTGCCCTCAATTGCTTGGAGCGACAAACCATTGACGAGTGTGCGGCGCTTGCAGCCGTCGTTTGTGGACGGACTGGAAAATTCAGGTAAGCGTAGGGAAATTGAGAAGGAACATGGAGCCATCAAAGCAGCAGAGTGGAATCGGCTGCGTGAAATGCTGGCATTGAAAGACCGCTTGAACTCCGGGGATTGGTCCCCTGTCACTTCGCCAGATGTAGTTTCAGAACTGAGCAAGGCGCTGAATCCGTTGGCAGCACTCCTCAACACGATCAGTCCTGGGGGTTGGCTTATCGAAGAAGACAATTCTGGAAGGCGGACGTACAGATCGGTTTCCGGCAATGCGCGAGCCAGTATCTCATTTGAAATGGAACTTGGAATATTCCCGTTGGCGGCTGCAGTCGCCGGATCATCCGTTCAAAAGCGGAGACCGAGCACTCGGTCTGATTCAGGGCCACCCGACAAAAAGAATGAAATATGGAGTACGAAAATCGGCATCAGCGGAACCTACAAGACGGCAGCATTTGCTCTCTCTGAGGCATTCACGGCGGGATTGAGCAAGACCCGATTTGTGGTTTGGTGGCATGAGGCATCAAAGAAGTTCGCACCGGGTCTCTTCTGCCCAGACATCGTGACAGCCTTGTACGCGTTGGCTATGTGGAGCAGTGGGACTGCGGGAGGCTGGGCAATCTGTCAGAGGTGTCGCGAGAATTTTGCCCGCAAGCGGACGAGACAACTTTACTGTTCCACTCAGTGCCAAGCGGCAGCGGCAATGAAACGTCTTCGGGAAAAACGGAAGCAAGATAAAGGGAGGTTTGAATATTGATTTTCCCCGGATAGCTGAATGATAAGCCGGAGCGATGAGGCCGGTGTCAAGGCTCTTGACCGCGAAGCGGCGCGCAAACGCGCGGCCTTTACTCCGGCCGAGCTTCGGCTACGCTGGTGCTATCCGAGGAACGTCAATTTTGAAAGCCTACGGAAAGGAGAACCGATGAAGTTCTCGGAGATCGCTAACCGTCTGACAGGTATCTCAACGCCAATTGGAGGGGCATCTTGGCAGCCTGCCGAGATGGAGATCGCCGCAGCCCGCCGGGTAATCGCCTTCCTTGAAGACCGACGCGTACTGTACGAGCCGACCGAGATGGAGGTACCTTCGCACTGCGTGCACTCGGTGATCGAAATCCGGCATTGCCTTAGCGATGAGCTGGGCAAGCTGGACGGCAAGAACTCTGAGCTGGCCGCAACTCTGCGGGCGATGCGGGCGGCCTGCCGGAAGTTCCTTGAGCGGGTGGGGACCGACGGACGGGAAGGCATCCACCACGCCAACGGCTGGGGCTTCCATAGTTGGACCTTCGGGAGCGCACTCGGGGAGTTGCGGGGGACGTTCGGCATCCATGTGGCGAAGATCGCCGCCGCGTTCAAGCTGGACGTGGAGGACCGGCTGGCCTCCATCCTGCCTGCGAATGCCGACGCTGACACCGGCGACGATGACCGGCTGTTTCGCAGACTGTATCTCTGAGCTTCGCCGGGGGCAGATCGATTATCAGGGTCGGAGTTCAGTGTCAGGACGGGCATCCCAAGACCGGCGCTGCCTTCGGCATCGGCAGGAGGGGTGACACGTCACCCCAGCTTGGGTGCTGCGCAGTAACCGGGGGTTCCTGTCGGGGAACGTGCTGAAAACAGGCGGCTAAGAGAAAAAATCTGAAAATCGGGTTACTATAACAGCAAGCGAAAGTTGCTGTGGGGTAACTCGATGGTGCTGGCCCCCTTAGCTCGAAATCGCTTCCGTTCCCCCTTCTGCGGCCCCTCAAGCAAGCCTGCCCGCAACATGCGCCCGGCGTGTGTCCCCGATCCAAAATCCAGTCCAGGCGGTGCTCTCTGAAGCCGCCGCTTCGCACCAAATCCGTTGGCACGAAGGTGAGCGAGGCGGAGTTCGCCATGCTGGAAGAGCGTGCGCAGACAGCTGGGCTGACGCTGTCGGAGTGGGTGCGCGAGGTGCTGCTGGCTGCTCCGATGGACGGCGCTGGGGAGACCGGCGAGGTCATCCTGGCCGAGGTTCTGGCGCTGCGGACGCTGTTCCTGAATCTTCAGTTCCGGCAGGCGCAGGGTCCGATGACGGAGGCCGAGATGCGCGGGCTGATCGAGCGGGCCGACGCGGTGAAGGGAGAGCGAGCACGGGAGCGGATCGAAGCGGCGCGGAGTCAGACCAGGAAGCAGGCCGGTGTCCAGGCTGAGAAGCCGGAGGCCGGAGAGACACAGGCGGAGGAGGTTTGAGCATGGCGGAATGGGGCCGGAAGCAGTACGCGAAACCGTGGCCGAGCCGGGCGCACGTGTGGACGTGGGGAGCATTTTTTCTTAGCTGCCTGTTCTTCGTGTTCATGACGTGGCGGGATGGGCGGGTGAACTGGACGGCGGCGGAGCGGCTGTACCTGTCCGATTACTTGAAGAGCGGAGCGCGGTCGAAGCTCCCGGCAGCGAAGGCGCGTTACACGCTGCTCGAAGGGATGACGACGAAGGGCGAGCCGGTGCTCGTGACAGGCGACGAGATCGAAGCAGTGAAGGGCCAGGACGGGCGCTACGGGTACGTGCTGACCGACCAGGGAATCAAGGATGGACTGACGCGGTTGCAGTGGACGACGGGGGTGTTCAACGACCGTGGACTGCATGAGCTGATGGGAAGTTACGTCTTCCAGAACCAAACGCTGTGGGACTTCGTGAAGCGGCCCACGTACTGGACGCTGGCGTTCTTCGCCGTGCTGCTGTTCATGGCCGTGCCGAAGGACCGTGCGCGGCGGATGGTCTGGAAGTTCGGGCGGCGGCTGCGGGGGCCAGAGTTAGTCACGACGGCGGAGTTCAACGAGAAGCTGGGCCGGAAGAAATGGCTGACGACTTACTACCCGGACGGAATCGCGCTAATAAATTTAGAGCAGACGTGGGTTGACCGGCTGATGCGCCGGGACCGTGGCCGTTGGGTCCGCATCCCGAAGGAACGCGAGGCAATGCACGTGCTGATCGTGGGCGACTCGGGGACGGGCAAGAGCGCGGCCATCCGGCAAGTGCTCGCGCAGATCGCCGACCGGGGAGAGACGGCCATCGTGTACGATCCGGCGCTCGAATACCTGCCGCAGTTTTACTCGGAATCGCGGGGTGACATGGTGTTGAATCCCCTGGACGCGCGGTGTCCGTTCTGGACGCCGGGCGACGAAGTGCCGCATGAGGCGGAGGCGCTGACGGTAGCGGCTTCTCTGTTCCCGGATCGAGGCCGCGAGAACCAGTTCTTCGTCGATGCGCCAAGGAAAATCTTCGCGCACCTGATCAATCTGAAACCCACGCCGGAGCAGTTGACGTACTGGATGTGCCACGAGGAGGAGATCGAAAAGCGGGTGCGGGGTACGGAGCTTGCAGCGATGATCCACGCGACGGCTCCGCCGCAGCGGTCGGGCGTGCTGGGGTCACTCAACATGGTTGCGGATGCGTTCAAGCTCCTTCCATCGGAACGGGAAACGGAGCGGCGCTGGAGCGCGTGTGCGTGGAGCCGGGAGCGGCGCGGGTGGCTGTTCCTCACGTCGAAGCCGACCATGCGTGAGCGGCTGCGTCCGCTGATGAGCCTGTGGCTGGACCTGTTGGTGTTGCGGCTGATGAACGAGGGCGGGAGCGGGGCGCGGAAGACGTGGTTCGTGCTGGACGAGATGGCGACGCTGCAACGGTTGCCGCAATTGACGACGGCAATCACGGAGGGCCGGAAATCGAATAACCCGATGGTCCTCGGCTTCCAGGGCAAAGCACAAGTGGAGGCGCTGTACGGGCACATCGCCGAGGCCATGCTGTCGCAGCCCGCGACGAAGTTCTTCTTCAAAACGAGCGAGCCTCATGCGTCGGAGTGGATCTCGAAATCCATCGGCGAAGTGGAGGTAGAACGGTTCCGAGATAGCCGGACGCGGGGCGTGTTCCCGCATCAACGGGAAAATGAGCAGCGGGAAATTACGCGCGAGCCGCTGGTCATGGCTTCGGAGATCGGCGGGCTTGAACCGCTGCACGGGTATTTGAAACACGGCAACCTGGTTGTGCGGATGCGGATACCGTATCTCAAACTGGAGGAGCCAGCGGAGAAGTTCATCGAGCGGAAGCTGACGACGCCGGCGATGCCGACGACAGAGCCGGAGCCGGTTGCAGCGCCGCCACGAAAGCCGGTACGTTCCGTCCAAAAGAAGCAGGAGCAAGCGCAGCAGCCAGCGGCGGTGAACGAGCAGACGCCGTTCTTCGAGTGAAAAATCGCAAGTGGATGAAAAACTCGCTATGGCCCCCTATAGATGAGGGGGTACAAAAAGCTCCCTGAAATCATCCAAGAGGTAAGTCCTTATGACTAGCAACGCACAGCAATATCGCATCGAGCGCAAGGGCGCTCTGGAATACATCGTGATTCGTTGTCCGAATGGGCATCTGAGCCAGGGTCAGAAGGTCGATGACCTGAAAATCAAGCAGACGTTGACTTGCACGAATACAACCTGCAATGCCCAGTGGACGGCGGTTCTCCCGTCCGTTTTGGGTTACGAGGCTGTCGAGTGATTACGCTGTCGAAACCTATCAGTGCAGGCCAGGCTCGGGCTTACCACCGGGAGGAGTTCTCGAGTGCACGTGAGAACTACTACACAGAAGGCGAGCGCGTGCGCGGCGAGTGGCAGGGTCAGCTTGCCACTCGTTGGGGCTTGCAGGGTGAAGTTCAGGAACAGCAGTTCGCGCGCTTGGCCGAGGGGCAGCACCCGGAGACAGGCGAGCAGTTGGTACGGCATCAGACGGCGCGCGAGTATGTGAACGCGCAGGGCGACACGGTGCGCACGATGGAGCACCGGGCGGGATGGGATGCGACTTTCAGCGCACCGAAATCCGTCTCGCTGACAGCGCTTGTCGGCGGCGACGACCGCGTGAGAGACGCGCACAGAGAGAGCGTGAAGGTTGCGCTCGACGAGATGGAGAAATACGCGCAGGCACGGATGGGCGGCAACGTCCCGGCGCAGACGACGGGCCAGTGGGCCTTCGCCAAGTTCGAGCATGACAGCAGCCGACCTGTTGACGGTTATGCAGCGCCGCAGTTGCACACGCACGCGGTGATCTTCAATATGACCGAAACGGCGGACGGCCAGACGCGCGCTCTTCAACCGCAGGAGCTTTATAAGACGCAGCAGTACGCCACGGCGGTGTATCGCTCGGAGCTTGCGGCCAGGTTGCAGCAAATCGGCTACGAGATCGAGCGCGGCGAGCATGGGCAGCCGGAGATCAGGGGCTACACACGCGAGTATCTGGAGGCCTCGAGTCCGCGGCGGCAACAGATCGAGAAGCACATGGAGGCGGCGGGTGTGCGCGGGGCTGGCGCTGCGCAGATCGCGGCTCATCAGACGCGCGATGCCAAGCAACCGCTCTCGCATGAAGACGTGCGAGCGCAGCATCAGCGACTCGCAGCCGAACACGGCCACCAGCCGCAACACGTTGTCAAAGAAGCGGCGCAGCGGCCCGGTGTGGAACTGAAGCCGGAGCAAGCGGGAGTTGCCGCGCACGAGGGTGTGAGCTATGCGCGCGAGCGCGGCATGGAGCGCGAGGCCGTGGCCGATGAAAGAACGCTGATGCGCGATGCCCTCAAGCACACAATGGGCGAGGCAAGGTTGCCGGAGGTGCGCGCCGAGTTCGAGCGGCGTGCAGAACGCCAAGAACTGATCGAAGTGGAGCGCAGGCCGGGACTCGCAGGCCGCGCGTTCACGACCGGCGAAATGCAGGGTTACGAACGCGAGTTGATCGAGCGGATGAAGCTGGGCCAGGGCACGCGCGAGGTATTGGCAGACGGCCAAGTACGGCAGCGGACGATGGAGCAGCATCCGCACTTGAGTGCGAGCCAGCGGAACGCGGTAGAGGATGTGCTGACGAGCCGTGACCGCATGATGGCGCTTGAAGGCGTAGCCGGGGGCGGAAAAACGACTTCCTTAGCGGCTGTCCGTGAAGGGGCCGAGCGTGCGGGCTATCAAGTGGAAGGACTCGCGCCAACATCGAGGGCCGCGCAGAAACTCGCGGAAGCGGGCATCGAGACGCAAACTTTGCAAAGGCATCTTGCACGGGGTGAGCAGCAAGACGACGGACAGAAACGGCTTTACGTGGTCGATGAATCGAGCATGGCGAGCACGAAGCAGTTGCACACGTTCGTTGAGCGGCTGAAAGAGAACGACCGCGTACTGTTCGTGGGCGACGTGCGCCAGCATGAGGCGGTCGAAGCAGGACGGCCCTATGCGCAGTTGCAGGAAGCGGGACTGCGCACAGCCAGACTGGATGAAATCATTCGGCAGAAAGACCCGATGCTCAAAGAGGCCGTGGAGCAGCTTGCGCGCGGCGAAGTGCGCGAAGCCATCGGCAATCTGAACAATCAGGGCCGCGTACACGAAATCGGCGACCGGCAGGAACGCATCAGCGAAATCGCCCGCGAGTACGTGCGCTCGCCGGAGCGGACCTTGGTTGTGTCGCCTGATAACGCATCCCGCCGCGAGATCAATGAAGCCATCCATCGCACGATGCAGAGCGAGGGCAAGGTGTCGCACGATGAGCAGCGCGTACACGTGCTCTACGCGCGGCAGGATGTGACCGGCGCGGACCGGCAGCACGCGCAGAACTACGAGAAGGGCGACGTACTGCGCTACTCGAAAGGCAGCAAGCCTCTCGGCATCGAGCCGGGAGAGTACGCGCGTGTGTCGCGCGTGGACCGCGAAAGCAACACGCTTACAGTGAAGCGGCACGGCGGAGAAGAGCTAAGTTACGATCCGCGCCGCTTGCAGGGTGTGACGGTATACCGCGACAGCGAGCGTAAGTTCGCGCAGGGCGACCGCGTGCAACTCACAGCCCCGTACCATGAACAGAAACTCGCTAACCGCGAACTGGCGACCATTGAGCGGATCGAGGGCGACGGCAATCTGAAACTCCGCACGGAATCGGGGCGCGAGGTCGAGTTCAACGCGAGACAGCATCCGCATCTCGATTACGGTTATGCGGTGACGAGCCACAGCAGCCAGGGCCAGACCGCCGACCGCGTGCTGATCCACGTGGACACGGAACAGGCTCCCGGCGAACTCGTCAACAGTCGCATGGCTTATGTTTCGGTGTCGCGCGCTCAGTTTGACGTGCAGATGTACACGAACGACGCGAAGGCGCTGGGATACGAACTGAGCCGTGACGTGTCACATCCGACGGCGCTCCAGCAAGAGCAAGGAGCGGCACAGAAAATCGAGCCGCAGGCGGAGAGCATACAAGCCACGCAAGGCTTGAGCGTGGGCTGATGAATGTCGTCTGCTGCTTCGCAGGCATTCACCATCAGGCGAAGAATTCCGCTGGACGCGACGCTGTTTTGCGGCTGCTAGTGGTCGCAAGCGGCTACGATGTTGGCTCGAATGGTCATACAGACAGTGCGGGTCATGGGACGACTCAGAGGTACAATCGGAGCGAAGATTATATGACGCGTTCATCTCGAAACTCACTGTGTCGTTACGTCGCCGGAGCGGTAGCCGAGGCTGCGATTGAAGACTTGCGTGTGAACCTGTTCAACTATTCTGGTTTCCCGCAGATAACCGTCTCTTGCCACTCGGAAGATCTGTTTGACATCGCGCTCAGTTGGGAAACGCACCAGACTCAATTTCAGCTAACCGATGCTCAAGCAAAGGCGGCGGTCCGAAAATTTAAGTCCGGCACCGGCTACGAACGCTCTATTTTTGACAAAGTACAAGAGGCGCTGGCAGCACTTGAAGCAAAAGTCTCGGCAGGTCGCAGAGGTGTCCCAATTCCTGCATCTACCCTCTGAGCAAATGACAGCGATTTCTCGGCCAGCGGCCCTCTTCGAGACGGGAGCAGGTATCTGAAGGTCACTGAGAGTCGGCGGCATCCTTGTAGCAAACCGCTTTGAACAAACGTGCAATAGGGGTGCCCGGCTGCGTATGCCTCAAAACTCCATCCTCAGCCTGATAAAGGTCAGCGCCGCAAGTTCCAGCAATCTTTAGGCCGTCAAATAAGACGTAGAAGCTGTTGGCACCGTGCGCACCGTACTCCACCGAAATTAGCTTTCCATCGACCGTGAATTGTCGAGCGATTCTAAACGTCACCTGTACACGCCGAGGCCTATGGTTCGGAGTGTCCACAGCCAGCTCACATTCCACCGTGGTTAGTTGTGTCCACCCTTGGGCTAGGAAGTGGAAATAGCACCCTCTGTCTCCCATTTTGTCCACATTCTCTGCCGAGTGGATCGACACCGCTGGGGTTCCGTCTCCCCATAGAACGTGATCGATAGGAAACGCTAAACCTATCGGTCCTTGGTAAGGATCGACACTGAGCTGATTTGCACGCACGGTAAAAAGCTCTCCGGTGAACGCGAGAACGGGTTTTGTGGGATCGCCATTTGAAAATGACGCTATGGTCTCGTTGCCCTTTTGCATCACAGTGAGAGCGTCACATTTGATTGCTGGCGTGTCCTGAATAGCCGACAAATCATGAATGTCTGTCTGGTTTCCGGTGCAAGTCCCCTTGTACGTCAAGGGAAGGTCGCTTTGGCCCCAAGCAGTTCCGGCCATCATTACCAACAACACCACAGCGAGTTTTTTCATCATCGCTTCGTTTCACAATCTCCATCGACGGCATCTTGGCTCTAGGGGCAGTCTAGCGCACTCGTTGACAGCTGTTTGACTCAAGGTGAGCTGATTCCCGGAACTGCAATGGAAATGGCGGGTCTTCGGTCAAGCTTCTTTTGTGGTCTAATAAAGATGTTGGCTTGATGGCGGAATCGGCATACGCGGTGGTCTCAAAAACCATTGGGAGCAATCCCGTGTGGGTTCAAGTCCCACTCAAGCCACCAGATCACTCCAGCCCTCTGCCTTTCCCCAAAAACTAATGCAAAGATTCCCAGGGTGATCAGTCAGGGTCCGAGACTGATTCTTGTAAAAAAAGTCGAGATTTACACATTTTCTTTCACAGTTTCTAGCGTCTCGTATTTATCGCGCTGAAAATAATATAGTTACTGGCAGACGCAGCGGACTCAAAATCCGCCGACCCTTGCGGTCATGGGGGTTCGACCCCCCCTCCCGGCACCAACAAAAAAAAGAATTTAGATTGAATTAGCCTCCCGAAATCAGAGAGGCCAAAATCGTTTGGTGGCTGTTCTGATGGCTGTTGGTTGCGACCGTGAGCAAACCGCGAACAAGAAGCCAAGGAAAATCGGATCTCGCCGGTGCATTGGCCTGAAGTTGACAACGCAGATCTTTGGGGATTGGAGGATGCTCCTCTTGCTTACCGAGGGGAGGTGCGCTATTATCGCTCGGTAACCGAGAGGAGAACGCATGAGCAAACCCTCTGACCTCGTCCAGGGCACCCTAGATCTGTTGGTTCTCAAGATTCTCGCTCTTGAGCCGCTGCACGGATGGGCTCTCAGCCAACGGCTGAAGCAGGTGTCTGGCGACGTGCTACAGGTGAGCGACGGGTCGCTTTACCCGGCTCTGCACAAGC
Organism: Occallatibacter sp.; assembly: GCF_049582745.1. GTDB lineage: Bacteria > Acidobacteriota > Terriglobia > Terriglobales > Acidobacteriaceae > Telmatobacter. The sequence goes on from NZ_JBAUUO010000067.1 coordinate 68,307, forward strand.
TTGAACAGCAGGGCTGGATTCATGCCGAATGGAAGCCGACCGAGAACAACCGGAGGGCGAAGTTTTACTCTCTAACGCGACTCGGACGCCGATACCTCGAGAAAGAAGCGGCAAACTGGGAGCGTATCTCGACAGCCATTTCCGGCGTATTGCGGCTTACGGAGGTCTGAGCGATGCGACTTGAACAGTGGATCTACACAATTCCGCTGCGGCTGCGCGCGCTGTTTCATCGCAACCGCCTGGACTCGGAGCTCGACGAAGAGATCCGCGATCACTTAGACCGGCAGATTGAATTCAATCTGGCAGGCGGGATGAGTCCAGATGAGGCTCGACTTGTCGCTTTGCGCAAATTGGGCAATGCGGCACTACTGCGCGACCAAACAAGAGCAACGTGGAACTGGAACAGACTGGAGCAGTTCATTCACGACCTTTGCATCGGAATTCGGACCCTGAGCCGCACGCCAGGATTCACGCTCGTTGCCCTTCTGGTCATGGCGCTGGGCATCGGAGCTAATGTTGCTTTGTTCACGGTTGTCCGCAGCGTATTGCTCAAGCCGCTTCCGTATAGCGACCCAGAACGGCTGGCATTGATCTATGAAGCGGATAAAAGCCAACCGCATCCCCACCCCTGGCTTCCTGTGGATGCGGGGAGTTTCTGGGAGTGGCAGCGTTCAATTCAGTCCCTCGCACAGATGGCCCTCGTCTCTCCCTTTCAGGGATACAACGTATCCGGCGAAGGGGGAAAACTGCCTGAAGTAGTAGAAGCGGCATGGTGCACCGACAATTTCTTTTCGTTGCTTGGCGTGCAGCCGATGCTGGGCAGATCTTTTACATCGGACGACGATAGACCGGGCGCGCCGGCTACAACGATGATTACCGCCAGTTTTTGGAAGCGCCGTTATGCGTCTGATCCCGCTATCATCGGTAAGACAATATGGCTCGATGCCAAGCCCTATACGATTATCGGCGTCCTGCCCTCAACGTTTGTATATTCTGGGGCGTTTGGCGGTAGTGCCGACCACATCTGGACGCCGGTGAGACATGAGGCGCCGGCTTCTCTGCTGCACACCTACGGAGATCACGAGTTTCTGGCCATAGCGCGGCTCGCTCCGGGTGTTTCGCTCGCCACGCTTGTGGAGCGTGTCGACGCGTTGCAGAAGCAGATCAAGTCGGCTCATCCCGAACCCGCCGTGCATCCCGGCGCCATCGGCAGAACCATGCTCGACGATGCTGTGCATAATTACAAGACTCCGCTTTATGCGCTACTGGGCGCAACCGGATGTGTACTACTTATCGCCTGTATGAATGTCGCGGGCCTTCTGGTGGCGCGTGCAGCATCGCGCAGCAAGGAGTTTGCGATTCGCGCCGCGCTGGGAGGCTGGCGCATGCGCCTCATCCGTGAACGGCTGATCGAGAGCCTGCTGCTCTCAGCGGCAGGCGGCGCACTCGGCCTTTTGCTCGCCTGGGCCGCGCTCGCGTGGCTGGTTCATACGCGCCATGACATGAATCGTGTAGAGGCTATTCATTTCGATGGTATGGCCGCGGCCTTTACGTTGGCTGTTGTCTTCCTCTGCACCCTCTTTTCCGGACTGATCTCCGCTCACAGCGCAGGCCGGGACAATATACTGGCCGGACTGCAGGAGGGTTCTCGCTCGCACAGCGGCGGCTGGTCCCGCGCGCTGCTGCGGCGCCTTCTACTATCGGCGGAAGTAGGACTGACAGTTGTGCTCCTGGTCGGGGCAGGACTCCTGCTCAAAAGCTTCGAGCATCTACGCTCCTCCGATCTCGGCGTGCCGGTCGACAACGTTCTCACGCTGCATTTGGGATTGCCGGATGCTCGTTACAGGCAGGACGAACGGAAGATTGCATTTTTCGAGCAACTCATCGCACGGGTTCGCGCTCTCCCCGGTGTCTCGTCCGCCGGCCTGGTGACCGCTGCGCCGGGCGAAGGATGGGCCGGCGACGACCTGATGAGCGTCGTGGAGCATCCGCCCCTCCCGAAGGGCCAGGGGCTCGACTTCATGCTGCGCGGCGCAGATCCCGGATATTTTTCGGCAATCGGGCTTCCCGTTCTCAAAGGACGCACCTTCAATGAGGATGAGCGAGGGAAGCGGGCGAACGTTGTGCTCATCAGCCGCGGCGCTGCCCAGCAGTACTTTCCCGGTGAAGACCCCATCGGCAAGCATCTCAAGACCATCGATGAAGGCGGCGTATGGACAATCATCGGAGTGGTTGGGGATGTGCGATGGAATGTGGCAAAACCGTCCATTCCCACCTTGTATTGGCCGATCTACGGGAACGGCTACAGCTATGGCACCATTGTGGTACGAAGCTCCCATGACGCGGACTCGATGGCAGTTCCGGTTCAGAAGATCGTAGCCCAACTCGACCCAGACTTACCGGTCTCGAATGTGATGACGTTGCGAGAGGCTATAGGCAAGAGCACGATCGACTCGGAATTTGATTCGATTCTGGTTCTGGCCTTTGCCATGATCGCGCTGGTTCTCGCCGCCGCAGGGCTCTATGGTGTGCTCGCTTATCTGGTGGCCCAACGGCGGGTCGAGTTTGGCATCCGCTTGGCACTCGGCGCGCAACGCAACGCCCTGCTAAGTCATGTGTTGTTAGACGGCCTCAAGCCGGCAATGGCGGGACTCTTGATCGGCTTGCCGGCGAGCGCGGCTTTAGTGCGCCTCATCCGCAGCATACTCTACGAAACAGAACCGCTCGATCCCGTGGTATTTGGCTCCGTCGCTGGACTGCTTTTGTTCGTGGCGATTGCGGCCTGCCTCGTCCCGGCATGGTACGCCTCGCGTCTTGATCCGATGCGGGCATTGCGAACGGAATAGCGTGAGATTCGATCATGCGGGGATCTCTCACTTGTCGCGGCATCGTAGTCTCCATTTCTGGAAAGATCGACAGCGGCCTAACGCGGGACCGCGCGAAGCTGCAGAATGCGATTATGAGCTTGCGGCCACGGGGCATCTACCGAACAAGCAAAGACGACTGCCCAAAAATTGATTACTACCAGGCGGATCTCAATTGCGTTCTGTCTGCCTTGCTCTCAGCTGATCTTCCGCCTTTGTTGAGAACATTCCCACGTGCGTTTTTTGGCCGGTACTCGGAGCCTGATCGTCGAAATTGCGCTCGTCTTTTGTGGGTGGGCTCCGGATGCAGTGACGAACCGTTTCTGCATCTGCAAAGAACCTTCCCGTTCGAAAACCTGTCTAAATACGGAGTAGCAGTTCTGGCTGGAGTATCCAATGCGCTCTCTTGTCTGTTGCTGTTGCCTATCCACGTTTGCCCTTGCAAGCTTTGTCCTGAGCGGTTGCGGCGGGAAGGGTGTCAATGAAGGCGGAGTCACGGTTGGGAGCGGTGGCTCAGGCGGATCGGGTGGAACCTCGGGTGGAACCTCGGGAGGAACGTCGGGAGGAACTTCTGGTGGCACGTCGGGGGGGACTTCAGGCGGGACCTCAGGAGGAACTTCCGGGGGTACTTCCGGAGGAACTTCGGGAGGTGGATCAGGTGGGTCAGGAGGTTCGGGCGGGTCAGGGGGTTCGGGAAACTCTGTGCCGGGCCACGGCAATCACGTGCCGGGCTCCGGGGGGACGGAGTCGGCTGGCTTGCCTGTCAAGCCGCTGCAGGGGCTCGTGAACGGAGGTCAATCCCGTGCCGTTGTCGGCGCTCTGGTGTATGTGTTCCAGGCCAGTTCAAGTCCCAACAACAGATCATCCATTTCACTACTGACCGCGGCGACCGGAAATCCACGCGATTCCATCGGCAACTATGTCCTCACGAATGAACAAGGTGGATTCTCGATCGCGGGTGACTATACCTGTACCGCTGGTCACCAGGTCTATGTGTACGCCAAAGGTGGAAACAGCGGTGGTAACGGCCCGAACGATGCGATTGGGCTGATGGCATCTCTCGGCGTATGTCCGGAAGCGGGTAACTTTGACTCCATAAAGCCGTTTATCTTTGTCAACGAAGTGACAACGGTCGCAGCTGCCTATGCTACGGCTGATGATGCGATCGATGCGACTCACATCTCTGGGCCTTCTGTTTTCAATGTTGCGTCTGGCTCGGTAGACGCCTCTGATCTCGCGAGCGTGGCAACGGGATTCGCCAACTCGACTATGCCCAACACGGGTAAGAGGATTAACCAAAGCAAGATCTATACCATCGCCAACATCCTTGCGGCGTGTGTAAATTCTGAGTCGCCGACCTCGGGTGCGTGTATTACTCTCTTCCGCTATTCCCGGGGCAACGGCGAGTCCGGGGCCGTTCCTGCAGACACAGCAACGGCAGCCCTCAATATCGCGCGGAATCCGCACTCAAACGTTGCTGCACTTTTCGAGCTTCAGCCGAGGGTCTCGCCGCCGTTTGCACCTTCGCTACCATCTGCACCCGCTGACTTTACACTTTCCGTTACGCCGGATGACACGACGGTCGCCTCGATCTCCGATGGCTCTCAGAGTTGATCGGAACGCAGCGGGAAATGAGATGCGCGAAGCATCAGTGATGAGAACTTGACGGCAAAGGTCTCTTCGGCCGTGATGCGTTGTCATGTCGGCCCGGCGGATAAAGCTGTCTGAAGGCGATCGCCTGGATTTAATGAGCGCGGCGACGCCCCGCTGCAGGGAGAGTCTGCGGTCGACCTCAATCGGTCGGCTCCCGTCGTTCCTCTCCTATGAGCTACGCAATCAAAGGAAAACAATATTTTGCCATCGCCGCTGGAAGCGACGTGTTTTCGTTCGCGCTTCCCTGATGCCTCCTACCCACGACATCGGATCACAATTCGAATACTCAAATCTCGGGGCGCGCTTCTTGGATTTGCGCTAGCTCGGCACGCCAACAAGGAATTCGAAATGCTGATCATTCGGGCACGCGAGGCCCAATCTGGGCTTCGGATTTGAGCGAAGTTCAGGATGTCCTCGGTTTTCGGAAGAAAAGAAGCCCTGAACGGACAGCGCCCCCCCGGACTTTCGTACCACTCGATCGGATGGCCAAATCCAGAAAGATGTTGGACTCAGCCGATCGCCCCGGTATTCTCCTCGAAGACAACCATACAAAAATGCTGACCTTCCAGAGACGCATTGAATCTTGTTATCCCCCAAAGGAGATTCCTTGCCGGCACGACCCGAACGTCATTTTGTCTTCAGGCATCTGCTCGACCTGTTAGCGTCTTTAGGCGCCGCCGCGCTGATGACGGGTTGCGCCAGTATCACGATTGGCAACGGAAGCAGTTTCACCGCCATCTCCGTCTCGGTCAGTGAACTGCGCGTGAACCAGACAACCCAGTTGGCCACCCACACCCAGTTCGATGGAACCGCGCTTACCTTCTATGTGAACGGCATTCAAGGTGGAAACGCCCAGGTGGGCACCATCAGCGGTACCGGTTTGTACACCGCTCCGGCTATCGTGCCTATTCCCAACTCGGTCACGATCACCAGCGTTGCCTCGGCGCATCCGGATTTCCCTCCAGGATCAGTCTCCCTGCCCATTTGGAACCCGATTCCGGTCATTACCAGCGTCAACCCGTCCGGGTTTTCTGAAGGCACCACGCAGGTCGCCGTGACTGGGTCGCAGTTTGTCTACGGCGCACAGGTCATGTGGAACGGCAAGGCAGTAGAGACGACCTACGTCTCCAGCACCCAACTGGCTGCCATCATTCCGGCGCCGAATCCCGGAACCTATCCATTGCTCGTCAGCAATCCCGATCCCGGTTCGGCCAATTCGAAGACGCTTTCCGTGCTCGTCGCCCCCGGAAAAGTAAAGCTTTTAGTGCAGCCATACAACGGAACCGATGTCCGCGTGAGCAACACGCTGAATCTTCCTCTGACGGTGACCGGAACAAACAACACCGGAGTGACGATCCAGGTCAACGGTATTGGCGGGGGCAACACCGTGGTGGGCACGGCAGTTTCCAATTCGGATGGAAGCATCACCTATCACGCGCCGGCAGTGGTGCCTAGTCCAAACAATGTAGTGACGCTGACCATTACCAGCGTCGACAATCCAGCCGTCTCCATCAACCAGAACATCTCGGTACTGAACCCGATCCCGATCCTGACCTCGGCATCGCCGATGACAATGAACCCGGGACCTCCCGCGACTACGGTCGTTCTCACCGGAAAGGATTTCATCAACGGCGCGCAAGTGCTGATGAATGGTGTCGCGGTTGCGACGACTTTCGGCAGCGGGACGCAACTGACCGCAAGCGTGAGTCCCACGGAGCCAGGCAATCTCGATCTGCAGGTGCTCAATCCCAGCCCCGGCCCAGCCACATCCGCGGATCTCATTGCCACTGTGAACGGCACTCCGCCGGTGCCGATTATTTCGCCTGAAGATGCCTCGCGCTTCCTCGACGAAGCCACCTTTGGCGCGTCCGATGCCGACATTCATCACCTTTCGCTGATCGGATACCAATCCTGGTTGGACGAACAGTTCGCGCTCCCGCAAACCACCATGGAACCCGGCGTCGAGCAGGCGTTGATCGTGAACGCACAGCCTTCCTGCGCCTCGGGCGACGTCAAGTGCAACAGCATGCTATTCGAACAAAACAGCCAGGGGCAGCAGTATGTCGAGGATGCTTTCTGGCAGCAGAGTCTGACGGCGCCGGATCAGCTCCGTCAGCGCGTTGCTTATTCGCTCCACGAGATGCTGGTCATCTCCATGGCTTCCACCGATGTCCAGAACATGCCGCGTGGAGCGGCGCAATACTACGACTTGCTCGCCGCCGATTCTTTCGGGAACTTCCGCCAGTTGCTCGAAGACGTGACCCTCAATCCGATGATGGGTGAGTGGCTTGCAGTGCTGGGCAACGACAAAGGCAGTGCCAATACAGATCCTGACGAGAACTATGCCCGCGAGGTGATGCAGCTGTTCACCATCGGCCTTTATCAGCTGAACGACGATGGCTCGCAGAAACTGGACGGAGTTGGTCAGCCGATTCCGACCTACTCCAACGCCGATGTCCAGGGATTGGCGAAGGTCTTTACGGGATTTAGCTGGAACGTGCCCGGCGACACCTCCGACAATGCCTGGTCGAATTGCTGCATCTACGTCGGACCGGGTCATGGCGAAGACCTGTTGCAGATGCAGAGCTATCCCACTCACCACTCCACGACAGAGAAGGACTTCCTCGGCGTAACCATTCCGCAAGGCTCTTCAAATCCAACCGGCGACTTGAAGATCGCGCTCGACACGCTGTTCAATCATCCCAATCTGCCCGCGTTCTTCTCCAGGCAGATGATCCAGCACCTCGTGACAAGCAGTCCCAGCCCAGCCTATGTAAGTCGCGTTGCCGCTGTCTTCAAGGACAACGGCCAGGGTGTCCGCGGTGACTTGAAAGCGGTCATCACCGCGATCCTCCTCGATCCCGAAGCGCGCGACACGGCGACCGACATCGGCAATCCGAAGTTCGGAAAAGTGCGTGAGGCTCTCCTTCGTTACACCCACTGGGGCCGCGCCTTCACAGCGCAGTCGCGCACAGGTGGCTACTGGATCGGCAGCACCGAAGATCCCATCTGGGGCCTCGGGCAGATGACTCTTCGATCGCCAACCGTTTTCAACTGGTTTGCTCCTGGCTATGTTCCACCGGGAACAAGTATTGAGCAGGCTGGGATGGTTGCACCGGAGATGCAGATGACCAACGTGACCTCGGTCGTCGGCTATCTTAATTTCCTTCAGACCGCAATCGCCTCAGACGCGACGAATGGCTTCGACATCTTCTCGAACTACGGGGCCGAGATGAACCTTGCCGCCAACGCCGGTGCATTGGTCGATCGAGTCAATCTGCTGCTCATGGCCGGCGAGATGAACAGCAATCTATATAACCAGATTCTGAGTGCCGTCAATTCCATCCCGATTCCATCCGGCGATCAGAACGCAATCAATGCTGCTTTGGTGGCCCGCGTGAGAACGGCCATCTTCCTCACCATGGCTTCGCCGTCCTACTGTGCTCAGTTCTAGGGAGACGATTTTATGTGCAAGTTCAACCACGCACGGCGCCAGTTTCTGCGCACCGCATCTCTGACCTCGATGTCGGGGTTCTACGCCAGCCCGTTTTTACTGGGACTGAATTCACTCGCGGCTATGGCCCAGGGAAGCAGTATGAGCGACTACCGTGCGCTCGTCTGTGTCTTCCTGCAGGGCGGCAACGACGGCCACGGCACGGTCATCGCGACCGATCCAACGTCATTCAGCGCATTCACACAGGCTCGCTCAGGCGCGCCTGGGCTGGCCTATCCTCTGAGCGAACTCTTGCCCATCGTACCGAAGACATCGCAGAACAGCAGAACCTTCGCGTTGAACCCTAACCTTACGGGCCTACAGAATCTCTTCAATGCAGGCCGCGCCGCCATTGTTGCCAACACAGGAACGCTGATTGCACCCGCCACCAAAGCCCAGATCAATGCCAATTCCATTCCGCTGCCGGCTTCGCTGTTCTCGCATTTCGATCAGACCGCGGCCTGGCAGGCAATCGCTTCGAATGGTGGAAGTGCGGAGCATGTCGGTTGGGGCGGCTCGGTCGCCGACCTCATCGAGAGTATGAACGTGAATTCGAACTCGATGTTCACCTGCATCTCGACTGCGGGCATTGCCCTCTTTCTCGCCGGACAATCTTCGTTCCAACTCAACGTGACCTCCGCCGGGCCGATTCCGATCTACGGCACCGCGCAACCACTGTTTGGCAATTCTGCCGGATCGAGCGCGCTGCAATCGATCCTGACGGCCGATGAAACCAATCTCTTCGCCAAGGAATACGAAGTCGTTGTCAACCGCTCCCAGCAGGCGCAACAACTCCTCGCCACCGCAATGGCGCCGGCCGGCGTAGGTGGCATTCCGAATCCGCCGCAGTATCTTGATCCGGTCACCAACATGCTCACCGACAATCAGCTGGCCATCTCGCTGCAAACCGTTGCGCGCATTATCGCCGGCCGCGCGACTCTCGGGGTGAACCGCCAGATTTTCTACGTGCAACTCGGCAGCTTCGATACCCATGACGGCCAAGCCCAGCAGCATGCGCGCTTGCTCACGCAGCTTGGTCAGGCGTTCGAGTACTTTGACGCGCAGATGGTTGCCGCCGGACTGGGCAACCAGGTGACCACCTTCACCGCTTCGGATTTTGGCCGCACCCTCACTTCCAACAGCGACGGCACCGACCACGGATGGGGAAGCCATCACTTCGTCGTTGGCGGCTCCGTGGTGGGTGGCGACATGTACGGCCAATATCCGGTGATTGGTGTCAATCAGGCCAACGACCTTGGCGCGGGCCGTCTGATTCCCACCACCGCCGTGGATCAGTATGCAGGGACCATGGCACGTTGGTTCGGCCTATCCGACGGACAGATCAAAACCGTGTTCCCGAACTTCGCGAACTTCGGCTCCAGCCCATATCTCGGCTTCCTCGGTTAGGAGCGCACAACCGCGCGCGGGGCGATCGAAGATCCACCTCGATTCCGCGTCACTCCCGCACCAGTCTCCGCTTTTTCCCTCTCTGCATTGGCGCTTATGACTTCAAGGTTCGCTAAATCTCAGGCCACCGGCGAGATGAACAAATCGAACTGGTCACCAGATCCGACATTGCATTGTTGCCCTTGGGCTCGCTCTTATTGAATCCTGCTCGCTGGCTCGGAACGATCCCCCAGGAATGCGTGCCTGGCTCCCTTGCCCGAGGCCTGCCAGATCTTGACGGTTTCGTAGATGATTACCGCGCCATACGAGACGGCGATCCAGACTGCAACCGCCTCGATAGGTAATCCTGACCACGCTCCAATGAAAAGACCCATCATTGCTCTCTTCTGATATCCCCACCAGCCGTACGGCACTGCCAGGGTTGCTTCCCAGAACATGCTGATAAGGAGAATCATGAAGATGGTCAAACTAAAAGCCCGCCAGTTAATGAACCGTCGAGCAATCGGGAAAAAGCTCATTGAAGGGGCCAACCCACCAAGTACCAGAACAGTGAAGTAGCCCGGGAACCCCTCGGGAAAGGGTGATCGCATTTTCTTATACAGGAACGCAACCCCAATCAATAGGACCGCAACCAGCAAAGACTCAAGATGGAATTTCAGCAACCGGCTGGCTCGCCTCGCCTCGTTGGCAAAGTCAGGGACATTGTAAGCCGATAGCCAGTATTCACTCAGCCAGATGTAAATAAGAAGGACAGCCAGAAAACCCGTGAAATAGAACACGTATTCTTCACTCGGAACGGTACCACCTAGTGCGGGTGCTGCAATCCCAAGTGTGGCAGCAGAGTTGGTGAAGACGAAGAACTTGTGGGCGAAGAAGAAATCTAGCCCGCATCCGATAGGTACGAGAATCCCGATCGTCCGCCAAAAGGCGCGTTTCGGAATTCGCACCTCTTCGCTCGGCAGAAACCATCCTCCGATCACCACGATAGGAACTACAAATAGGAGCAAACTCCAGGTATAGCCGTAGGGAGTGGGATTCTCACCGACGATCTGGAATACCGCTGGAACGCGCACCATGTGCAGCGTGACGCCAGCGGGAAACGCGACGATCGCGAGCATGGCCATCACGAGCCATGCGCTTGTCCGCGAGTCAGGGGATTTCACAGGCATCGAACAAGACTCCGCATCTTGACGGATTATTGTTCCTTGAAAGATTCATCAGATTCGGCGCCAGGACGTGGCTTCCAACCCACACTGTAATATTCGCCGCGATCGCGCGCCCAAGGATCAAATGCATTCACCACATTTTCCAGCTCGGGAGCCAACGCCGGGATGTTTCGCAAGAGGACTCGCTTCATCGGCGAAACAGGCTGCACATGCCCGTTAGGTTTTCCCTTCTCGATCATTTCTGGACCGGGGCCATTGTGGTTAACCCAAGCGACGCCAAGCGTTGTGTAGAACTCCGGACGGAAGCAGGATGTGAAGAACCGGTCGCTGAAGAGTCTGCGCGAGGCATTCAGGATGAAGACAACAAATTGGGTCTCGGAGATAGCGAATCCGTGCGGGCGCCGATACTCCGCTAAATAGCCAACGGCGGTGTCCACGTCTTCAATGTTATCAACGAGTGTCCCGTTAGGATGGCCAAGGCAATCATTGATCGGTGTCCCATCGTCGTTGACTTGAGCGTCCGTGATAACCTTTGTCGCGTCGCAAACGTGCTGGCCGTAGACCTCTCTCATCGTCCGTACCACATCCTCTTGTTCCAGCCGCTCGGAAGACCCGGGCGCAGTAGCGGGGTCCATGAAATCATCGAAGCTGGTGAGCTGTCGCAACCCATACTGACGACGAAACTCATTGAACCGCGGCACCCCGCGCTCGCGATCACGAATAATGTCGAGTGCTACAACATCGATCTGTTGCGTCTTGCTTTCCAGCCTTCCCATTTTGAGGTTCTGGAGAAAGAGCGGCGAATTGCGAAGGGTAAGCAATCCAAGCCTCTGACGGCCTAATGTGAGCGCCCAGTTTGCGAGGCCCATGGAATGAGTGAACGAGGTCGCCTTCCCCTGAAACGTATCAACCACTGGAATTCGTTCCACAATCTTGTTCGGGTCTCCGTTCAATTCTCTGTATTCCAAGAGGTCTGGAACAAGTGGGTGCAACCGATACACCGATACAAATTCTTCTGGGAAATTGAACGGTGAACCAAAGTGATTGACACCTCCATTTGTGAACTTTGGATCTGATATGTCGTACCCATGCACTTTGCTGCCGAGGCCGAAGATCCCCGGACCCGAAGCGAAGACCGAATACCAGGCTGAAGCTTTATCGACGTCCTTGGACTTGCCAAAATTCTGGGTTACGACGTTGCTCAGGGCCTTGGACAGAAGCCCTCCGTTCGCACCAAGCAGACCGTTCCAGTTACCATTCATCCCCAGATTCAAGGGCTCGTTGTACAGAAGTTGTGGCGTCCATTCAATCGTATGGATTTTGGCAATTTCAGCAGCAACGACCAGGCGGGCTATTTCAAATAGCTGATCCGGACTTACGTCACGGTAACGGATAACCTTCTCGGGCTGCGACGGATCTCTCAACCCGCAGTCTGCGTCGGGCTTCTCCGCAGCCACCCGCCTGAACTCCGCCACAAAAGAATTGTGCTCGCGAGCAAATAGGTTGTGCAAGAAGCTCAGTCCGACCGTCCAGTTATCCGGGAAGGCGGCTGCTTCCTGCCCGGCCCACTCAGGATTGATTGGATCGTTCGGCTCGAATACAGGTAAGTAACCTGTGCCGTTTTGATTTTCAACCGGGATTAAAAGCAGCTTTGCCCGATCGGAAGGATCGCGCTTCACGCGCAACCGGGAAGTATCGTCGTAACCATACAATTGCGAAGCATCCCACCAGGCAGTGTTTGTATTACGCATCGTCTTTGGTGCGCGTTCAAGATGAGTTCGACCTCCGGCGGAGAAAGTGCCCGGTGCGGAATCATCTGCGACATATCCCTTGTCGATCAGGTCATCGGGCCGACAATTCAACCTCTCAATGTCTTCCGGTGAAAGGGGCTGAACCACATTATTTACCAACTTCGTCTCGCAGCCTACCTTCATGTATTCCGGTTGATTGTGGCCTTCCTCGAGGTGGGAGAACCAGTCGTGCGTCATGAACTGAATCCAATACGCGGCCAGCACATTGAAAAAGGGCGCTTTCTTGTAATCGCAGCTGGCATCCTTGGAGGAGCCAGGCAAACCATATCCCGCCATGCATTTTTCGGGGCTCGACTGAATTCGCGTAAATAGTTCGCGGCTGATCACCTGTGGATCGGGCCTGAGCAGCGAAAGACGATTTCCGTGCCGATTCCTTGCCAGGTCATTCAGTCCCAATTCTGGAAACGACGCTTCGAATTCCACATTGCGAGCAAACAGCATTCCAGAGGATCCCATTGCAGGATTCAAAATGTCATTGCAGATGCCCGTGACCGTCCGCCAGCGAATCAGGTCTCCCTTGCAAACCTGCGTCCCGTCTCCACCGACTTCTTTGTAAACCGGGTTCGTGGGCTGGAGTCGCATTTGAGGCCAGACCTTAATCGCCGGGCCGCCGACCCCGCTCTGGCCGCGGACGTATGCCTCGTAAGTACCAGAGTTGTCGAAGAGGTTGAATTTGATCAAGGACACTCTTTGAAGCTCCAAATCAACAAGCGCGCCTGCGACACCGCGCGTTGCGGGCAGTTTCGAAGAGATAAATCCTTTCGGCAGCGACGACAAGTCTCCTGTGCCCCAATAGTTGGACCAATCCACCCAGGGAGTTCCGCGAAATTCTGTCGCCTTGTACCCACCGCGGCACAGGTCGGTTGCATCGGAGAGTTTCCCCTGAAAGCGCTTCTCCCGGCCGGCAGGAATCTTGAGCACGCTTAATTGATCGACAACCATTTGGGCGCACGCGAGTAGTGCTTTCGATTCTTCTTCCTTCGCGGATTGCACGGGAGCAGTATTCTGAGCGGACGCGGGAATCGCGAGCACATCGATCATCCAAAGCGTGGAAACAACTAGCGGCGCGAACCTCCGAAGCATCATTCTTCCCTCCAACTTTGAATTGCCGGCGGTGGACCTCGGGTACCCCATATTTGCGGCTGCCCAGCGTCAGTTTGGGAGATGTAGGCTCTTCGGGCGCTCTTACGAAAGTACAATGCTGTTCTTGATCGAAAGGCTACTTCTCCAAACTGCTTGCTTTCGATAGTGCAACGAACGCCCAGAGCGTATCGAGTTTGCGAGAGAGTCCACAAATGACCGAGAACTGGGGAGGTTTCAACGGTTTTTCATGCACCGAAAAAGTGCGCCGCCGGCCGAAATCTCCAAACGGTTCTCAAGGAGAAGGCCGAAGAGACGAGGATAGTAGCACTCCTGAGAATCGCTTTGCAATATCCAGCGTGAATGATCCGGGGATTTTGGGAACCATTAGGATAGAGCGCAACATTGCGTCTTTATGCCCAAGTTCGATCTTGACAGTTTCAACGAATGAAGGAAAAATGCTTCAACGAATCACTTCCTCCGTTGGACGATCTGCGCATGGAAATTCCCGTTAATTGAACCGGCGACATTCTTGAAACGCTGGTCTTTCGTGGAACACCATATCTTGGACTCATCCTTTTCCCCTTTGGTCTGTCGAAGGCCAACCTGAGGTGATCTATGCCGACAAATGCTGTAACCAACTGGTTTGGCAACATCGTTTCCCATCCAGGTGTCATCGTCGATGCCAACTCTGTCGACGATATCGTCGCGGTCATGAAGGATCCGGTGAAATATCCCTCGCCTGTTCGTGCGGTTGGCTCGAATCATTCGACCACGCCGTGCGGCGTTGCCGAGGGCGGCACGCTGATTCGAATGAAGATGAATCAGATTCTCAGCGTTGACGGGGACAGTCTTACGGTACAGGCAGGTGCGACGCATCTGCAGATGGCAAAGGCCCTCGAGGCAAAGAACCTGCAATTCTACGTCAACACTGAAATCGGCAGCCTGTCGGCGGGCAGCGCAGCTTGCGCGGGGACCAAAGACGCGTCGTTCGATGGGGAATATGGACAGGTCGGCTCTTACATCACTGGTGTCAAGATGGTACTGCCCAACGGAGAACCGTTGGGAATCTTTGAGGCCGGACAGCCCGAGCTGATGCAGAAGGTGCGATCAAGCTACGGTCTTTTTGGAATTATTTACGAGGTAACTTATAAGATTCGTCCTCTGACTCCGATGCATGTCCATCACAAGACGTTCAGCCTGGAAGAATTCATCGCCGCCTTGCCGGAACTCAGGGCACTTAAGTATTCGATCATGTACTATCTGTTCCCCTTTGCTAACAAGATCACGGTTGAGTTTAGGAAATACAATCCTGGCGCTTCGGGCGAACCCAACCGCGCTGCGTGGGCGCTGAGAAATCATATCTGGGGTACTTCCGGTCCACAGTTCGGCCACAGCGCCGAGGAGAATGTGTCAGTACCCGCAATCCGCTACAGCATTATCGACGCTTTCAACGCCGCATGGCGGTTGCAGCTCGAGAACATCGTCGTAGGCGATTACACTTTGCCCCCGGACCAAATCATCGAATACCCGCCAGTATCAAACGATAGTCGGTATACATTCAGCCTTTTCGCGTTTCCCGAAGACGAGTTCCCCAAAACTCTTACCGATTTCTTCAAGTTCTGCAACGACTACTACACTCAGCACGGATATCGCTCAAATCTTCTCTACGTGGGATATCGGATTGCGCAGGATCAGAAGGCATTCCTTTCCTACGCTTACGGCGGAACGGTGATGACCATTGATCCTGTTTCCACTGCGAATCCGGGGTGGGAGGACTTTCTGGCTGCCTACAACCAATTCTGTAGCGATCGCAATGGAGTACCACTGCTGAATCAGACTCCGCTCCTCAGCCCCGCGATTCTCAAGAAGGCGTACGGAGAAAAGCTGACCGGACTCGCGGCGGCACGAAAGCAATACGATCCTCAGGACCGGTTGCTCAACACTTATTTTCGGGAACTGCTGTCGTAGTCGACGAAATGGGAACGATCGAATGAAGAAGCGATGGAGACTCGTGGTATTCCTGGCGGCGATTTGTCCTGTGACCGGGCATTCGCAGGCACTCGTGGCAGCGCCGTGGGCTTCGATACAAGTCTGTCCCGGCGCCTTTCCCACCGACTTGACGGCAACGGACTGCAGATACAAATTGACACAAAGAACCCTCGACTTTGCCGGTGGCTCTGTATCCGATCAGGCAATACTCGGTGCAGCAGTTTTTGGATTTGGAGCACAGATTATCCAGTCTCCCTCAGAGTGGAAGCGGACATGGGACGGATATGGGCGCCGCGTAGGTTCGCGTTACACACAAGCCCTTGGCAAAGGTACTGCGCAGTATCTAATCGGTCTGATGCTGAATGACGATCCGAGATTCCTCGCTCTTCGAAACGATCCAGGCGTTATTGCTCGACGTAGAGCAGCCGTCTGTACAATGACGGCGCGCGCGCCGAATGCTTTGACCCAAGCGTGTCCCAACTCAGAATCACAGAGCCTGGATTCCCTTACTCACGACGGCTGGCGGCGCTTCGGACACGCGTGGTATGACGTCGTCACCGTGCGGCGATCGTCGATTCATGGCAATGGCCATCGCATTCCGGCCATTTCGCGGTTTGCAGGCGATGCCGCGGGAGCTTATGCAGGCTATCCATGGTACCCGGGGTCTGAGAACACCATTGCACAAGTAGGCCAGAGGGCGGCGGGCGCTTTTGGCACTGCGATCCTCTCAAGTTTCTACACCGAATACCATCCCGAAATCACAAATCTGCTCGGCGCGATCTTTCGCCGTGGCGGCCAACCGAAGTCTAGTCTTGGAGCGGAACGATGAAGACGATGAATGCATTTGCGTCGGCCACGCTGTTCCTCGTCTTACTTGGAGGCTGCCACGTGCCGCTTCGGTCCTACCGCCTGAGTCCATTCCATCCAGTTATCCAAGTGCCCACACCAACAGACGATTCAGTTGGGCTTCCTTCTGGCCCATCTCCAGTAAAGGACTGTGTCAATGCAAGCTCTCCAATCTGCCTTGGCTTTATTGAGGTGGACGACATGGGCGAACTCTTTGACAAGGTCGAACTGGATACCGCGCTCAGTCTGATTCGCCAGACCAACCGGCTCGCGCAATCTGAACCCGGGGAGACCGATCCTATTGTCATCACTTTCGTTCACGGTTGGAAGAACAATGCGAGTTTGACGAACGACAATGTCAAAGGATTCAGCGTCGCCTTGCAGGAAGTGTACCGGCGATTCGGGAAGACCCATCACGTGATTGGAATTTACATTGGTTGGCGGGGCGATCTGGTCCGCTCGTACTTGCCAGTCGCGCGCCAATTCTCCTATTTCAACCGCGAAGCGACTGCTGTTCGAGTCCCTGGCGCAACGCTGGCAAGCGCGCTGACCCAGATCGCAGCGCGGACTCACGAAAACAGCCGCGCGCTCGCTGTTTTTATCGGACATTCATTTGGCGGACTTCTGCTTGAGCGAGCCCTGAGCGAAGCAACCGCCAGTCAGATTGCGCAGGCTACGATTAGCAGCCAGGAGGCTGCGACTGCTCAGTCTGAGTCCGAAGCGAAAAGAGACACTTTGGCAGCTGATCTTGCGGTGGATTCGCGGGCTGACCTTGTCATCTTTATCAATCCGGCAGGTGCCGCAACAGAGGCGAAGCAGATGCTGGATTTCCTGACCTCCAACAGGTACAGGTATCAGCCCAACGCCGGCCAGGATGCAGCGACTGGAAGTCCAGATCTTGATCGCCCTTTGTTCGTGTCTCTGACGTCGACCGCCGATATGGCGACAAAGCTCGCGATGCCCATTGGGCACGGTCTGCCTTTTCTGGGTTTCAAAATGAATGGAAGCTTCCGCGATCTCAACCAGGTTCCAGGCCAAAAATATGAGCTCGCGTGCTTCGATCCGCACAGGTCAGCGCCCAGTTGGGAACTAAAAACAAAGGAGGAGGGTGCGCAGTCACAGGGCGCCTACTTCATGAGCACTGCGCCGCATATGCAGGTGCTGCAAAGCCATCTGATGCTCAAAGCGGTCGGCGCTAGCCAGATGATTGTGTCATCAACGGGCCAGAAGTTGCAGATTGAAGATCCAAATGCGATTGCGGAATGCAGCCGGGAACTGCTCAACAAACAGCACCTGAACGTTATCAGCACCTTCAGACTTGTCGACAGCGGAACCTGCTTCGCAGTGCAGGAGAGGCCCAATCGTTGCAACGGGACGCCCTATTGGCTCATGGAGATTGATCCCGACGTGGTGCCCGATCATGGAACAATCTTTACCGGACGATTTATCTCGTTTCTCATTGACACGTTCTTTCGAACGCCAGGCGGAAAACCTCTTCAACGCTTGCGTCCCCAGCTAATGAGCGACTCGACCGCCGGCACAAAAGGTCCAGCCTCTAGCGGTCATTGATTCATTGTGAGGAGATTTTGGAGAATGGATTGCCTCGACCGCATCTGCACCTGGAAGACCTGAACCAGCGAGTCAAGAATGAACTTGCGGAGACACTGATTCAATGGCATCCTGCTTGGCAGTTCTCTGTCCTGGAGGAAGGGCGTTGATCTTCAGAAGGGCAGATTTCTGGAACCTCCGCGTTGACAGTGACTCTCAGACCTGGAAGAAAGAGTGACTGAATGGATGAGCAAGTACAAAAGATAGAGGTTGCCGCAAAACGGTCTTGGGGTGTGATCATGGCCTGGATCGGCGGGATCACTGCTTTGATCGGCTTCATCGCAACAATCGGCGGCGGCGTCAATTGGATCAGAAATCACCATCGCGAAGCTTCGGAATACAAGGCAAAAATGGAACTTGCCCAGAGCCAGACCAACCAAAGGCAGTATCAGGCTGCCTTGATGACGTATGGAGAGATCCTAAAAGAGGATCCGCTGGATCGACCGGCTCTGGATGCTCAACTCGATACAGCGATGTTGTGGGTTGAAAACTTCTCAGTGTTCGTGCGTGAAGGAAAAGACGAAGGTGACCTATCTGCTCCGGCTCTCGATGATATCCTTCGTGTTCTCACCTCAGGGCTCACAAGAGTTATGGGATCGCGTGCCGCAGACGTGCAGGCGCACCTTGGGTGGGCGCACTTCCTGAACCAGAAGATGGCTTATCGCGAAGATGATTCTAAGGCGGTGGACGACTGGCACGCCGCTTTGTCTGCTGATCCGACCAACGCATACGCCAATGCCATGTTGGGGAACTGGATGCTCCAAACGGGCGGAGATCTCGCAGAGAGTGAGCGGCACTTTAATACGGCGGTAACGACCGGGCGAGCGCTGCCGTTCGTCAGAGAGCTTGAGGTCGGAGGACTCCTGTATCTTGAGAAACCGGGCGCCAGGGCCGAGATCATGAAAGTTGCCAATGAGATGAGAAATCACGCTGAGCCGCTTGATCCGCGAAGGCGTCACCGTATCTCCGGTTGGTTGTTTGGCCCGCCAGTGACAAATCATCAGGAACTGCTTGAAGCGCTGACGGCGGTTTCGTCAGATGATGCCTGGAAGACCTACATCTGGCTTAATGGCAATGCTGTTCATGATTCCCAGGGAATACAGGATCTGAATCAGAGCTTCATCCACGCGAATCTGCTCGAGCTGGCGGGAAACCACGATGGGGCGTTGAGCCAGTACCGAGAGATTCAACAGAAGCTTCGCAATCAGCCCGGATCTCTCCGGGATGAAGTCGAGGTTGCAATCCAAAGACTTCACCACGCCTGACGTCAAGACAAGCGCAATGCACCCAAGGAGACTTTTCAACATGGCCAAGAAAGTTATCATTTGCGCAGACGGAACCTGGAACACGCCCCATGGGCCCACCGGCCTGCCAGATGATACGAATGTACGCAAACTCTATCTGATGTTGGTTGACGACGCGACGCAATTGAAGTACTACGACAGTGGCGTGGGAACGGACGGAACTCCATTTGAGCACTTCTTTGGTGGGGCGATGGGTGAGGGCCTGTTCGAAAAAGTTCAGGACGGTTACGGATTCGTCTCGTATGTCTGGGACCCCGGAGACGATATTTACATTTTTGGTTTCAGTCGAGGCGCTTACACGGCGCGAAGTCTCGCCGGAATGCTCGCGGCATTCGGAGTGCCCACGAAGAATCTTGATAATCGGACGGTCAAGCGCGTTTTTGATGCCTACCGCATCAGTGACCACGGCGAGCGCCTGAAAGCGAAGGCCGAGCTTTCTGCAGAATACGGATTGGCAGACGTAAAGGTACGAATGGTGGGGGTCTGGGACACTGTGGGGTCGCTGGGAATTCCGGGGCACCTATTCGACGATTTCGACCAGGCAAAGTATGGGTTTCTCGATACCGCATTGAACCCATGTATCCAGAACGCATATCACGCCATCTCGCTCGATGAGAGGCGGGCCTCATTCTCACCAACACTGTGGACTAACCCCGATGGCAGTTCAAGAGACAATGACGAGCAAGTCCAGCAAGTGTGGTTCCCGGGTGTGCACTGTGACGTGGGAGGGAGCTATGCGCAGTGCGATCTTTCAAACATCACCCTGCGATGGATGATCGACAACGCGAAGACATGTGGGCTGGTTTTCGATAATGCCGTGGTACAAAAATGTCTTCCCGAAAGCTATAAGCCGCTCGGCGCAGCACATGATGAATGGAAGCTCATTCCATGGGGATTACCAAAGAGTCGTGTCGCCCCTTCGAAAGCGGTAATGTCGAATACTGTGAAACTGCGTTTGATTAGCGGCTTGGGATATCAAACTTCGGCCCTCAATCTGCCGATTGACTCGTATAAGCAAGCCCTTGTCATCCCGGAAAATGAGATCGATTTGTCATGTTGAAGTCGTCACCCTTCGCTCTGCTCACTACAGATAAGGAGTTGAGGGTCAAATGAAGGCGAACATAACTGGGGCACAGGTTATGGCGAGCATCCTGCTGTGGCGCGCTCGCAGAAAACCATTAGGTTTTTGTTGTTGGCAAAACCAGATGTAGTTACATTCCCGACTTGCCACTATTGAACACCGCTCAGCATGTCGCCGGAGGATGAAATGCTATTGCGTAAACAACTACTTTGGGTTCTTTTGCTGTTGACCGTGGTGTGGGGTGCGGTCATGCAGATAAAGATGAGCGGGTATGTGCCCCAGCCGGGCCTCTTCGGATCTCCGGCACTACCGGCAGATTGCCGCCATGCACAAGCGCCAGTGATTGGCGATCTCGAGTTGGCTAAAGATCCTCGGTGCTTCTCGAGCTTGATCGCTCCGGTGGGAGATTGGACCGTCATTGTAAGTATCGATCGGAACACGAATCTCAAGCTCATCAAAGTGAACACTCAGTTAGATCTCGCATTCATTGCACTCTACGAGCTGGCGTTTCTCGCATTCGCCTGCCTCCATTGGCCGAGAACTGTCCCTGGTGCCGCGCAGTCCTCCAATCCGGCATTATTAAGGCTTCTGTCATGCGCCGTCGCAAGCGTCATCACCATCGCTGCGCTATACGATATCCGCGAAGATCTCCTGCTTTTCCACGCACTTCCCGCAGTTGCTCTGGGCCATCTCGATTTCACGACCCCTTATTCGGTTTCGAAAATAAAGTGGTGTCTTCTCGGATTCGCAACCGTTCTTCTTGGCTTGCTGCCGATCCGAGATGCGCAGCGTCTGCGCAAATTGTTTGCCGTAATTCTCCTGCTCTCCGGCCTAACTATCATCACCGGAACCCTGGCCTTTTCGAACCCGGCTCTGGGTGTTCTCGGGTTGTCGGTGGCGCTACTGCTTGCTCTCTTCACCTATTTCCCTTGGAAGATCCCGTCGAACGCGATTGTGAGCTGGCTAGTCTCCGCTTATCTGCTACGTTTCCAGATCATCAGTACGTTACTGCTCGCCATCGTTCTTCCGGCGGGCTATTTCCTTGCGCCATCCATCTTCTATGGGCTTTTCGACGCGATCGCTCCTGTTTCCTTTTTCCTCATCTGCTTCGCGGCGCTGCTTCTCGCGCTCGTCATCATGATTACCTCGCGCCTGACGCTTGCTTACGCTCCCGCGCGTTTTCCAGACTTGAGTGGAATCGCGCCTTGGATGCGATCTTCCTGGAGTCCGACGATCCTTTTTTCTCTCCTGGCCGTTCCAATGATTGCGTTCACCTGGATCGGCACTCAAGATTACATGTTTCTCTGGTGGGAGAGGCTTGGCGAAGTCCTCCTCGCCGCCGTTGCCGCGTTCCTCTTTCTCGTGGCCACAGCTGAACTGCATGCCTCACTCGAAGATCCTGGCGGTTCCTCAACCGTGTGCTTCATATATCCGCCGTTTCGCGTAATTCATCCGCGCGGTGGCGCCCCAAGCTCGATCTATCTTGCTGTTGCCAGAGCCGCGGAGCGTCTGCTCCCCACAAAACTGCAAGCTGGGATTCTCAGAAAACAGTACGTCGACGGAGTGCCCGTCCTGGTGCTGCACTCGGGCCACCGACTCGCTTCGACATCGTTCGGAGTGAATCTTGTTCTCTACCTTGCCATCGGCATCGCGACCGCGCCGCGCTGGTGGGAACATGGTCCCGCGGCCATGTTCTACGTTCTGTTCTTGCTTAGCTTGCTCACATGGTTCTTCGCCGGGGTGGCCTTCTTCCTTGATCGCTTGCGCGTGCCCGTCTTAACGACGGTAATCGCCGCCTCCATGCTGATCTCGCTTACCGGCGGGACCGATCATGTGTACGAACTCACCGCACCATCGCAACCGGTGACGCTGCTCAGCCCCACCGACGTGCTCGGAAGATGGGCCGCGCATCGTGCCGATCCAGGCGCACCCATTGTGGTGGTTGCTACTGCCGGCGGTGGCATCCGCGCTTCCGCCTGGACCACGCAGGTCCTCACCGGTCTTGCCGAGAATTGCCAGGTTGCTGGCAGAAATAATTTCACCTCCTCGGTTGTTCTAATCAGCTCCGTCTCCGGCGGCAGCGAAGGGGCGATGTACTTCGCCGGCTGGTACGACAAGAATGGCAACACCGATCTCGCGCAATCCAAGAGCATCCGGGACGAGTCGGCCGAGAGCGACCTTGGCGCCGTCGGCTGGGGCCTTCTTTACCCTGACCTGCTTCGCACCATCCCCGGTTCAGGTGTACTGAACCTGCTGTGGCCTCCTCGTCAGCACATTGATCGTGGCTGGGCACTCGAAAAGCAGTGGGATATGCATTGGGTGGACCACAAGACCCCGCCCACACTCAGCCAGTGGAACGCCGATGTCGCGAACGGCACGCGGCCTGCCGTGATCTTCAACGCTACCGTCGCAGAAAGCGGTGAGCGGTTCATAGCTGCTACCACGGACCTCTACGAGCAGAAACTGGATCAGTATCGTGGAACTGTCCAATTCTTTCACCGGTTTAAGGGCGCCGACCTTCCTGTGAGTACCGCGGCTCGCCTCTCAGCCACGTTCCCCTTCGTCTCGCCGATGGCACGTGCTGACACCGACCGCATGCACGGAGACATGCACGTCGGTGATGGTGGATACTACGACAACTCCGGATTGCTAAGTGCAACTCAGTGGCTTCGCGGCGCAAACCAGACTCTTCAGGACCACCAGGTCATCCTGCTAATCATCGACTCTACGCCCAGCTCGGCGCAGCTGGGCGAAGACTGGACATGGCAGCGTCAATCCGTCGCTCCAATCAATACGCTCCTTGGCGTACGCACCAGTTCCCAGCAACTTCGTGCACGCTATGAGCAGGACATCTTGCACGATTTGCTCGTTCAAGAACTTGGCAACTCGCCTGAGCCCCTTGTTCCGGTCTATTTCAGATTTCAGGAGAACTCGACCACTCCGTTGTCGTGGCACCTCCGCCCTGAACAACTTCACGAAATCGGGGATCAATGGCGCACAATTCGAGACTCAACTGACGCAAAAAAGGTCTACGACGCTCTCCACTGCCCAGGTCCGCGGCAAGGCCAGTAGTGGAAAAAAACACGCTCTGGGAAGCGCGCCGCAATCACTTTGTGGAGCCGGTCATATTCCTCGTCGGATAGATACCGAAGGCGACCCGAACCCCCTGCACGTTGTTTTACCGATCGAGCAGGGTTCACATTCACTCGAGTCCTGGCGTCTGACGTTGACAAGCGATTTGGCCGCGACTGCTGAGGTTCGAAACGAACCTCAGCAGTTTTGACGTGCGGGAAGGCTGAAGTCGGCGATCAGCGGCAGATGATCCGATGCAATCATCGCTCGGCGACTGCGCCAGATCTTGGTGCCTTCCATCTTGAGTGGCGGTTCGAAGTAGCAATGATCCAGGCTCAGAATCGGCAGTACCCCAGGAAACGTCCGCGCTGACCGCCGATTTCGTATCGGGCGATCGCTTTGAAAGTTCTGCTGCAGGAGTCTTGTCGTAATCCCGCGCGTCCATTCGTTGAAGTCGCCGATTACAATGCGAGGCCCTTTCAACATTGGCTGTGCGAGGATCTCCGGCCCGATGAGGACCTCGAGTTGGCGCCGCCGTTCCAGGTAGCCCGTTCCAAGATGCACGTTGAAGACATTTACGTACAGTGAGCGTCCAACCTCGATTGCGCACTGCAATACGCCACGCTGTTCACGCGTTGATTTTGTGATGTCGTGCGATCGCGTTTCTCGAATGGGGAAGCGGGTAATGAGCATATTGCCGTAACGCCCACCATGCAGTGGCCGCGTCTCCCCGAACGCCATATTCAATTCAGGAAGAGCCTCGGCAATCCGACGTGCCTGGTCATATTTTCCGGTGCCGCCGGCAGCGTCGACGATCTCCTGCAGGCAAAGAATGTCCGCATCGAGTTCTTCGATCACGCGAATCACGCGCTCCGGCGAAATAGTTCCATGAATGCCTCGGCACTTGTGCGTGTTGTAAGAGGCAATTCGGAAGTGCAATGCTTCGCTCATTGTTGTCGCTCGAATACTAAACCCATCAGCTCTGTCGCGCGCTCCGTGAGCGGCCGATGCCTCCACTCCTGCAGCGAAACCCGCCGGCTCAGTTCCAGGTCGTGTGCCATATCATTTTCAAAACGCGCAGCCACAGCATGGTCTCTGATCGCGAGGTTCACTTCATCATTGATCCCGAATGACCTGTTATCAAAATTAGTCGATCCCACGACCACCCACAAATCATCCACGCAAAGCACCTTGGCATGAATCATTGCAGCTTGGTACTCGTATACCTCTGCTCCCGCTTTCAACAAGCGCCCATATCCTGCCCGGCTCGTGCTCCGCGTAACCATATGGTCGCTCTTTCGGCCCGGGACGAGGATGCGCACCCGCAACCCGCGTTCGACGGCGCGGCACAATTCCTCCGTGAGGCCTCTGTCAGGCAGAAAATAGGGAGTGGTGACGGAAATGCTCCGCTTGGCCGACGCAAGCAGCAATTGAAAAAGGATGCGCGCCCGCGTTGAACCTCCTACTGTCGGCGTGCTGTTGACCACCAACGAAATCAGTCGATGTTCATTCTGGATATGCGGAAAGTACTCATCCCCCACTAGCAACTCGCCCGAAGCGGCCAGCCAGTTTTCCGCGAAGGTCGCCTGCAGGTTGTACACCGCTTCGCCCATGATTCGCACTGCTGAATCGCGCCATCGCGGCTGACCCTTCGTTCCGCTGTACCACTGGTCCGCG
Organism: Occallatibacter sp.; assembly: GCF_049582745.1. GTDB lineage: Bacteria > Acidobacteriota > Terriglobia > Terriglobales > Acidobacteriaceae > Telmatobacter. Next base: position 93,361 of record NZ_JBAUUO010000067.1, read on the forward strand.
ATCCCGGCTCCGCCAATGAAGCCGATTTTGCCATCTACGATCATCAGTTCCCGATGGGTGCGGTTGTCGAGGTGCATCAATGAGTACCATCGGGGCCCGTTGTACCATCTAACCTTACCTCCCGCGTTCACCAGAGGCGCGAAAAATGACTTCCCGGTCCCCGCACTGCCAAACGCATCAATCACCACATTCACATTCACGCCAGCCTTTGCACGATCCGTCAGCGCCTCAACGTACTGCCGCGCAATCTCACCCTTTGCGAAAATGTAGGCTTCCAGATTCACGCTCTGCGTCGCGCTGCGAATCGCCTCCAGCTCTGCCGGGTAGAAGGAGGGACCATTGGTGAGCACCGTCAAATCGCCGGCGCGGTTCAACCCTGCATCTGCAAGGGCTTCCACAACTTCCAGAAATCTATCTGAATCGTTCGGCGGCATCTCATCGGCATTCATCATTCTGTAACGGGGCATCGGCCCGAGGAGGCCACCGAACAGAGAGGACGCGAAGAACACCAGCGCGACCAACGCGAGCACCGCCACCCATGTCGGCACGATAATGGCTAGCATAAGGATCACGATCATCGTCCTCCGCTTAAAGGGGGCTGACAATTCCGCGGAATAGCCGAATTCTGCCAGGTTGCATCTGTCATTTCACATTAGATGCCGGAGGAATGAAAGCTGTTGAAGGGAATTGATCTGGAGACGCCAAGTGGACTGAGGTTAACCTCGTTCCGGCAAGTTCTGCAAAACGATACCCAGCTGCGCACATTTCTTGTAAAGGTGACTGCGCTCCAGGCCCAAAGCCTTGGCGGTCTGGGTGATATGCCGGCCGTGTCGTTCAAGCTCCGCAAGCACGGCCTCTCGCTCGAAAGCAAGTACGCGCTGCGCCAGCGTTCCCATCCCTCCATCTGCGCTCGTCCGCTCCGGCCCGCTGCCGTGCGTTTCAGGCAGCGCCATCCTTACATCCTCCGCATTCACTTCGCCGTCGGCCAGCAGAAGCAGCCGCTCCACTACGTTCCGTAGTTCGCGAATATTTCCCGGCCATGTGTATTGCTTCAAACTTTCAATTGCGTCAGCACTGAACGGCACCGGCCTCCATCCGTTCTGTGTGCTCACCTGGCGTGCAAAATGTTCAACCAGCGCCGGCAAGTCCTCGGATCTTGCGCGCAATGGTGGCAGCGTCAGAGGAAACACCACGACCCGATGATACAAATCCCGCCGGAATCCGCCGCTCTCCACAAGCTGCTCAAGATTGCGATGTGTAGCGACAACGACACGCACGTCAACCTTCGTGGGCTTGTCAGAGCCGATGCGCTCGATCTCGCCCTCTTCCAGCACACGCAGCAGTTTTGCCTGCATCGCTACCGGCATATCGCCAATCTCATCGAGAAACAGGGTTCCCCGATGTGCCTGCTCGAACTTCCCGTTGTGCCGCTGCGCAGCGCCCGTGAAGGATCCCTTTTCATGGCCAAACAACTCGCTCTCGATAAGTTCTGCCGGCACCGCGGCGCAATTCAGTGTCACGAAAGGTCCGGCTGCCCGCTGGCTCTTCTCGTGCAATGTACGCGCCACCAGTTCCTTGCCTGTGCCGGTTTCGCCATAGATGCACACTCTTGATTCGCTCGCGGCTACCCGTTCAATCTGCGCCATCACGCGTCGCATCGTTTCGCCGGACCACACCATCGTGTGTTTGCCAACGCGGGTGCGGAGATCGCGATTTTCCGCCTCAAGGCGCGTGAGCTTCATGGCGTTTTCGACGGTGACAAGCAGCTTCTCGGTCGTCAGCGGCTTCTCCAGAAAATCGAGCGCGCCCAGCCGCGTAGCACGAACCGCCATCTCGATATGCGCTTGCCCGCTCATCATGACGACGGGGGTTCCGATCCCGGCGTTTCTAAGATCTTCGAGCAGTGAAAGCCCATCGCGCTTTGGCATCACGACGTCGCTCAGGATCAGATCGAAGGGCTGAGCCTGCGCCAACTCCAGTGCCCGCGCGGCATTGTCACACACCACGGCCTCGTGTCCCGCCAGCCGGAAAGCGCGGGAGAGCGATGCAAGGGTGTTAGCTTCGTCGTCGACGATCAGGATCTTAGCGCTCATCTCTCAGCCCTCGGCAGTGTGATTACAAATATCGCACCCTTTCCTTCGCAACTCTCCACCGATATGGTACCTGCATGGTCAGAAATCACCGATTGCACGATTGCCAATCCCAGTCCTGTTCCATGCTGCTTGGTCGTGTAATACGGCGTGAAAAGCCGCTGGCACTCTTCCTGCGTAAGCCCCTCGCCCGTGTCGCCCACGCGAATTTCAACGGATTCACCCCTCGGATGAGCTGAGAGGGTTACAGTGCCGCCATCCGGCATCGCATCTTTCGCGTTCAGCACAAGATTTGAAAGCGCGCGATGCAGCAACTCCGGGTCAGCCATCAGAATCATCGGCCGATCGTCAACGGCGGTTTCGAGGCGGATCATCGGTCCGTTCTCGCTCGTGGTTGCATAGAGCGCTCGCACGCGCTCAACCACATCCCGTGCGTCGATCCGTTCAAGCTCCGGTTTCGGCATCTTACTGAAATCGCTAAAGCGGCCGATGATCTTTTTTAGATTTGCGATCTCCATGCTCAACGTCTGCGTGCTCTCGCTGAACACTTCATCGAACTCTGCCGCTGGCAACTGGCGTGCCCGTACGAGGTTCTCCACCGTCAGTTGCAGCGGGAACAGCGGATTCTTCAGTTCGTGCGCCAACCGTCGTGCCAGTTCGCGCCAGGCAGCAACTCGCTCGCTCTGCACAAGTTTCTCGCGCTGATTCGTTAACTCCTCCGTCATGTGATTGAAACTGCGCGCCAACACTGAAACCTCATCGCGCCCGCGTACCGGCACTTGCGTATCCCAGCTCCCGCTCGCAACTTCTTCTGCTGCACGCGCCAGTTCTTCCACCGGCCTCGACACACGCGCTGCAATCCAGAGGCTGAAGATGATTGCGAGCAGGATGCCGCCGCTTGCCACGCCGTAGGCGATCGCACGAATCTGTTGCTGCTCTGCTACCAGGCCGCCGCGCGAGATCGCTACCATGAGCACAGCCAGGACATTTCCAGCCGAATCTTTCAGTGGAATTGCTGTTGCGCTGACACTATCTTCACGGCGAGGCGTCAGGTACAGAATTCCGCTCGTCTGTACGCCGCTTTTGCGTGCCTGATCGACCAGCGAGGCATAATGAGCAGCACCGGGAACATCTCCGGTCGCACTTACCATCCGCTTCGGATCAAAACCTGTCGTCCTTCCACCGCTCGCCGTTGAACTGGTTTCTTTCGCTGCGCCTGCGTCGCTGTAGAGTCCCAACTGCATTCCCGGTGCAACCGCCAAGTCGGCAAGAAAGCTCTGATCGAGCCGCTTGCCGCCTAGCAGCTTTACCGCAGGCTCCGCACCGCGAATCGCACGCACCGCAAACAAGCCGAGCACCGAGGTGCCATCCTGCATATCCTCGCGTTTCAAGAACGGGGTCTGCGAGGCTTCAGTCGCCGCAGGCTCCGGATATCCAAAGCGCGCTGGCCATTGCGCGGAACTCACGATGTTGCCGTCGGGGCCAACAACTTCGAGAAAGTCCAATTGCGCATCCTGCGCCAGTATTTGCGCCTCATTCAGATACGGAGAGGGGTCGTTTGACTGCACCAGCTCAAATGCCATGCTGCGCACGTGTTCCTGTCCTGCGATGCGATCCACGGCTGCCGCAACATCTGCCGACCGATGCTGAAATTCGCGTTGAAACTGGCTGACGAAGAGAGCAGTTTCCTCCTGGTCGCGTTTCTCGAACACTTGCCGGATGCGTACAAGCACCGTCCATGCCACGGCCGCAACCGCTGCGGCCACCGTGAGCGAAAACAGCAAGAGTAGCTTCTGACGCAGGCTCACTGCGCATCCTCCAGAGAAGCATCGGCAAGGTCGGGCGTGCCATCCGCGCGCAGATGCAGATCGCGCACTCGAGGCCCCCTCGCATACGCTAACGGCAAATCAAAAAGCGGAATGAGTTTCCTCTCGCCCAGGTAGGTCTGTTCAACCTTGAAGAGATTCATGGGCGTAGCATCCGTTACCGGAATTGGGTTGCCCGCGCTACGCATGACTTGCTCAAGCGCCGCGGCAGGATCTGTGCCGGCGAGGGGCAGCTTGCGCAGAATCAAGTCAGCATAATTTGCACCTGCAGGCGCCATCTGCACGTTGAATCCCGCTTCGCGCAGGTTCAACGCGATGCGCTGTGCCGCCAGTTGCATTGCGCTATCGCTTTCTGTGGCCAGGGTCAGTTGGCCGCTCGTCAGCCCTCCGCGGAGTTCCCGGGCCTTGTTCATATCCCTGCCGGTAGGAAATAGGAAAGAATAGCCGGTGAGACGCTGCGGCAGAAGGCTCGCGGTTATTTCGCCCTGCTTTTGGAAGATGACGTTGTAAAGCGCGCTGCGATCGACCGCAGCCGCAACTGCTTCGCGCAATTTTACATTCGCCAAAGCACCGGTCTCGGCAACCTGCAGTGCAATGAGGACCAACGGCGGCGAAGTCAATACGTTGAGCCGTTGCTGTTGCGCTTGGCGCAACTGCTCGGCTGGAACTTCCACCACATCCGCGCGGCCCACGCCAAGGTCCAGCCACTGCTCCCGCACCGGCCGGTGAGCGCGAATCTCCATCGCATCCACAAACGGGCGCCCTTCCCAGCCGTTCTCATTGGCAGTCAATGTCAGTACGCCATTGTTGAATCCTGTTACCTGGAAAGGCCCCGTGCCTTGGTTCACCGGCAGGTTGCCATCTCCCGTCGTCGCAAATCTAATTAGGAAAGCATCGCCTGCCAGTAGCGCTGGTAAATTCGGCATCGGCGAGTCGCTTGTGAATACCACCAGCGGGCCAACAGCCTTTACGGCGCCCCACGGACAATCCGAAGCGCAGGAAGCCGTCAAAGACGTCACGACTGCGGCCGACGTCAACGGTGAACCATCGTGGAAATGGACGCCAGACCGAATCCGAAACTGCCAGCGATGATTGTTGCTGTCCGATTCCCACGTCAAGGCCAGGGCCGGTCGCAATGCGCCGTCTGGATCCAGGTGCGTCAGACCGTCGTATACGAGCCTCCGTGCGATTCCACCCGGCTGCTGCCAGGGGTCGCCCGCTATCTCCACCCGAAGCGCGCCGCCGTAATGCGGACGCGTGCGCGCCATCGCCGTCAAGGCTCCTGCAAGAAGCAATGCACTAATTGCAAAGCGCCGTAACACGGTCCACCTCGTATTCGCCCGCCGCAGTGCGGACCACCGCAAACGCGCTTTTTCCATCCTGAGCTGTCCACAGTGCGGTCACGGTTCCACCCATCGACAGCGGGCCGCTCGCGGCAATCGCTTCAAGAGCTGGAATCTCAAATGCGCGGAGGCTGTCGCTAACCGCTTCCCCGGAACTTGAAGCAATTATCTGCGTGCCCGCTCCGCAACCCGAGCGCATCACGGCAAAGTCGCTTCCCCAGTCGCGAGTTCCCGCGACGGAGCGCATCGCCCCGTTCTCGATCAATTGCACATTGCCGTCGATACCGGATATCAGCAGCGCCGCTCCACCCGCCGCACGCGGAATCATTCCCGCCGTATAAAACGGCGGCAGATCGACCCCAATGCCCGGCGTAACCACACCGGTAAAGTAATTGCGCGCGGAATTGTAAAACGCCTTTAACGGCGCTGCGCCGCTCGCATCGCCGCTCTGATACACCGGCCATGGATCGTCGCTCGCGCGACAACGAACAGACCACCCACTATCTGTAGATGAGCCGGCCAGGGGAAGCGCATAGCTCCCGGTGCACTGCGCGCCCGGTGTGTAGGCTGTGAATCCTCCGCCATCCGCAGTTGCCACCAATACCGCGCGCGGATCGCGCGAATCCTTCTTTTCCATCATGATTGTGTTCGCTTCTGTCCAGGCGCCGGCGGTCGACGAAAAGATCGATATCCGATCCGGATAGATCATTAGGAAGTGCCCATTGATCTCAGCGGCTGCAAGGATAGGGTCGTCTCTGACAACCCCGCCAATTCGACTGATGAGCCCGGCAATCTTCTCACTGCGAAGCACCATGCGCGCAGTGGCCATCGATACAGAAGCCGTCGAGGCATCCACATGAACCATCGCGACGTGTGTTTCGCTGCCCTCCACCACTTCGGCCACCCACAAACGCTCATGAGCATTCTCGCTGAAGGTTATGCGGATCGAATTCGCGCTCTCCGCGTCCGAGGCAAGCACGCCGTGCGCTTTCAAATCCTGTTCGATCAGCTTTCGAATTGATGGAATCTCGCTCGTCTGTATCGTGGACAGATTGCGAAAACTCACCTGGGCCTGGCCGGGACCAACGATGTCGGCGATCTGTGCTGCCAGTTCTGCTGCTGGCTGGGACCATTGGCTTGGCGTCTGCACCGCCTGTGCCCCGCATGCCGCGCAGCCGGCCAGTCCCCATAACCCCAGTGCCACTGCCCAGATCAACCTCATTGCTCTCATGTTTTCTCTGCGTGTTCGTTGGGCGGATTATATCGTCTTTGCTTTGCGAGGCCTCTCACGCGGCGCGCTCCTGTCAGATTTCAAAACTTCCCAACAGGTGTGCGAACACACGGTCTCCCTCTGACGAGATTGGACGATGGCTCTCTCCCGAGACAGTGAAGATGAAGAAGTAAAGGTTATGCCGGAGATAAGTGTAGGTCTGATCGCTGTACTCGGTGAAATCGTTGTTCATCGCTATAGCCTTCATCCGATTCCGGGCTGGATATCCCGCGGCGGACAACCACTCGTCCAACGCGACTTCATTCCTCACATTCACCTTCGCTGCGATCGTGTACTCGCGGTCGTTGTAGGTGAATGCCTGCTCGCACGCGATCCCCTTCGAGTCCTGCGCCTGATTCGAATAGTCCTTCAATTGTCGCAGCGTTGATGCAGAAGGGTACTCGAATCCGTATCCGCAACCCTGGTCAAAATAGACGTTCCAATCCGGTCCATCCTGAACGGGTCCAACAAATCTGAAGGAGTGCAACATTCTGTCCATATTCTTCCAGAGTCTTCGCCACGCGCGCTTGTTCACTGGCCGATAACCCTCATCCTCCTCGTGTTCAGCTGCAATATCCGTCATCGCCATAGCGACAGATACGTCAAAGCAAACATGCTGATAAAAAGTCCGGTACTCGGTCGCACCGATTGAACTGCCCCCGCCGGCTTCATCCATATCGCCGTAATGAAACAAGACTCCGTGAATCTTGATCGTTCCGGTTGGACCTGATCCAAATTCCATCGTGTTGCAGTCCTTCTCGCTCTTGAAGCCTCGCAGCACCTTCACCGAGATGCCCGCAGCCTGAACCGCTGTCTTCTCGAATTCGTTGCCGTCGTACTGAAAACACGCGATCGTTGGTCCTTCATAGATGGGAAACATCGAGAGCTCGGGTGCCTTCACCGGATGGCCTGAAGAAAACGCCATGCTCACAGGGTATGCAATGGTGAAACCGTAGTCAGGACTCCGATAGGTCTGCCATTCTTGCGATCTCTTGGTCTCAGCACTCGCCCACCCCTCCGTGGCCGAAAGGCAAAGCCCGATCAGCAAAACGTCCCGCATCAATCTCGAGTTCATGCGTATCTCCCCTTTCACTCGATTCCGGACGCCCAGGCCCACTTCTCAGACCTGGGCGTCAGTGCCGCCCCCGTTTGGCCCGCAGCGCTCAATGCCCGCTCTTTGGCTCTGGCTCCGATTCCGAATCCATCTCCTGCTTCACCATCGGAGCATTTGCCATGTTCTTGAACACATCGTTCGCGAAGAAGAACTTCCCGTCAGACGGCACCATCACCACCTGGATCTTGTCTGACAGGCGCTCGGCCACGATCTTGTTGATTAGCAGTGGAGACTTGTTCAGCAACGCTGCCTCACTCGTCATTCGCTCCGCATTGGCTGCCGCAATCAGCTTGATGCGGCTCGCCTCTGCATCGGCCAGCAGGTTGCGGCGCTGCAGCTCAGCTTTGCTGTCGATCACCTTGGCCTCTGCGTCTGCCTGCGCATTCTGGATCGTTGCTTCCTTGCGAGCTTCCGCCTCCAGTTTGCTTTGCTCAATCTGCTTCTGTTTCAGCGGCAGCGTGTATTGCATCGCATCCGCCTCCCCTTTGGCCTCGATCACCTTTGACTGCGCATCGCCCTCGGCTTGCTTCTCCTTCTGCTTCGCCTCTGCCTCGGCTTCCAGCTCGGCGATCCGCACGTGCTTCTGCTGGATATCGGTATCCACCGCCATCTGGTCGTCCTCTTGTTCCTTCAACAGAAGACCCTCCAACCCTTTGGCATATTGCTCCGGTAACTGGATGTCGGCGAGCATCACTTCTTCCACCACGATGCCGTCCGCTGCCAGCTTCTTTGTGATCATCCCCGCCGCCGCATTCCGCACTTCTTCGCGCTTCGTCGAGAAGATTTCGCGCACCGTGTACGAAGGTGCCAGCTGGCGCCACGCACTCGCAACCACGGGAGGCACCAGTTGCTTGTCCGCCGGCTGCTCCAGATGTGCCTGCACGCTCGCCAGCTTGTTCGGATCGAGCCGGTACCGCACCGTTACCGCCAGCCCGATGATCAGCCCTTCCCGCGATTGCACGGTCATTTCGTTCTTGATACCAGGCTTTCCAGCATCCACAATTCCCGCCGTGAAGAGGTGATCGCGCAAGTCAAACATCTGCACGCTCTCCACCAGCGGCGTAACAAAGTGCAACCCCGGATACAGCGTTCCCGGCTCCGTTCCGCCGATCTGGCTGATGCGCACACCTCCCATCCCACTCGGCACCACCACCATGCTGTTTGCAATCAGCAGCGGCAGGCACCCAACCAGCGCCAGCGCAACAGGCACGCGCCATGCAATCGGACCTGGCTCGGGTTCCACCACGCCAGATTCAAGGAACAACTCGCCATCGCCAGCCTTCCTCTTCTGCGCGTAACGAATCCGCAGCCAGAGTCCATACAGCGGAATCGCCACGGCGGCAACCATCAACAGCACTCCCGCAACCGTCAGCAACATCTTCAACGCAATCATTTCCCGCCTCCACTTATGTGGTTGTGCTCTTTCCGTCCGCACCGTGGCGACAATCCGCCCCTGGGCGCCCCGTCTTTCCCGGCTCCCGGCCATGGAGCAAGCAATAGCCGGACCAGCCCCCCAAACGTCAGCTCCTCAAACAGCAGCGCGGCTGCCACCGGCAGCAACGCTGCTCCCAACCCGCTCATGGCCTCCCCCAGCAGACTCATCGTCGACCTTCCTTACCGATTCGCGGTGACTGCCACGCCCTCCGTGGCAGCTTCGGTCGTTAATGTCGTCGGGGCCGATGTAACGCTCGCCGTCACCACAGGCTCCTGCGCACCGGCAACCACCGGCTTCTGATCGCCGCCAAACAACTCTGCGGTCTCTTCGTCGTGTTGTCCGACCAGTTCCACCGTGTCGCCCACGCTGACCATCGCGTACATCTCTTCCACATCTTTTTTCGCCATCCGGATGCACCCATGCGAAGCAGCTTTGCCGATCGACTTCGGTTCATTCGTCCCGTGAATCCCGTAGCCCTTGATGCTCAACCCCATCCAGCGCGTCCCCACCGGATTTCCAGGCCCCGGCAGAACGGTCTTGCCATTGTGCGAATAGGTCGGATTCTTGACGCGGCGCGCGATCATGAAGGTCCCCGTCGGGCTCGGCGTCGAAGGTTTTCCAATCGCGACGGCATAAACCTTCTTCACCTGACCGTCTTCCACCAGCGCCAGCTTTTTGTCCTCCAGGCTGACCACGATGACGCGCTTCACAATTGGAGCCGTCTGAACTTCTGCCGCCTGCTGTCCCATCGCCTGCACTCCCAGAACCGCCGCCATGCTTGCTGCCATCGCCCATCTGCCCATTCCGTTCATCGCGTCCCCCATCGGATCTCTCATTTGCCAACGCCATGACGGATTGCAGGGCGCATGCCAAACGCACCATGCAGAAAGCAAAGGATTTAAGCAGGAATGGAGGCTGGAAGTGCGTGTCTAAGGAAACACGACTGTGTCCCGGCTGACACGTTCAGCAGGGTGCTGAACGGCAACCGGGCATAAGGGTTAGCCTTACTTGCCGCTGCCTTCGGTGAAGGTCACGATGCGGTCGATGCCGGGCGCAGTGACGTGCTCAACTTCGCCATCAGGCCAATGAATCTCGATCTCGTCGATCTTGGTAGCCTGTCCAAGTCCAAAGTGGGGGCGAGGATCATTCGACGACAGATAGCTTCCGCCGCTGATCACATCCTGGCGCTGCTTCATTCCGTTGGCGGTCACATAGACTGTTGCGCCGACGGCGTCATGAACGGTCTTGGGATTTGGCGCGGCTCTGCCGGTGACCAGTCTCAACTCCAGCCAGTGATTATGATCGGCGCTCACGTCGCGCAGCAGCACCGGGTGGCCATCCATCACGTTGATCACGGCGTCGAGTTTGCCATCGTTGAACAAGTCGCCCACCGCCATCCCGCGGCCCGCGATCACATCGGCAAGGCCGGTTCCTTCCACTGCGGGAACATTCTCAAAACCTTTACCCAGGAGATTGTGGAAGAGCATCGGTCGCTGCTTCCAGCTCGTGCCCCAGTTGTATTTGTCGGCCTGCGGATAGACGTGGCCGTCGGACATCAGCAGGTCCTTCCAGCCGTCGTTGTCATAGTCCATGAACGCATCGCCCCAGCTCAGGAAAGGAACCGTCACCTCACCGAGCCCGATGTGGTAGCTGATGTCGGTGAAGTTGGCATCGCCTTCATTGCGATAGAGCGGCTTGTAGTCGTCAGAAAATGTGGTGTTGAAGACGTCCAGCATGCCCTTATTCTCAATGTCGCCAACTGCAATGCCCATCGATGCGGTCTCGCGCCCCGCCTCGTTGAGCGCATAGCCTGAGGCATAACTCACGTCTTCAAAAGTCCCGTCGCCCTTATTCAGATAAAGATAGTTCGGCGTCGAGTCATTCCCAACCAGCAGATCCGGCTTTCCATCATTGTTAATGTCAACGAAGACCGCACCGAGGCCGTAGTAGCCTGGCTTGTCGGCTACGCCAGCCTTGTCGCTTACATCGGTGAAAGTACCGTCGCCGTTGTTGTGGAAGAGGTGGTCCGGCTCGCCCTTCAGGCCGCGCGGACCGCACGCGGTGGGTTCACCCCGGAACGTGCAAAACGAGTTGCTGGATCCGCCTTCGCCGCCCTTGGCCGGAGGATTGTTCCAGTCCCAATGCAGGTAGCCCGCGACAAAGAGATCGAGTCTGCCGTCGCCGTCGTAGTCGCCCCACGTAACGCCCGTGGACCAGTTGCCGAGTGTAACGCCGGCTTTTTCGGCCACGTCGGTGAAGGTGCCGTCATGGTTGTTGTGGTACAGGCGATTCTTCCCGAAGTTGGAGACATAGAGATCGGGCCACCCGTCGTTGTCGTAGTCGGCCACACCGCAGCCGAACCCCCAGCGCCCGTTGGTGATACCGGCCTTTTCGCTCACGTCTGTGAAAGTGCCGTCATGATTATTGTGAAAGAGAGCGGCATGCGGCGGCGCTTCTTTACCGCTGAGTGCGTCGACCGTTGAGCCATTGACAACATAAATGTCGAGCCAGCCATCATTGTCGTAGTCGAGCAGGCATACACCTGAGCCCTTGGTCTCGATGATGTAGTCCTTGGCGGGCATCCCCATCTTGTGGGTCCACTTGGCTAGGCCGGCTTTTTCTGAGATGTCCTCGAAAATCACCGGGCCGGACTTTACGAAGCCGCCCTCCGTGATGACGCGGTGCTGGCTGTCAAGCTGGATCTGGTGCGGCGAACTCGTGTCCCCTGCGGGTACGACGTCGGCGGGTGTCTGCGGCGCTGCCGGTGGATTAGGCTGGTTTGCAGTTTGTGCGTAGATCGTTGCAGACAGACTTGCTACGAGAACCGAGACACTTAACGCGCGCTTCACCGGAAACATGGGCCAAGTATACGGGGCTGCGCAAAGCATAGTCTCTCAACCGTAGGGAGGAGAGAGGCAGAGATCAGGGATCAGGGAACAGGGATCAGGGATCAGGGATCAGGAGCGCAGTCATTCTTCAGCCGGTTCATGGTTCCCCGGATTCACAATTTCCGGTTTGGCTATGGCGCCGGTTGGGCGGGAGGTACCACTGCCCATCCTTCGTTCGTGCCTTTGATCAGGGTTGCGGTAGCTGTCTGGATCGACGTGTCAGCAGCGATCTTGGGGAAGGTCCTCATCGTTTCAGGAGTGCTGGCCCAGGTGGGAATTCCTTCCACCTCGTAGCGGTAAGTGACGGTATATTGCGTGGGGTTCGAAGGGTCATTGGGGACAGCGCTGTCGACGGCAGTCACGTTGAAATGACCAAAGCAGAAGTTGCCGTAACCCGGCTGATTGGGGTCCGGAGTCCACGCGCTGTGCCCTTTGTCGGAGAGGTCGTATTGATTGACCTGTTTAGAACCGACCAGAAAGCGCTTCTTCTCGGCCGTTCCGCGCACGAGGAGGCCGGCGTCAAGTAGCGCGTCGTAGTAGCGGGTCTTTTCGTCCTTCGAGGTGTCGACCTCGGCAGGCAGTTTGACTGGTTCGGGCCAGACACACTCGTGGCGGCCTGCAAAAGAGTTGTTGATCGCGGATTTGAACTCCGCAGTGTCGATCTGCTTCTTGCAACCGGTTGCCCATGCAGAGAGCACAATCAGCGTAATCCCCACAGCGATTCTTCCACGCATCTCAAGTCACCTCAAACACTTTGATGCTGAAAACGGATGCAAATCGAGCCAGGTTCCAGCAGGCTTTGAGGAAATGTTTGAAGGTGAGGCCCGCTGCGCGAGCGATCAGCTCGGTCGGCTGCTCGGTCGGCTGATCGATGATGCTCCATCGGATGGATCGCTCATTGGTGTCTTTGCCGCCATTGCTGACACCGTAACGCTCATCAGGACGTCAATCATGGCGCGTTGTGCGCGGGCCCATACGGGATGTGCCGGGCACCAGGATTTGCGCTCGCAGTCCTTCCCACCGTTGAGGCAGACGTTGAGGCAGATGGGACCATCGATGGCTTCGATGACTTCGCGCATGTTGGCCTCACGGCCGCGCGGCAGAATGGCAAATCCGCCCCGCTTCCCACGCCGCGAAGTGATCATCTGTTTACGTGCAAGAGCCTGCATCACTTTGGAAAGAAAACTTTCGGGAGCGGCGGTCGCTTCGGCCAGATCGGGCAGAAAAGCCCGGTTCTCCGGCGGCAGAGTCGCCAGGTGAATCATGACGCGCACCGCGTAGTCGGCGGCCCGGGTCAGTTGCATCGATGAGTTGCATTTCTCGACAGTCGGGTCGTTCTGAGGAATCGGTTCCATGTGTGGCTACGTCCCTGGAAATCTAATTCGGACCTTGAAGGTCCAGTTTCGGAGCGAGATGAAGGCAGACTAGCCGAGCGAATCACCGTCGAATGTATCCGCCGTCACAGACCTTGGGTAGCCACTCGGCTAATCCTGTCTTTTCAAATCAATTGGAGAGAAACAGTCCAAAATGCTTTCTGCCTGCGCGGAGGCCGTCGGCTTGAACAGCGATCGTGTTCGGATTCCTTCCGCCGATAAGGGCCTGAACCATGAAAGGGGCGTCTTAACGACCTCATGCAATCGTTTCCTGCTGTAGATCCCATTCCTCTGCCTGCGCCGATCTGGCTGATCAAGCTGCTGCACATCGTCACGCTGGGGCTGCACTTTGTTGCGGTGGAGATGTTATTGGGTGGACTGCTAATTGCAGTCGTGCTCAGCCTTTTCCGCAATTCGCCGCATTCCCACGTTACCGCGCGCGCACTTGCGAAGCGGCTGACCGTGGTGATGACCTATGTGATCAATCTCGGCGTCCCGCCGCTCTTGTTTGCGCAGGTGCTTTATGGGCGCGCACTCTACACGTCCAGCGTCTTGATCGGCGTTTACTGGATCTCGATCGTTGCGGTGCTTACGCTGACCTACTGGCTGCTTTATCAATTCTCGGCGCGGCTCGAGGCCGGGAAATCGGCTTGGTGGGTTGGGCTCTCGGCGTGGCTGCTGGCCGGCTACATCGCGCGCATGCTCTCGACAAATATGACGCTGATGTTACGGCCCGAGGTGTGGCGCGACATGTATTCGGCCTCAGCCCTTGGCGCCTATTTGCCGCCGAGCGACCCCACGCTGACGCCGAGGTGGCTGATGATGATGGCGGGCGGTTTATTCATCGGAGGATTGTGGCTCGTCTACCTCGCCGGTCGCAGTACGTTTACGGCGGACGAAAAGCTCTTTGTCGCGGGGCTCGGTGGAAAGGTGGCCGCTGCGTTCGGGCTCGCTTACCTCGCTGCCGGCATCTGGGCGGCCCGTGTCCAGCCCGATGCCGTGAAAGAAGGCCTGGCGAGTCATCCCCTCTATCACTTCGCCGCTTTTGCAGGATATGGCTGGATGGCGCTGGTGGTGGTCGCTGTGCTCGCCGCTGCGTTTGCCGGCTTCGCAAAAATCTCGGCGAACTGGCTCGGCTGGGTTGCCGCCACGCTCGCGTTGCTGATTGAACTCACGCTGGTAATCTTCCGCGATGCGGTGCGCGATCTCTCGCTGCTCGCGAAGGGCTTTGACGTCTGGAACCGGACGGTCGTCACCAACTGGGGTGTCGTCGGCTTATTCCTGGTTTTGTTTGTGGGTGGGCTCGGCGTAGTTGGGTGGCTGATCTCGGTGGTGGCACGCGCACAAAAGCCGATGGAAGGAGCGATGCTATGAGCTCTCATATTGTTCTCGAAACGCCGGCAACTAAGCCTTCAGAAGAAGCCGAGAAATCGACGCGCCGGGCGTTTCTTGTTGCCGCAGGAGCCGCGGGGCTATGCTACACGGCTGCACTTGGGTATCCGATTTATCGTTACCTGGCTTCGCCGGAGGAAATGGCCTCAAGCGCGACCGCCGTCAAGGAAGTTTCGCTCAAGGATGCGCAGAAGCTCCCGGCTGGATCGGTGCTGATGTTCAAGTTCGGTACGGCGCCGGCAATGCTGATCCACCATGCCGATGGTACGTGGGCATCTCTCACCGCGGTGTGTACGCATTTGGGCTGCACAGTGCAGTACGAACCGCAGGCCGATCGCATTCATTGCGCCTGCCACGGCGGCGTTTATAACGCCTATACCGGTGCCAATGTGAGCGGACCTCCGCCGAAGCCACTGAAAAAATTCAATGTGGTCGTCGGTGCGAACTCCGTTGAAGTGTCGCGGACATAAAGCAAAAGGACATAGGGCATGACTACCAAGACAGCTTTTATCTATGACTGGGTTGATGAGCGCCTCGGCCTTTCAGATCTCGCCGCGTTTGCGCGCAAAAAGACCGTTCCCGTCCACGCGCAATCGTTCTGGTACTACTGGGGCGGGATTTCGCTCTTCTTGTTTCTTGTTCAGTGCTTCACCGGCGTTCTGCTGCTGGTGTATTACCGCCCCGGCGCGGAATCGTTTGAATCTGTCAGGCAGATCACCTATGTGATGCATTTCGGATGGCTCATCCGCTCGGCACACGCATGGTCGGCCAACCTGATGATGTTTTCGATTCTCGTGCATATGTTCTCGGTCTACTTTATGAAGGCCTATCGCAAGCCGCGCGAATTTGGCTGGCTAAGCGGCATGGGTCTGCTGGGGATCGCATCCGTGTTCGGTTTCTCCGGCTACCTGTTGCCCATGGATGAGCTAAGTTACTTCGCCACAAAGGTCGGTCTGCAGATTCCAGCCGCGATTCCGTTTATTGGTCCGGCGATTGCAAGCATGTTGCGCGGCGGACCCGATGTGAGCGAATTCACGGTGCAGCGCTTCTTCGCACTTCACGTGGTCGTGCTTCCAGCATTGTTCCTGCCCCTGCTTGCCTTCCATCTATGGCTGGTCCAGAAGCACGGCAACGCCGCGCCGCCCAGCGAAGAAGCCAGGCCGCTGCGCGATCGCAAGACCATGCCGTTCATGCCGAACTTCCTGCGCAAAGATCTGGCCATGTGGCTGATCTCGCTGAACATTCTTGCGCTGCTGGCTTCGGTTTTCCCATGGCAGCTCGGCAAGCAGTTTGATTCGCTCGCGCCTGCCCCGATGGGCATTCATCCGGAATGGTATTTCATGAGCCCCTTCGAGATGCTCAAACTGCTCGGCATGGTCAAGTGGCTGCAGGGCGAGCCAGGAGAAATTGCAGGCATTCTGCTGTTCACCATCGGCATTGCCTTGTGGGTAATGATCCCGTTTTACGACACCAGCCGCGACTCCGGAAAACGCGGACGCGCCGCACACTACTTCGGCCTGATCGCCGTCTTCGCGCTCCTGGCCACGACAGCAATCGGCTATTGGACAATTCGGTAAAGAAGTGAACGAGCGAACAAGTGAACGAGTGAAGAAGTGAACAAGTGAATGAGTGATGAAGTGAACAGTGGACAGTGAACAGGGAGCAACGAAGAATGAGTGAACTACCCACTACGAGAGTGAGGTCCTTCCGCGATCTGCAGGTTTGGCAAAGATCGATGGAACTGACGCTCGTCGTTTACAGACTTACTCAAAAGTTTCCGCGTGAAGAAGTTTATGGGCTCACGAGCCAGCTGAGACGATGTGCTGTCTCCATTCCCAGCAACATCCCTGAGGAACAAGGCAGACTGAATACGCGTGAGTTCAAACAATTCCTCGGCATCGCCCGAGGATCGAATTGTGAGTTGCAAACTCAGTTAGAGATTGCCCGGAAACTCGGCTTCGGAGATACCAGCCTTATCAACGATGCCGAAGGTCTCGCACACGAGGTCGGAAGAATGATCTTCACGATTTTAGGAAAGCTCAGGGCTTGAACAGGAACCACTGCTCACTGTCCACTGTCCACTGTCCACTGTTTACTCTGGAGTTATCAATGAACTATCCGTTTTGGGACATTCCGCATTTAGGCTCGGGTTGGGTGATCGGACTGATCGCCATCTTCCACGTCATGATTTCGCAGTTTGCCGTAGGTGGCGGATTCTATTTGCCGATGGCCGAGCACAAAGCGCTGCGCATGACCGATCCTGCATTGCGCGCTGACTGGTTGAAGCAGCTTGCAAGCCATTCAAAGTTTTTCCTCGTTCTCACGGCGGTGTTCGGCACTGTTTCGGGGGTAGGCATCTGGTTCGCAATTGGACTGACGCACCCCGAGGGGACCAGCACGCTTATTCACAACTTCGTCTTCGGATGGGCGATGGAGTGGGTCTTCTTCATGGTCGAGCTGACCACGATCGCGGTGTACTACTACACGTGGAATCGCATTCCTGAGAAGCTGCACCTGAAAGTGGGCTGGGTGTATGCGGGCGCCTCTGCTGCCACGCTCATCATCATCAACGGTATTCTGTCGTTCATGCTCACGCCCGGCGACACCTGGATCGCTGTTGCCGGAACGGGCCACGAGGCCAGCAAATTCTGGAATGCTTTCTTCAATCCGACTTACTGGCCGAGTCTCCTGCTGCGCACCTGCGTCTGCGCTTCCCTGGCCGGCATCTGGGCGCTGATCACCGCCAGCCGCATCGATGGCGACAAGCATCCCGCGCTCAAGATCAGCAAGGTGCAATGGAGCGTGAAGTGGCTGATGCCGTCGTTCGTCGCCATGCCGTTCCTCATGATCTGGTACTACATGATGGTTCCGGCTTCCCAGCGCGCCCTGCTCACCCTTGGCATCGACACCATCAACTCCGGCACATTCTCCACCGTGACGCGCATGGCGCTGATCATCATCGTCACCTCGGCGACGATTATCTGGGTCGCATACTTTCTCGCCTATCGCAATCCGAAGGAGTTCAATCTTGCCCACGCCATTGCCGTGCTGTTGTTGGCGCTAATGGCAACCGGCGCCGGCGAGTATTCACGCGAGATGCTCCGCAAGCCTTACGTCATCGGCCAGTGGATGTACTCAAACGGTGTGCGCGTCCCCTATGTGAACAGGATCGACGCGCAGGGGTATCTCGCCAGCTCCGAATGGGTATGGAATGGCTCCGCATCCAGCTACTCCCGTGGCGAGGCCATCTTCCGCGGCGAGTGCGGATCGTGCCATACGCTCCAAGGCTATCGGCCGCTCGCTCATCTGCTCGAAGGCCGAGATCGCGCCAACATCCGCAACTTCATCGTGATGCTGCACGATACTGACCCCAGGCACGACTCACCCTATCGCAAATTCATGCCACCCATGGTTGGAACCGATCAGGATGTAAATGACCTTGCCGACTTTCTGAACGCGCAGGTGAACCCACAAGTGCCCACAGCGCTTAAGCCAGTACTTACGGCGCGAAAATAATTGCTTCCCTCTCCGCTGACAGCTAAGGCCCGCATAGCGCGGGCCTTTGTTGTTGGACTTATTGACCACTTGCGACTTCTTCGTGTTCCCGAGCCGATCAGATTACAACGTTGGCATGGCCGGGCACCTTGGGATTCGGCCCGTATTCATTTCGATCGGGATCGCTGTCGAGCAGCGTAAACACAAACAGAATCAGTCCGCCGATTAAAGGAATAAAGGCAATGAAGTACCACCAGCCGCTTTTCCCAATGTCATGCAGCCGGCGCACTGTAACCGATAATCCCGGAATAAAGCTCACAAAGCCGAAGACACCTATGCATATGGCAAACGTGTTGTAACCGTCCTGCTCGCCAAAAAGTGCGCCGGTTGCAAGAGCTACGAGCCCGAGGAAGACCCCCACCAAAAAATTGAACAACTGAAACATCCAGTATTCCGTGCGCCGCGATCTGCCGCTGAAATCGGTTGCCCTTTGCCACGCCAGAAGATACCACGCCATGTCTTCCTCCATTGGAGCCGTACAGCAGGGTTCCTGATTCCGCGTTACTTTTCGCCTAGCTCATAGGGAATACCGAAGCGGCCGATCTGGACGATGGCCCTGGTTGCTGGCGGCCATATATGAATCTCAGTCACTCCCCTAATCGTTGGCGCCAGGTGGGCATCGGTCGTTCCGACCAGCGCCCCGGTTGCAGCCTCGTTGAAATGCACTCTCAGAACCTCGCCCTCGTGCGTGTAGCCAAACACGTACTCGCCGGGCTTCAGATCCACGCCGCCGAGCCGGATGGGTGATTGCACCACGAGGAAGTGCGAGTACTTGCCCTCGGCGCTGTAGCCCGCGGTAATCAATACCACTCCCGCAATATAGCGTCCGCGGCCATCCACGATGCCACTGGCAGTGCGCATCTCGGTTTCAATGTGCTCTTTGATGACAGGAGCGCGCGCTGGCAGTAGTGTTGCCAATTCCGAATCCGTAGCCTGTCGCCATGCGGATTTCTGTGCGTGTGCAAAGTTAAAAGCGGACGCGACAAAAAATGCAAGAAGAAGAGTTCGTTTCATGGTCACCCTGTTCATGGTTTTGGCTTTCGCAGAGACTCCAGCGGAACGATGCCGCGCTGGATTGCGGCAGTCGCGGCCTGGGTTCGATCGGTCACCCCCAGTTTGCCCAGCAGGCTGTTGATGTGGGTCTTCACCGTGGCTTCGGAAATCTGGAGTTCCGTGGCGATCTCCTTGTTGCTTCGACCGTGCACGATTTGCTCCAGGACATCGAATTCGCGGGGAGTCAACTCTTCCGTGCCGACGCGTTCGGCCAGCCTCTGCGCAATCGCGGGTGGAATGTGTGAGCGGCCCGCATGCACGGTACGAATGGTCGAGACTAAGTCGTCGGTAGTCATCCCCTTCAGCAGATAAGCGCGGGCGCCCGCCTGCAGCGCACGGAAGATGTCTTCGTCGCCATCGTAGGTGGTGAGCACAATGAAGCGGGCCTGCGGCGTCTCCATGCGGATGCGCTGGATGACCTCGACGCCCGAGAGTCGTGGCATGCGCAGGTCGATCAGGGTGACATTGGGCTGGCATTTTCTGAATTGTGCGATAGCCTCGACGCCGTCGGCCGCCTCGCCTACCACTTCGATTCCGTTCACCACATTCAGAAGGGCCACCAGACCCTGCCTCACCACGTGATGGTCTTCCACCACGAGAACGCGTATGGTTTCCTGCGTCGCCATCACTCCCCCGATTCTTCTCTCATTTCTTTGGCCCGTGCCTCTTTCGGCGTCATTACCTGCAGGCGCACCGTTGTACCGATGCCCGGTTCACTTGTCACTTCCAGCATGCCCCCGATGGCATCTGCGCGCTCCCGCATGCCAGTCAGCCCGAAGTGGCCTGGCGGAGGCTGAAAACCGTCACTCATTTCAAATCCCCGGCCATCGTCGCGCACCACGAGTGCAACTTCGGCCGGTCCGTATTCGAGCTGGACAGAGAGATGGGTCGCGCCGGCGTGCTTCTTCACATTATGGATGGCTTCCTGGCCCACACGCAGGAATTCCCTCTCCATTCCCGGCGGCATGGGCCGGAAGGCGCCAAACAGGCTGAACGTCGCCTCCACACCGTGACCGTTGGCCAGTTCCGTGGCGCGGCGAAGCTTTACCGGGAGCGTATTTTCACCGCTGTCTTGCGAACGCAGGGCCCAGATGGACTGCCGTGCTTCGGCAAGCCCTTCACGGACGTGTTGGCGGGTGCCGTCAAGCTGCTTGATGGCGTTTTCAGTGTTGTTTGTGCGAAGCAGCTCCGAAAGCACCTCGAGCTGAACCGATACACCGACATAACCCTGCGCCAGCGTGTCGTGAACCTCGCGGGCAATGCGGTTGCGTTCGGCAAGGACTGCGCGGAATTCCCGCTCGGCGCGCAGCAACCGGAGACGCAATAACAGCAGGACGACTCCCGCAGCCAGCGCCGTCAGCAGAATGTAGAACCAGATGGTCTGGTAGAAATGCGGCCGCAGCGTAAATGGGAACGCAGCGCCCTGCGTATTCCAGACGCCGTCGTTATTCGACGCCTGCACGCGAAAGGTGTAATTGCCGGGCGGAATGTTGGTGTAGTAGGCAGAGCGCCGCGCGCCGGCTTCTGTCCACTCATGATCGAATCCCTCCAGCATGTACCGATAGCGCACTTTTTGCGGAGCGGTAAAACTGAGGCCGGCATAATCGAGCTGGAAGTGATTATGTCCTGCCTGGACCTTCAAAGGATCTGCTCCATGCAACGGCTGGTCCACGTCGTCAACGGCAAAACGCACCAGGGCCACCGGGGGCGGCACCGCATTTACAGGGAAATGTGCAGGATCGGCGGCAACCAGGCCTTTCGGCGTCGCAAACCAGAGCCAGCCATCGTGTGAGCGCCAGGCGGAAGGGTGGCTGTTCGTTGCCATCTCGCGTCCGCGCAAGCCATCGGCAGGGCCAAACTCCATCCAATGCGAGCCGCCGGCCATGTCGCAGTCGCAGCGCGCGATGCCATTTTCGGTGGCGAACCATAGGTGGCCGCGTTCATCATCCAGAATTGCGTGAATGGTCGTGCGATTCAATCCGGACTTTTGAACGGGCGAAAAGCCATGGCCGTCCCAGATATTCCATCCGTGGCCTTGCGTGCCGATCAGCAGTGTCCCGTCGCTGCGCGGCAACAGTGCGGTGATCACGTTGCTTGAGAGGCCGTTCGCCGATGTGAAATTTGAGATGCTGGGTTGGGAACCACCCTGGAACCGCGAAAGGCCTGCGAGCGTCGACACCCACAGGTTGCCATGGATATCGCGCGCCATGGCTCCAACAAGATCACTGCCCAGACCGGTCGCGTGGGTGAAGGTGTCAATGTGCGCGCCATTTGCCATCCAGTGTGCGAGGCCACGCCGTGTGCCGATCCACAGCGAGCCATCCGCATCTACCAGCAGGGAACGCACGAAGTCGTCAGGCAATCCATCGGCGCTCGTATAGGTGGTGATGGTTTCCTTGCGAATGCGATTCAGCCCGTCGGGGGTCCCCACCCAAAGATCTCCATTCGGCGCCGCTGCGAGAGAAAGAATCACATCGCTCGATAGTCCGTCCTTCACTTCCAGTGTTTTCACTTTCGTGATGAAAGCTCCATTGCGGGAGACCGCGTCCAGTCCATTTCCGCTCGTTCCCACCCAAAGCGTTCCGGCATTGCCCTCAACGACGGTCGTGGTGGCGTCAGAGGAGAGCCCGTCGCGCGTCCCGAAGGTACGAAAGCGTTCGTCGCGCAGAATGTGCAGCCCGCCGGTTTCGGTGCCTACCCATATGTTGCCTTCGCGATCTTCAAGGACCGAGAGGATGGATGCCGAAGCTAGCGGATCGGTCACTGGAAAACGATCGACCTTGTCCGCTACCCAGCGGACGAGGCCGCCGTTCGTGCCGATCCATAATTTCCCTTCACGATCGGCGAATGCCGTCTGGATGCGCGTACCTGGAAAGTCCTTGCCGACGACGAGCCTCCGCGGCGAATGATCCTTCTCGACAATGTTGACCGCGGTCGTATAGACGGACACATCGGTTTTGTTGGTCAAATGAATGTAGAACAGCGGGCGCGGCTCGCCTGCCCGGTCAACCAGGACCGGCACCGCGCGAGATCCCTTGATTGCGACTGTTCCATTCTGGGTGGAGGCATCGACGCTATACTCCGAGTCTGGCCAGCGGAATGGCCGGAGGGAGCGAATGGAGTTGCTGGGCAAGCCGTCCGCTGTGGTGAAGGTCGTGACCGATCCATTTTTCAAGCGTGCCAGCCCATCGCTAGTGCCGATCCAGAGAGAGCCGTCGTCGGTGGCAATGAGGCAAGTGATGTCATTGCCGGGGAGCGCGGGCTTCGAGTTCTGATCGAAGACGACGAAACTGTTGCCGTCGAAGCGAACCAGCCCCGCCTCCGTGCCGAGCCAGACAAACCCGTCCCGTGTCTGCGCAAGAGCCTGCACGGTGTTTTGCGGTAGCCCGTTCTCCATGACCCATGTTTGGCGGCCGTAGTTCGCCAGCGGTGTAGTCGGCTCCAGGGCCGAAGCCCAGCCCGTGTACGCGAAGAGAAGCGCCATCAGGCTTCCGGCGAACGGAACAGACACTCGCGACAGCCCCACGACGAGCCGAGATTGGCCAGGTCCGGGAGCCTTGGTGATCGGGTTCGCTTCAATGCGCAACAAGGTGTCTTAATCCAGACCCGGACGAGAAGCGTGACGTTGCAAGGGCATTACTCCGATTATCAGCCCAGACCGCAGAATACGCAGAAACCCTTTCGATTCATTGTGCTGGTTCTGGAAAGGTCTCCACCCACGGGTGGAGGAGTTCGTCGTCCGAATGACCCAAGACGCAGCACCGCATTCTCGCTACTCTAAGCATGCCTCCTGAAATTTACTTGTACATCTCTGGCATACAGATTTGAGGGCGGGCCGAAATCGGCCCGCCCTTTTCTTTTCGTCGGCCGGGCCAACCCACCACTGAGTCGGTTATCCCCCACTTTGTCATTCCGACCGACCAACGGGAGTGGAGGAACCCGCAGTTGCTCTTCCTCCGCAGTCGCCATTAACCCATCCCACTCCCAGGCCCTGTCATTCCGACCGACCAACGGGAGTGGAGGAACCCGCAGTTGCGTTTCCTCCGCAGTCGCCATTAACCCATCCCACCCCCAGGCCCTGTCATTCCGACCGACCAACGGGAGTGGAGGAACCTGCAGTTGCTCTTCCTCCGCAGTCGCCATTAACCCATCCCACTCCCAGGCCCTGTCATTCCGACCGACCAACGGGAGTGGAGGAACCCGCAGTTGCTCTTCCTCCGCAGTCGCCATTAACCCATCTGTCTCACCACAGGGGTTCACCTCACACCTCGTCAAGCCCCCTGAACCAAATTTACCGCCTAACCCCTTCAAAACAAACGGCAAATTTCTTTTGCGATTTTGCAGGTTATTTCGGCCGTTCGCATAACCTGAATTATGTGGGAAATCCTACTATCTTTCTTTGAGGTTTCCCGCTTCACTCACAGTTGCACACTCCAGCGACGAACCTAAGCCCTTATATGAGAAACCTCTACAGCTAAACCCAATCGAGAGAGGCCTTTGGCCGCGCTCTCCGCTGTAGTTCACTGAAAACAAAACATTTACCCTAAGAGGGGGGATAATAGGGGTCCCCCCCTCTCGAAGTCGTGGCTGGTTGAGTAAAGTACATAGACATGGACACCGAAAACATTCGCGTGGAAAAGAACGGGATGCTGGCTACCGTCACCCTGGACCGGCCCAACGTACTGAATGCCCTGAATGCGGCGACGTTTGCCGAACTGAGTTCCGTATTCGACGAACTGGAAACAGACACAGACGTGCGCGTGGTTTTGCTGACCGGAGCCGGGGAGCGCGCCTTCGCCGCCGGCGCCGATATACGCGAACTGGCAGCGGCGGAGGATGGTGCGGGCAAGGCTTTTGCGCTCCGGGGCCAGGCGGTTTTCCGCAAGATCGAAACCCTCAACAAGCCCGTAATCGCCTGCGTAAGAGGGTTCGCGCTGGGCGGCGGGTGCGAACTGGCGATGGCCTGCACCCTCAGGATCGCAGCTGACGACGCAAAATTCGGACAGCCCGAGGTGAAGTTGGGCGTGGTGCCGGGATATGGCGGATCGCAGCGTCTGCCGCGGCTGGTGGGACGCGGAGCGGCGCTCAAGCTGCTGCTGACCGGTGCAATCATCGATGCCCGCGAAGCGCTGCGGATCGGCCTTGTCGATGAGGTAGTGCCTGCCGCCGAGTTGATGCAGCGCGCCGAAGCGCTGGCGGGCGAAATTGCGGCCCAGGCGCCGCTGGCGATCGCTGAAACCTTGCGCCTCGTGGACGAAGGACTCGATCTGCCGCTGGATCTTGCGCTTTTGCGCGAGGCAGATCGGTTTGGGCTCTTATGCGACACCGCGGACAAAGCCGAGGGGACCGCGGCGTTCCTTGAAAAGCGGAAACCGATCTGGAAAGGCGAGTAAGCAGCCCACACTCCATTCTGCCGTCTGAGTCAGAATCGCCTTCCTGATATTCTGGACGGGTGACCCTTCCCTCCAAAACTGCCGGCTTTGCAGCTATGGCTGCGCTTTTGGCGGTCGCTCTTGTTGCCTGTCATCGCGAAGAGCAAGCGGTTGTAGGCGTGGCCAAGAACGCCGTGAACGCCGAGCACCAGGCCCAGGCTGCCGCCCAGGCGCGGGCCAGCACCGGCGATCAGCAACGCGGGGCGCTTTCGCACATTCCGCTTCCGACCAAGAGCATGTATGTGGATGTGCATGACCCGTCGGCTTGGGCAAATCCGTTTCTCGCCGTTGGACCCGATGCCATTCACTTGCGCATTGTGCAGGCGGATGCCAATACAAGCGATCTGGGCAAAGGCACCATGCTCCGTCCGGAAGCTGCGCGGCGGCAGGAAATCGAGATTCGCCCCAAAGACCTCGCTGAGGCAATGGCCGCGCTGCCCCAGGGTGCATGGCAATACGGCCGCGTGGTGGCAGTGGCCGAGCTGCCCGGCGCCTCTGCGAAGGATCGCCCGAAGATACGGCGCAACGTAGAGGCCGCAATCCAGCAGCTGAACGATCTGGGCATCGTTGTCGAAGAGTGGCCGACGCGCTAGGCGCGCTACTATTCCCACGTGGACGTTTTCACGATTCTTAATCAACCTCCTTTGGATCACGAGCGGTTCAGTGCGCATCGCGAACTCGAAGCACGGCTCAAATCCAGGCTTCGCGGCGACGTACTTTTTGATGCAGGTTCGCGCGCTCTCTATGCGACCGACGCGTCGAATTACCGGCAGCTCCCGATCGGTGTGATTCTGCCTCGCGATGGTGCAGACGTAGAAGCTGCCCTCGAAGCCTGTCGTGCATTGGGCGCCGCGGTGCTGCCGCGGGGCGGTGGAACCAGTCTCTCCGGCCAGTGCGCGAATGTTGCAGTCGTATTCGATTTTTCCCGGTACATGAATGGGCTTACGTCGATTGATCCCACTGCCAAGCTCGCTGTGGTGCAACCGGGCATTGTGCTGGACAGACTTCGCGAAGCGGCGGAGAACCACCATCTGACCTACGCACCGGACCCGGCGACGCACTCGCGCTGCACCCTGGGCGGCATGATCGGCAACAACAGTTGCGGCGTCCACGGCTTGTTGGGCGGAAAGACCGTCGACAATGTCGAAAGTCTCGACATCGTCCTCTACGACGGCACCCGCATGACCGTCGGCCGCTCGAGCCAAGAAGAACTCGAAAGCATCATCCGCGCAGGTGGCCGGAAAGGCGAAATCTATGCCGGCCTCAAGCGCATTCGCGATCAATATGGCGACATGGTGCGATCGAGGTTTCCGCGGATCCCGCGCCGCGTCTCCGGCTATAACCTCGACGAACTGCTGCCGGAGAATGGCTTCAACGTGGCGAGAGCGCTTGTGGGAAGCGAAGGCACCTGCGCCACGGTGCTGTCGGCGACTCTGAACCTGACGGCGAGCCCTCCCTTCCGCGTGCTCACCGTGCTGGGATTCGACGATCCTTTCGTGGCGGCGGATGCGGTTCCCCTGACGCTGGAGCACAAGCCCATCGGTCTGGAGGGATTCGATCATCTGCTGGTCGAGTTCATGCGTCGCAAAGGTCTGGCTCTGAAGGAACTCGACCAGTTGCCGCCGGGAATTGGTTTTCTGCTGGTGGAGATGGGGGCCTGGAGCGCGGACGAAGCGCAGAGCAAGGCCGAGGCGCTGACAAGAGACTGCCGATGCTGGCCCAATCCACCGGTTGCACATATCTGCACGCCCGCGGAAGCAGCGAGCGTGTGGTACGTGCGCGAGTCAGCACTGGGAGCGGTGGTGTTCGTGCCGGGTGAGCCGGATCGGTGGGAAGGGTGGGAAGACGCTGCCGTTCCGCCGGAGAAGTTGGGAGCTTATCTGCGCAGCATTACCTCGTTGATGGCGGAGTATGGCTACTCGAGCCCGCTCTATGGTCACTACGGCCAGGGATGCGTGCACATGCGCATCAACTTCGATTTCCGCAGCGAAAAGGGGCTTCGCGATTTTCGTGAGTTTCTCGATCGTGCCACCGATGTGGTGCTCGGCTTTGGCGGATCGTTAAGCGGTGAGCACGGCGACGGGCAGGCGCGCGCGGCGCTCTTGCCCAAGATGTTCGGGCCGGAACTGATGCGGGCATTTCGCGATTTCAAAGCACTCTGGGATCCAGACAACCGCATGAACCCTGGGAAGCTTATGGATGCGGTACGGGTCTACGACCCCATCGAGAATTTGCGCAAGGGAATCGAGAGCGATGTGCAAGCGGGTGAAAGTGCTGGAGTGGATATCAAACCGCATTTTGCATTCGCGCGCGACGAGGGGTCGCTGGAGCATGCTACCGAGCGCTGCGTTGGCGTGGGCGCCTGCCGGAAGACAGACAATGACGTGATGTGCCCAAGCTATCGCGCGACGGGCGATGAGAAGCATTCCACGCGCGGGCGGGCGCACCTGCTGTGGGAGATGCTCGCAGGTTCGCTCCGCGCAGAGGGATATCAAAGCAAGGCCGTACATGAGGCGCTCGATCTGTGCCTGAGTTGCAAGGCATGCAAAACGGAATGCCCAGTGCAAGTGGATATGGCTGCGTACAAAGCGGAGTTTCTAGCGCAGCACTACAAAGGACGCGTGCATCCTGCGCGGCACTACGTGTTCGGGTTCGCAGACAAGCTGGCGCGATTCGGATCGATGGCGCCGGGAATCACGAATGGCATCCTTACCGGAGCGCTCACAAGCCCGATCATCAAGCGGATCGCAGGCGTTGCGTCTGAGCGTGCATTGCCCCGGCTCGCGCGAAGCAGTTTTGTATCAGGGCACGACTTTTCGGAGTCCCCGCAGACAGGTCTTCGTCCGTGGGGTGGCTTGAGTCGTGCCGAAAACGCCGCCAATAAGAGTGCGGCTGCAGCCCCTGCTGGAATGTCAACCAAACGGCAGGTCTTCCTGTGGCCGGATACGTGGAACAACTACTATCACCCGCAGACATTGGTTGCCGCCGAGACCGTGCTGAGCGGAGCGGGCTTCGACGTTCAAACGGCAAAGGGCCATATGTGCTGTGGACGACCGCTCTATGACTTCGGCTTTCTCGATCAGGCGCGGGCGTATCTCGACGATGTGCTGAGACGCCTGGCTCGCGAGATCGATGCGGGAATGCCTTTCATCTTTCTTGAGCCGAGTTGCGCGAGCGTCTTCAAAGACGAACTTCTCGAATTCTTTCCGAAACATGAACGAGCGGAGCGCATGAGCAAGCAGGTGTGGCTGCTGGCGGATTGGCTTGCGGCAGAGGCCCCTGAATGGGTGCCGGGGTGGCTTGAAGGTGCGCATGTTTTGGTGCATGGGCATTGCCACCACAAGGCGGTGTTTGGCGGGCCGGGCAGCGAGATCGCGTTGCTCAAGCGCGCCGGCGCGAACGTGGAGGTGATCAAGGCGGGATGCTGCGGGATGGCCGGGCCTTTCGGATTCGAGGCAGAGAAATATGAAGTGTCGAAGAGGATCGCGAGCGATGGATTGATGCCGGCGGTCGACTCGGCGGGTCCGCTGACCGTGATCCTCGCGGATGGGTTCAGCTGCCGCGAACAGATTCAGCAACTGGGGCATAAGCAGGCCTTGCACTTCGCGGAACTGCTGGCGCGGAGCTGCGGATGCGGTTAGACGGCACCTTGGAAGTGTCACAGATCCGCCCAATCCGCGGATGTTGTTCACCTGGTATCCGCTTAGCCTGCCGGATCTTCCCTTTGATCTTCGGGTCGATGCACGATCCGGTTTCTTTCTGTTATTGCTCGGCGTAGCCGGCGCGGGCGGGCCGTAGTCGTTCCCCCTGCCGCTCGTGCTGCTGAAGCCGAGTCGGCTCCATTGCGACGATTCTATTCCGCGAACGTGAACATTCCGATTATTCACGGAAGTTCTTGCATCTGCTCAGGTCAATAATTCCCGTGCACCTTGCAGATCGAGGATGCGTCTGGCAGAATCTAACCGGCCGGGGTCCCCATGCTGAGAAGAGATTTCCTCACCACTTTGCCGTTTGCCCTAAGCGTCGTGACTGCGCGCCGCGGCTTTTTGCAGCTCGCTCAGGCGACGAAAAGCATTCTGGAATACGGCGCCAAACCCGATGGCAGAACGCTGAACACCCGGGCCATCCAGCGCGCGATCGACGACGTCTTCCGCTTCGGCGGCGGAACGGTGAACATCCCGCCGGGCACCTTTCTCACCGGCAGAATCGAACTCAAGGCAAAGGTGACCCTGAACCTGCAATCAGGCTCAACGCTTCTTGGCAGCACATCGATCAACGACTATAACGCCGAGCACGGATCGTCTGCCTACCCTGGCATCAACCCGCGACACCTGATCTTTGCGCAGGACGCAGACGACGTGACCCTGACCGGAGCGGGGAGAATCGACGGTCAGGGACCTAGCTTCTGGGAGCCCTCTGGCCGTGCGCCTTTGCCGCCCGAGGAAGAATGGGCCGATGTTGCCTCGCATTCCATGGCGCCCAAGAAGAGCGGGCGTCCGAGCCCCATGCTCGAGTTCGTCAACTGCCAACGATTGAAGATCTATGGCGTGCATATTGAAAACGCTCCAGGATGGACCATGAGAGCGGTGAACTCTGACAACGTCGAGATTCGCGGCGTCAATATCAAGAATCCGACTGTCGGCCCCAACACCGACGGGATGGACATCACTGGATGTCAGAACGTGTTAATTACAGATTGCGTCGTCGATACAGGTGACGACGCCATCTGCCTGAAAAGCGAAAATCCGTATGGCCCTGAACCGCGTCGTCTCAAGAACATCGAAGTTACCAACTGCACGCTCACAACATGTTGTAACGGATTCAAGCTCGGCACCTCTTCCGAGGGCGGTTTTGAAAACATCAAGTTCTCCAATTCCGTTGTCCGCAATGGGCCCGTTCCGTTCGCGGATCGAGTCATCTCCGGGATTGCGCTCGAGGTTGTGGATGGGGGCTGGATTGACGGAGTTGAGGTCACGGGGATCCGGATGGAGCGGACCCGTACGCCGATTTTTATCCGTCTGGAAAACCGCAAGCATGCGCACGATAATCCGCAACACGGCCTTCGGAACGTGAATATCGAAAATGTTCAGGCGACTGAATCGCTGCTCGCGAGTTCAATCACCGGGCTGCCGGGTTTGAATGTCCAGGACGTAACGCTCTCGCACATCCAGGTTCAAAACGTGCTTCCAGGGCGCCCGGATTGGGTCGGCCGCGCTGTGCCGGAGAAAGAGAGCGCATATCCTGAAGCGCGCATGTTCGGCATGCTGCCGGCGACGGGACTGTACGTTCGTCACGCGCAAAAACTGCGGCTGAATGATCTTGCCTTCACTGCGACCGCCGAAGACGCGCGCCCCGCGGTCATCTTCGACGACGTGGACGATGCTCAGGTGAACGGTCTCACGAGCGCTCCGGTCAGGCGCGGAACTCCGATCCTGCAACAGATCGGATCACGCGATGTGAGAATGTCGTAATTTCAATCATCGAAGGGCAGAGATCGTGGATCTGATCGCCCTCGTCGCAATTCAAGGACCAAAACTAGCCGGAGTACACGGGTCATACCCCAACGATTGGGCAGTGACGGGAGCCGGCGGTGACGGCGGTGCGGCCCACGGAACGTTGGTGAAATCTAAAAAGTCGAGCAGGTTGGGCTGCGCGGCATCATGGGGCGTCAGGTGCGCGGAGCTGCCGATGAAGCGGTTCTCGACAAATTTGATTACGGCTGTGTGGTCCATGGGAATGTGAGAGACATAGTGCCGGCGTGCAAATGGCGAGATGACAATGTTCGGCACGCGAAAACCGAGTTGCGCACTGAATCCTTGTATCGCCGCGGCGTCCCCAGGGTTGGCTCCTGGATCAGTCGATGCAAGATCGCAGTGAAGGGTGGGTGTCCCGCCTGCCGGCACACAGGGTGAATAGGTATCTGCATTGACCGCGATCTGCGAGATATCCGGGATTGTCCCCAGCGACGCATCGGTGAAATCATTCGAATGCCCTGGTACTGGCGGAACGTGATCGTAAGGACCTCCGCCCTCGTCGTAACTCAGAAAAAAGACCGAATCTTTCCATTCGCCGCTGTTCATCAGCGAATTCACAATATTCGCAACCTGTGCCTGCCCCTCAAGAATCGACTGGCCTGAGCCCGGATGCTCGTCGCTGTGTCCGTAACCCGCCTCGATGAAGCCGAAGCTGGGAAGCGTACCGTTGGTCAAGTCTGTGAAGTACGCAGACAGCCGGGCAATGTGATCCGGATCGATACAGAAAGAGTTGGTCGAGTCGCCCACTACGCTCGACGGCTGCGTGGGAGCTTTGCAGGCGGCGCCCGTCGGATTCTCATAGATATACCGGAATGAGTAAGTCAGGTTAGAGAAGTGGATGGCGGGATATACACTGCTTCCCGAGGCCAGGCAGTCATCGTCATTGAGGCAGAGACCCTCGGTTACCGTGTAGTAAATCTTCCACGTGACGTTTGCCTGATCGAGCTCCTCAAATATGTTATTGATGTCGAGCTGCTGAAGATGATCGTTCCCGCCAGGATCCTTGACAAGACCTTGCGTCGTACCGCCCGTGAATGTAGCCAGCCGGTTGGGGACACTCTTGCTCGCAACCGGCGAAAACCAGCGATCTGAAATCGCGAATTGCGAGGCCATGTAGTAGTAGTAGTTCAGGAAATTCTGATCGTAGTAACCCATGGCTCGCCGACCGGTCAGGTCCGTATAGCTCCCGGAACAGCTGCCGCCTCCTGAGGAGCAACTGTTTGCAAAACCCTCGGCGTCGTGGACAAAACCACTCATCTGAATTGGACGCGTAGCAAGGAAGTTATACCGGTTTACGTCGCCATAGCTTGATAGCCAGTCAGACGACTCGTCATCGACACACGTACTCGTGAACTTGAAGAGCGGAAACGCCGTGCCCTCATTGTCGACATTGCTGATCGTCGTCAACTTGTCATCAATGCCATCGACTTGATAGGTGACACCGTCATCCCCCACGTTCCAGTGATTGGCTATCCGGTAAGGGTTCAGCATCCCGAAATAGTTATCGAACGAATGGTTTTCCTGAAGCATAAAGATCACGTGGTCGATGGATTGAAGGCTCCCCGCAGGTGTGACGGTAACCGTCGCCCCCGCCGTCGCTTTACCGGCGCTTCCGGTCGCCGTCGCTGTGTAAGTCGTCGTCGCCGCTGGTGTCACCGCTTGAGTTCCGCCCGTGGACGCCAGCGTATAAGCGCTTTTATCCGTTCCGCTGATCGCAACCGCCGTTGCATTGCTCGCGGTCACAGTCAGCAACGACGAATTCCCGGTAACAACAGTGGTTGGGTTTGCCGAGATGGTCACGGTCGGCCCTGGATTCGCTGAGACTGTCACGGTGGCCGCGGCGGTAGCCGTTCCGCCCGGCCCAGTCGCGTTTGCGGTGTATGTCGTCGTTGCAGACGGGCTCACCGACTGCGTTCCTCCACTGGCCGCGAGAGTATACGTAGTACCGTCGCTTCCCGAGACAGTGACTTGCGTCGCATTCATCGCGGTAACCGTGACCGTGGAAGACTCTCCGGTCGCAATGGCGGTTGGATTCGCGCTGATTTGCACCGTCGGTGCAGGATTAGGCGTCACGGTCACGGTTACGGATGCCGATACAGTACCTCCTGCGCCTGTGGCAGAGGCTGTATAGGTCGTCGTTGCCCCCGGACTTACTGCCTGGGTGCCGCCGGTGGCCTGCAAGTTGTAAGTGTTCCCGTCCGATCCGGCAATAACAACCGTGGTCGCATTAGTAGCGGTGATTGTAAGAATCGATGAACTTCCCGCGGCGATGGACGCGGGGCTGGCGCTGATCGTAACAGTCGGCGGAGGATTAGATGCCGTACTTACAGTCACTGTAACTGCGGCGGTTACATTCCCTGTAGAGCCAGTCGCGGTTGCGGTATACGTAGTTGTCGCCGCGGGACTCACAGTTTGCGTTCCGCCACTCGCCGGAAGTTTGTAGGAAGTCCCGTCAGAGCCCGTGATTTGCACGCTCAATGCATATGTCGCGGTGACGGTCAAAGTTGTTGAACTTCCAGCGTTGATTGATGTGGAAGAGGCAACCATGTTTACGGTTGCGGCCTGAGGTGAATTGTTTTGATGAATGGAACCGCAACCGAAGATCCCCAGAATGAGGATGCTCATGAAAACACGGAACGAAACGCCTTTAACTATGCTGACGTCCAACAATCACTCCCGATGCGCACACTTCAACGCTGAGCCCAGGCGATCCATATCCGAGGCTCTCTCATGCGGTATACAGTTATTGTGAAAACATCGCAGACGCCTAACCCGGTTCCCCTCCGATGTCCGGGTCGACTCAAATCGAGATGTATGTCATACGATGACAAGACGGGAAGATGTGGTTGCCTGACGGCGATCCCGGCTACTCTCCGATTCTGAATATTCCCGTAACGACGGCGCTTTGATCTTTGCCTTTCGCAGTCGCAAACGCCTTGATCATCAATGCCGTCCCTTTCACCATGATTGGAGCACTGTATACCGGCGAGGACGTGAACGGCTGCGAACCATCAACCGTAAAGTGAATCGTCGCGCCGGGCGTATCGCTCCGCAAAGTCACGGCGGTGTCGCCTTGAAGCACTCCGGGTTTGGGCATGAAGACAGGTTCTGCAACCATACCGGGATGATTCTTCTGACTGCCCGAAGTATTGGAGCCGGCGTGAGGGATTTGAGGATTGATGCCCATAATCAATGCCTCGAGATAGGCCCTCTGAAAGTCATGGATAGGCCATCCCTGATAATCGCCATTCCAATCCTTGATCAATGCTTTCGCATCGCGGAAAGAATCTCGTATAATCGCGCCCTGCGGCTCCTTCACTGCGGCGACCAGCAGATCGACACGCGGCGTATTAAGGCGATCGGCAATAATCACGGCGAACAATCCCGGCGATGGCATGTCAAGGACAACGGAAGCACCTTTTTTGTCAAACGTTTTATGGATCGGATGTGCGTCATCATGGCCGAGCGATTGCTCCGTATATGTATAACGACCATCAGGGAGAGCGGCGACCAAACCGGTGACTTCGGCTCGAGACTGCGCATCGAGGATCGCTACGGCTTCGTCTCGCGGCAGCACGCCTTGATTGCCTCGCGTGATCCCCGGCACAGGGAGTCCTTTCACCAGCACCGCATGAATGCGCCACAGCATGTCGACTGCCTTCGGATCGGGTAAGCGATACAGCGATGGCACGCGAAAACCGCGGTCGCAATCTTCAGCCTGGAAGCACTCGTAAAGTATGCGTTGACCGTCAGGAAGAAGGACCGTGATTGAGTGCGCAGGAGATCCCGCTACCGGCGAAAGCAGCGACCCCGGCTTGATTGCATCACCCGTCTGAACCGGCTTTGTCTGGCCATCGGCACGCCATGGCCCCTTGACTTGCCAGGCCACGCCCAGCGGAATCTGCGGCGCGCTTTGAGCGCCCGCTGCAATCGCGACTGCGATCCACATCAGCAGCAAAGACCGGCCCCCAGCGGCGAAGAGGCGAACTGTTGCCTCGCCCCGCGTTGACATTGCGATGGATCTTGCAGAGTGCATAGTGGATATTCTGCCCGAAGATAGATTGAAAAGTCGATTCAGCCTCGAAAGCAACCGCCGTGCGCCGACAACCATCTTACGAATAGCTCCCTTTCTGTATGGGAGCATGACCTCTCGTGAAGATCCCACTTTGCTCTCTCACGCTAATTTCATCAGTTGGCAAACCAGAGAAGTGTAACGACGTAGAGTGTAGCGCGGTGTTTCCACGTTCAAAACGCAAGAGTCGATCACTGAATCAGCTCATTGCATAGCTGTTCATGCCCGCAACTCGCAGGCAAGCTGTTGACCCGTCATTTCTTTTCCTGGCGGAGTGGTATTTCAGTTCATCTTCCGTAAAGGTGCCTCTGTATGATCCAACGGGTTCGCCAGTCTCCTGTTGTCATTGCGATTCTCATCTGTACAAGATATTTCTCCAAGCGGCCGATTTGTTTCCACCGAATGCTGGGATTCGCCCTGATCTGCACGTCGTTTGCGAGCGTCGTTGCTCAATCACCAACGCCCGTTCCCGTTCTAACGTGGCGCTACGATCTGACACACGCCGGCGATAACACGCAAGAAACAGCACTTACTCAAGCGAACGTAAACCCGCAATCATTCGGCAAGTTATTCTCGCTCCCCGTAGACAGTACGGTATATGCTCAGCCGCTTTACGTCCCGGCGCTGAAGATGAGCGACGGCCTCGTGCACAATGTGCTCTTTGTTGCGACGGAGAATGACTCAATCTACGCCTTTGACGCGGATTCAAACGGCGGAGCCAATGCGAAGCCAATCTGGCAAGTTAGCCTGCTTACCGCTGCTTACGGGGCGGGGGCCGGTGCCACGGCAGTGCCCTGGGCCGATACTGGATCACCCGACGTTGCGCCAACTGTGGGCATTACAGGCACTCCGACGATCAACTCCGCAACGAACACGATGTACGTCGTCGCAAATACAAAAGAAAACGGTGTGTACTTTTCGCGCCTGCATGCGATCAACATTATGAACGGTACTGAGCAGGCGAATAGCCCGGTGAACATTACTGCGACAGCGGCGGGAACCGGGGCCGGCAGTTCCGGTGGGCAGATTACGTTCAGTCCGCTGTGGCAGAATCAGCGCACCGCGTTGAATTATTACAACGGGTACGTCTACTTCGGCTACGCGGCGCACGGCGACCTCAACAATTGGCATGGATGGCTGTTCGCGTATGACGCGACCACGCTGAAACAGTCAGCAGCGCTTTGTCTCAGCCCGAACGATATCGGCGCGGGCGTGTGGGGCTCGGGCGCAGGAATGCCAATCGATACCAACATCTCCGGTGGCCGTATGTTTGTCGTAACCGGCAATGGCGCCCGTTCCAATCCACCATTCAACGCCAGCACCGATTTCGGTCAGAGCGTCATTGCCTTTAATCTCGCGAACGGCGCGCTCACGCCAACTGATTCGTTTACTTCGTTCAACTACCTGACCCTCAATACTGAAGACTGGGATCAGGGTGCCGGTGGCGTGCTGATGTTGCCAGACCAGCCGGGTTCCTATCCCCACGTGCTGGTCACCGCAGGAAAGGAAGGGCGAATCACAGTGTTGAACCGCGATAATCTCGGCGGTCTTGTATCCGGCGCATCGTCGAACACCAATGCGCTACAGGACATCTCCGGCGTGATCTCGCAAGGACAAGGCTTCTGGGGCACGGGCGCCTACTGGAATGGGAATGTTTATGTGTGGGCTGGCGGCGACAACCCCGGCACACCCAACGCCGGCATGTTGTTCAAGATGAATAACGGCGTAATGGACACCGAGCCCGACAGCGAGACAACCTCTACTTCAAAATTCCCCGGACCTACCTTCTCAATCTCATCCAATGGAACGCAGGATGGCATCGCCTGGGCAGTGCAGGCCGACCAGTTCAACACCAACGGACCTGCCGTGTTGTACGCCTTCGACGCCACCGATCTTTCCGATATCCTCTATGAGAGCGACACCAACGCTACGCGCGACTCGGCTGGACCCGCCAATAAGTTCTCCGTACCAGTGGTGACCAACGGAAAGGTCTACGTTGCAGCACATGGAGAAGTGGACGTCTACGGGCTCCTCAATGCTGCGGCAAGCGCAGCGGCACCCGTCATCAATCCCAATGGCGGAACATTCTCCACGAGCCAGAGTGTTCAGATATCCAGTTCGACACCGTCTGCGAGCATCTTCTATACCCTCGACGGCTCCACGCCGACACCAACATCGACACAATACACTGCGCCGATTACCATCAGCACCGATACAACCATCAAGGCTATTGCCAGCGCCCCAGGGTATGGCCTGAGCAGCGTGGCCAGCGCGACCTTCACAATTACTCAGCCTTCATTCACGTTGACGGGGGGCTCCATACCAGCCATCGCAGCGGGCGGGTCAGCGACTTCAACCATCACAATCACTCCCGCCGGCGGATTTACCGGAAGCGTGTCTCTCTCTTGCGCGATCACCAGCAGTCCGGCGGGCGCTGTCGCTCCGCCTACCTGCAATGTCTCCCAGCCCGCCTCCATATCCGGCGCCCAGGCGGTGACCTCCAAGCTCACCATCAACACCACGGCTGCCTCGGCAGCGGCGCTTCATAACCCGCTGCGCCCATTCGTCAAGATCGGTGAGGGAACGCTTGTGGCCATCCCGTTC
Source organism: Occallatibacter sp. (assembly GCF_049582745.1). Lineage (GTDB taxonomy): Bacteria > Acidobacteriota > Terriglobia > Terriglobales > Acidobacteriaceae > Telmatobacter. Next base: position 130,342 of record NZ_JBAUUO010000067.1, read on the forward strand.
TTTTGGCTTCCCTTTCGTCGTCGTAGATGGCAAACGATGCTGGGACTGCTGTTGTTGGCGACACTGGCTTCTGTAGCCTGCGGTTGCGGCGGTGTAACTAAAACGCCGAGTCCAACCCAAGGAAGCGGTGGCACAACAGCAGGGGCCTATTCGATCACCGTCACAGGCACCAGCGGATCTATGCAATCAACCACGAATCTCTCCGTCACCGTGCAGTAGAAAAGCCGGTAGGCGCACGATACAACCTGTAGAAGATTGGACCTTGGTAACGTTGGGCTCACGGCGCTTCGCCAAATGAGTCAATGTTGCCAGGGTTTTGTCTGTTTGTGGTCATTTCGGTCGATCTAAATCAAGAAGTTATCCCACCGCAATCGTCGTCATAACCTAAGTAATGCGGACTGTGATTTCAGTCACCGTTTCGCAACTATTCCCCTCCTATACTGACATTCAAATAATTCACTTCACTTGATCCTACACAGCACATCGTGACGTTCAGGCGCCTCGATTTCTCTGTGGGTTACCCAACGACATCCACGTCGACGTTGGGTGGGCGCACTCAATGTGGCTCAGTCTTGAAAAACGATCGGCGAGCATCCGTAGAACGAGCAATCCATGCTGGATCGCTATCCAGCATGGGACTGATGCCGACCTCAAGTGCGCAATTGTCCGGCCTTCCAAGGTGGGAATGTTCTCACCGATGGCTATTCCTCGAACTCTGCGATTCATCGGACGCAGCCATTTCGCGTCTACACCAATTCGTTTTCTCACTCGCAGGTTCCGTGATGTGCTGCAACCGGAGTATCGGAAAAGCACGATTCAGCTCGCGACTTCAAGTTCACACGTTTCGTTGAACCATGAACGTCGCGTTCTCCATGCCTTTCGAATCGTGAAGCGACCCGCAATCGGGGTGCATCCACGTGTGCTCGCCATCCTGACTTGAGGAATGTCCATGAAGACTCGCCTTTTCGCACTTTTAGCGCTAGCGGGATCAACAATCCCGATGTCAGCCATTACAGTCGTTACGCCTTCCAACGGTGCAGTGTTAACTTCACCTTTCAAATTGGTGGCAAGTACCAGCACCTGCGCCGGAGTCCCCGCTGTCTCGATGGGCTACTCGATCGATCACAATGCGGCAATTATTCAACCCACATCATTCAGTGCCATGGTCGTAGCCAGTCCCGGATCGCATGTTCTCCACGTGAAATGCTGGGGCAAGCAAGTAAATGCCCAGGTGCTTTTCAACATTACAATTCTTGCCGCAACTACCAATATCTCCGTGGCGAGTCCTGCAAACGGCACGACCCTGGCCTCACCGTTCAAGCTGGTTGCAAGCTCACAGACATGCGCTTCAGTTCCGGCCGTTTCCATGGGCTACTCGATCGATAGCGGCCCCGTGACCATCGAGCCAACTTCATTCAGTGCGTTTGTCTCTGCAAGCGCGGGTAGCCATATATTGCATGTGAAATGTTGGGGCCAGCACGCCGCGGATCAAGTCCTACTCAGCATCAAAGTGGCGTCGGCGGCCGCTGCGGCCACACCCGCGTTCTCGCTGGCTCCCGGCCAATACACATCCAAGCAGTACGTGTCGCTGTCAGATCCTACTGCGGGCTCGACGATCCACTACACGCTCGACGGTTCTGGCCCATCTGCATCGTCGCCTGTTTACGCCGGACCCATTCTGGTGGCGAATTCAATGACGGTCCAGGCATTGGCTGTGGCTTCGGGTTATGCAAACAGCGGCATCGCGCGAGCGGACTATTCGATTGTCACGTCGAAAGGGCCATCCATTCCTTCAAACGCGATCAAAGTAGCAGGCGTGCAGTTAATGCCCAATTGGAGAATCAAGCACGATTCAGCCACGCCGGGTACATCGACGGGGGTGATGACTGACGTTGCGGATCCTTCGTTGAGCGGACTGGCGCAGCGGTTTGACACCAGTTTCACCAATGGCGGAGGTGAACTCTACTCTGTCACTTACGCGAAAGACACAGTGCCAATGAACTTCGTCTATGACGCCGAGGTCTATATCGAAGAAGGCAGCAAGATCATGAACCTCGAGATGGACAACAATCAGGTCATCCCCAATGGGGATACCGTCATCTATGCGTTCCAGTGTGCCGGCGCCTCAAATACCTGGGAGTACAGCTCGAATGCCGGAACCCCAAGCCAGCCAGTGGTGAAATGGATTCGCTCCAGTGCTCCCTGCAACCCTGCAAATTGGACACCGAATAAGTGGCACCACGTCCAGATCAGTTACTCTCGCGACAATGTAGGCAATGTTACTTACCACTCGGTGTGGCTTGACGGCGTTGAGTCGCAGATCAACAAAACTGTGAACTCCGATTTCCGACTCGGCTGGGCCGCCGGAGTTCTTATCGCCAACTTCCAGATTGATGGTCCCACAGGCACAGACGGCTCTGCAACGCTCTATCTCGATAACTTCACCATATACAGGTGGTGAGCACTCCACAACGCAGAACCGCCCGAAGGCATACGCCCGCCATACGTTTTTTGAAGTGCGAATGTTGGCGCAACAGTCTTCGGGCGGTTTCCCCTATACAAATCACGAGTCCAATCCGTTGCCCCAATTGCCAGACGATGCCTGTCCCCCGGGTCGTCGTCGCCGCGGTGGCTAATTTTTACGCGATCGCTGTGGAGTTTTTGCACGCTGCCGGTAATTCTTTCCGGGATAGCTAAAAAAATCGATTTTGCACGAAAATTACTGCGAATTCTTCGTTGTAGGATGCAATAGATTGTGAAAGTATTCCTAGAGACACATTGGAAAAGGTTGCCTGGGGCCCCATCAAAAATCCGAGTGAAGTCGACATGTTCGTAAAACCTATGATGCCGATGTACCAGCAAGTCTCACCCATGGATCTCAGATTAGGCCCGAATCGGTTCGGCAGCGCAGTCGCACGCACACTGCGCACCGCGACGCCGCGATCAGAGGTTGCTGAGTAGTTCGAAGTCGGCGCTTTGCGCTGCATCTCAGACATACCCGCCTAAAACGAAAACCTTTCGGCTTCCCAGCTGTACGAGCAATCTGGGGACGTAGCAGAATAATGCCTTCTATCGCAAAGGAAACTCGATGAATCTTGCTCGGAGCATCACCCTCGCCTCTATCCTTGCCCTCACCATGACTTTGCCCGCCCTCGCCGGTGTAACAGTCAACAGCCCTTCCAATGACACCGATGTCTCATCGCCATTTACTTTGAACGCCTCTGCGTCCGTATGCTCGTCAACGAGCGTTGTATCCATGGGCTATTCGTTAGACAGTAGCTCAGATACAACCGTCTTCAAGGGTCAATCCATTAATACATCGATTTCATCTTCTACTGGCGGGCACACCTTGCATGTGAAGGCGTGGGGTCAGAACGGAGCCTCATGTGTCACATCGATCGCCATCACCGTCAAGGCTGGCAGCACAAGCTCTGAGTCGATCATCCCCTCTACTGCCGACATCGTCAGCTCCATTGAGGCATTAAACGGTTGGAAAGCTGCGCATGACTCAGGCGGACCCGGCTCCTCCAGCGGCTATATGTCGCTGGTTAGTTCCCCATCGCTTTACGGAAGCGCACGCAAATTCGTGACGTCATTCTCAAATAGCGGCGATGAACGGTATTCGAAATCATTCTCTGACAATGTCGATGCCAAGAACCTGTTCTATGACACATGGGTTTATCTCACCAGTTCGTCCAGTAAGATTGGCAACCTGGAGTTTGACGTAAATCAGGTAATGCCGAACGGCCAAACCGTATTAATTGGCGTGCAGTGCGACGGCTACTCCGGGGAATGGGCTTACAACGTTAACAAGGGATCTGCAGGCAGTCCAAAAATGGCCTGGGTTGGCAAGAGCGGCACGCACTGCAACCCGCGCAGTTGGTCGGTCGATAAGTGGCACCACGTTCAGGCCAGCTTCTACCGCAGCAGCGGCGGCACCATTACCTATCATTCCGTGTGGCTCGATGGTGTTCAGTCCACCCTTAACGTGCAGGCGTTCGGCGCAGCCGATCTTGGATGGGACCCGATAATCAATACCCAGTTCCAGGTTGACGGGCTTGGCTCAAGCGGAACCGTCACTGCTTACCTGGATGCCCTTAAGGTCTCAGCATGGTAAAGAACTAGGAAAGACGTCGGAGGGCTTCTAAAGCCCTCCGACGCTTTTTCTGTGCATCCTTTTCCATGTCGGATTCCGAAACTTTCCTCAGCCTCATCTTCGAAATTCAGCCATCTGTATCGAAATTGCCTCCCCGGACCATGAACAGCGGCAACCCAATGTGCGAACAATCCTGCCCTCCCGCCTTCCGCGTAAAACTCCGTTTCAACTGCGAATGCAGCAAATTGCGCCAACGCTGGCCGTATTAATCTCCAGCGATTCAGAGATTTGGCGGCCCTGCCGCTCCGCCTCCGGAATTGTCACAATCGACGTGTGATTCAAATCACCGTCATTTGAGCCAAACAGACGGCATATTCATAGCAAGGGCAGGTTTACACTGTGCATGTGGATAGGAAAAGCGCTTGGTTCTTGTTGGCGATCATGCTGCTGTCGACGGCGCTCCCCAGCTTGGCCTGTCTCCCGCCCACGCACCGCTCCGCGTGCTGCCAGCAGATGATGCAGAATTGCGGTTCGTCCATGACGATGGCGGACTCCTGCTGCAAGATGCGCTCGACCGACACAAACATGCCTCCCGCGCTGGCGTCGCACCCTGAAAATAACAGTCTGTCATCCCAACTCGTCGTCGCAACCATCCTCATGCCCGTTTTGACGAGTGGCGCCGCTCATGTTCCATCGGCCGAAGCGCCCCCAGGCGCACCCGCTTCCGGTCGTTCTTTCATCCTTCGAATCTAGGCACTCACCCTTCCGTCTGCAATCAGGTTTCGTGTACCCGGCCCAATGTGCCGGATGCGCTTGGTCTGGCCCCAACTCGCACGGCCTTTGAGGGAGAGATGAAGACTCGATATTTATGGACAAGTGCGCTCAGCCTTGCGCTCACGTTGCCTTTCTGTAAGGCACAGGCCCCAGGCGGTTCAACTGCGATCGGCGATTTGAGCGCACTGATCGGCACCACACACGCCACCACCGCACCCGGGACCGCGTTCTCGCTGAATGAAGTGGAACGCATCGCTCTCGCTCAGAATCCAGAGATTGAGCTTGCCGCCCGAAAAGTTGCAGCCGCCCAGGCGCATGTCCCGTTGGCGGGCGCGCTCGATGATCCTCAAGCCATGTATCGCGGTTGGCAGGTGCCGCTGGCGCACCCCTATGACTACAACAGCGCGCAGAACATGCTCATGCTCGGGCAGTCTTTTCCAGGCCGTGGCAAACGCGGGCTTCGCACATCCATTGCCCAGTCCGATGTCGATCTGGCAAGGGACGAACTGGACCAGGCGCGCCTGCGTGTACGCGTGAATGTGCGCAAAGCGTTTTTCGAGATGCTCCTTGCGCAGGATGAGATTCACATTCACGACGAACATGTGGGGATCGCGCAGCAGGCGATTGAGGCCGCGCGCATCAAGTACAGCGTCGGCAAGACTCCGCAAGTCGAAATCCTCAAGGCGCAACTTGCCCTCACGCGTCTGGCCGAACACATGATCCGGTTTGATCGCGACGGAGATGTGGCCCGCGCCCGCCTCAATACCCTGATGGGCCGGCAGCCCGAGACTCCGATCGATGTTCAAGGCGACTACGCCGTCAACACTCCGCTGCCTGCTCTTGAGGCGCTCGTATCCTCCGCGATGCAAGCGCGCCCGGACCTGGCTGAGGCCTTGGCGGCCGAAGCAAAGAGCCGCAAGGAACAGGATCTTGCCAGAAAGGCGATGGTGCCCGATTTCAGCGTTTCCGCCGGGTACATGTTGATGCCGTCGGGCATGAGCCCGCGCAACAACTACATGGTTGAAGGATCGATGTCCCTGCCCTGGCTCAATCGCAGCAAACACGATGCCGAAGTCCGTGAGGCCGCTGCATCTGCTTCTCAAAACAGTGCTGAAGTCACGGCCATCAAAGCGGAGGCCCTTGATCAGATCGAAGAGTCCCTGGCCGAGGCTCGTGCAGCACAGCGCCTGGCGCGTGTCTATCAAGACTCGCTGAAACCGCAGGCAGATCAGACGCTGCACGCCGCAGTCGTGGCCTATGAGAACGACGAGACTTCGTTCCTCGATCTGCTCGACAGCCAGATGACCGTCGTGGATGTCGACCTGGGGTCCATTGATGCGCTCGCGGATTTCAACATCAAGATGGCCGACCTTGAGATGGCAGTGGGCGCACCGCTGACTGCGCAGGAGATTACGAAATGACTGACACATCCTTAAAGAATGCGTTCGCTGTATGCGCGTTGCTCTGCGTAGGTCTTGCCGCCGCTCTGGGGTACGTGCTATGGCGTCATTGGGCCCCGGCATCATCACAAACCGACACCGGCCCCGTTGTCGCGCGAGGCCCTGAAGCACCTTCGCAAAGCGGCGGCGGCGGCAAGTCTCAACCCACCGGCCCGGAAGAGCCGGCGCTCACGCCCGTTCAAATGTCGCCGCAGCGCATGCAGGAAATTGGCGTCACGACGGCTGTCGCGGAAATGAAAGAAGTAAGCGACGAACTGCAGGCTCCAGGAAGCGTTGCGATCGACGAACAGCGGATCTCGTATGTGCAGACCCGCTTTCCCGGATGGATTCGCAATGTCTTTGCGAATGCGACTTACCAATACGTGCGCAAGGGACAGAGTCTTTTCACCATCTACAGTCCCGACCTTGTAAGCACCGAGCAGGAGTACCTGCTGGCGAAAAAGAACCAGAAATCCGTCTCGGAGCACATGCACGGAACTCCGGCGGAAGAAGGCAACTGGCTTCTGCAGGCCGCTGCCGAGCGTCTGCGCCGCTTCGACATACCCGAAGCAGAAATCGCGCATCTTGACTCCAGCGGCACCGCGAATCACGAAATCACAATCGATTCGCCGGCATCCGGCTACATCATCGAGCGCAATGCGCTGCCCAATGCGTACGTGCAGCCTGAAACAAGGCTCTACACCATCGCCGATCTCTCTACCGTGTGGGTCTACGCCAACGTGCCTCAAACGGACGTGGGCCGCTTGAAGCCCGGTGACCGCACCCAGGTCTCGGTGGACGCGTACCCTGGGCGTAAATTCAACGGCCGCATCGATCAAATCCTTCCCGATGTCGATGTCACCACGCGCACTGTGCGCGTGCGTCTCGTCATGAGCAATCCCGGTGTTGCGCTGAAGCCCGGGATGTACGTCAACGTCGATATCGCCGCTCCACTCGGCCGCCAGCTCCTCATTCCCGTTTCCGGTGTTCTGCAGGCCGGCTCGCGCCAGATCGCGTTCATCGACCGCGGACAGGGTTCGTTGGAACCCCGCGAAATTGAAACCGGTCCCACGCTCGGCGATTCTATCGTCGTGCTCAAAGGACTCAAAGCCGGCGATCGCATCGTCAGTTCCGCCAATTTTCTGGTTGATTCCGAGGCTCAATTGCAGAGTGCCATGGGCAGCTTCGCACCTCCGCCATCACAAGCGGCCTCCGGTCCGCAGCAATCAGCCGCACAAGTGCAGATTGACTTCATCACCGAACCCAACCCCCCGCGAAAAGGTGCGAATTCCGTGCGCGTACGGTTAACCGGCCCCGACGGCAAGACCCTAAGCGGAGTGCAGACGACCATAACGTTCTTCATGCCCGCGATGCCCGCGATGGGCATGGCCGCTCAACATGCTTCCGTATCTCTCACCGAAAAAGGCAACGGCAATTATGAATCGCCGCTCCACCTTGACGCAGGCGGAACCTGGCAGGTGACCATCACGGTTCAGCGCGCCGGCACGACGATCGCAACAAAGCAGCTCAGCGTGAGCGCCACGGGAGGCATGTAATGATCGCTCGAACCATCGCCTGGTGCGCACGCAATCCATTCCTGGTCATCACGGCCGCAATTCTGCTCGCCGTCGCGGGTATCTGGTGCATGGTGCACGTGCCGCTCGATGCGCTACCCGACATCAGCGACGTCCAGGTCATCATCCACACCCCGTGGGCCGGCGAACCGCCCAGCGTCATCGAAGACCAGGTGACCTATCCCATCGTCACCGCATTGCTCTCCGCGCCCCGCGTTCGCAACGTGCGTGCACAAACGATGTTTGGCGACTCTTACGTCTTCGTGGTCTTTCAGGACGGCGCCGATCTCTACTGGGCGCGTTCGCGCGTGACGGAGTACCTCCAGCAGATTGCCGGAAAATTGCCCGCGGATGTGCATCCGGCCATTGGTCCCGATGCAACGGGAGCAGGTTGGGTATATGAGTATGCGCTCGTCGATCGCACCCATACACGCAGCCTTGCCGATCTGCGTTCCTTGCAGGACTGGTACCTGCGCTATCAACTTCAAACCGTTCCCGGTGTTGCGGAAGTTGCAAGCATCGGCGGATTCGTACGCCAGTACCAGGTAAACCTCGATCCGAACAAGCTCTTCTCCTACGGCATTCCGACATCCATGGTGATCGAGAAGGTCCGCCAGAGCACCAACGAAGTCGGCGGCGATGTTCTCGAGATGAGCGGCGCCGAATACATGATTCGTGGAATGGGCTACGCGCGCACCCTCGCCGATCTCGAAAACGTGCCTGTCGCAACCAAAAACGGCACGCCGGTGCTGGTCCGCGATTTGGGCACGGTATCGTTCGGGCCCGATGTCCGGCGAGGCGCTGCCGACTGGCAGGGACAGGGCGAAACCGTGGGTGGCATCGTGGTGATGCGAGACGGCATGAATGCGCTCGACGTGATCGAAGGCGTGAAGCAGCGATTTAAAGAGCTTGCTCCGTCATTGCCTCCCGGCGTTGAAATCGACACGGGCTACGACCGGTCGTGGCTCATCAACGAATCGATTCACACCCTCAAGCGTGACCTGATCTTCGAAGCCATCATCGTCAGCTTCGTCAGCATCGCGTTCCTCTTTCACTTTCGTTCGGCGTTGGTGCCCATCCTCACGTTGCCCATCGCTGTCGTCGCGGCGTTCATTCCCATGTACTACCTGCACGTCAGCTCGAACATCATGTCGCTCGGCGGCCTCGCGTTAGCGATCGGTGTGCTGATCGATGCGGCCATCGTCATGGTCGAAAACGGATATCGCCATCTCGCTGAACGCACCGAAACGCCAAGCGGCGAAGAGCACCATCGCATCCTGATCGGCGCAGCGCAACAGGTCGGACCTGCGCTCTTCTATTCCCTCGTCATCATCGTTGTGTCGTTCTTGCCTGTCTTCCTTCTCGAGGCGCAGGAGGGCCGCATGTTTCGCCCGCTCGCATGGACGAAGACTCTCGCCCTTGTCTTCTCTTCCTTGCTTTCCATCACGCTTGTCCCGGCGCTGATGCCCCTCTGCCTTCGCGGAAAGCTCCGCCCTGAATCGCAAAACCCCGCCGCGCGCATCACGCAGGCCATCTATCTGCCCGTCCTTCGCTGGTGCCTCAAGCACTGGAAGCTTGTCGTGATCCTGAATCTCGCATTTCTTGCTGCGACCATTCCGCTTTACTTCCGCCTTGGCAGCCAGTTCATGCCCGCGCTCTACGAAGGTTCATCGCTCTACATGCCCAGCGCACTACCGGGAATCTCCGTCACGCAGGCAGTCGCGCTCATGCAGCAGCAGGACCGGATCATCAAGACTTTCCCTGAAGTCGCAACCGTCTTCGGTACCGTTGGAAGATCTGACAGCGCCACCGATAACGCGCCGCTCGATATGTACGACACCACTATCATGCTGAAACCGCGCGGGCAGTGGCGTCCCGGCATGACCTACGAAAAGCTCATTCATGACATGGACGAGAAGCTGCAATTTCCTGGACTCACCAACACCTGGACGATGCCCGTGCAAAATCGCCTCGACATGGAACTCACCGGTATCAAGACGCCAGTCGGCATCAAAATTCAGGGTCCCGATCTCGCTCGCGTCCAGGACATTGGCGCTCAGATGCAGCAGGTGCTGTCAGGCATGTCCGACACCAGTTCCGTCTTTGCAGAACGCGTGTCGCAGGGGTTTTATCTCAACATTGAGGTCAATCGTCCCGTGGCGGCGCGTTATGGATTGACCGTAGGTGACGTCCAGCGCGTCATCAATTCCGAAATAGGCGGAGCCGACATTGCTGAAAACGTTGAAGGCCGGCAACGCATTCCCATTGCCGTGCGCTATCAGCACGATTTTCGCGATAGTCCGCAGGCAATCGGCAAAGCTCTTATCCCGACTCCCACTGGCGAGCAGATCCCGATCAGCGAGATCGCGCGCGTATCGTTCTCGCGCGGACCGGCAATGATCCGCGATGAAGATGGCTCACTGACTGGATACGTTTATTTGAACCTCACGACAAACGACTATGGCGGCTACGTCGATCGCGCAACGCATCTGCTTGAAAAGACCGTCGCTTTGCCTGCAGGTTACACCTGGCACTGGGCCGGCGAATACGAATTTGAAGTCCGCGCCCGCCAGCGTCTCTTGATCATCCTGCCGGTCGTCTTCTTCGTGATCTTTCTGCTGCTTTACCTCGTTTTCAAATCCGTGGCGGAAGCCGCCATCCTGATCTTTCCCACACTCTACGCGATGTCTGGCGGCTTGCTGCTTCAATGGGCTCTTGGCTACAACTTCAGCGTTGCGGTCTGGGTTGGCTACATCGCGCTGTTCGGAATCGCCGTGGAAACGGGTGTCGTGATGGTGGTGTATCTTCACGAATCCCTGGAGCATCGTCTCAAGACCGGTGGTCCGCTCACCGACGATGACCTCGAAAAGGCCACGATCGACGGCGCCGTCCAACGTCTGCGTCCCAAACTGATGACCGTCACCGCAGTGGTGCTGAGCCTCGCGCCCATTCTCTGGGAATCGGGCATTGGCTCGGATGTGATGAAGCCCATCGCCGCGCCCATTCTCGGCGGAATGATCACATCCACCATTCACGTCCTGATCCTCGTGCCGGTCTTCTTCCTGTTGATGAAGCGGCGAGATTTGCGCGCGGGACGCCTCACTGCAGTCAAGGGTCAAACTGCGGACGAGCAGTTGGCGGCAACCAGATAGGTTATTGCCTCACAAGCTGCTCACCCCTTGGCCGTACAATTGCGCTTGCCGGATATTGACGAATAATCTCTCCGGCGAAAGCTGGTGAGCGTGGTCCACGAACGTGTCGTATACCCAATTCGAGAAGATCCGCCAATCAAGCCCCGCCGCGCCATCCTTTGGATTGTCCTGGCTGTCCTTGTCATCCTTTTCAGTGCGCGCACTACGATCTCCTACTACGTCGATTCGCTCTGGTTCTCCTCTCTCGGCTATTCCCAGGTTTTCTGGAGAACACTCGATTTCAAGTGGGCCGCATTTGCAATTCCAACGGTCCTCACGTTTCTGATTCTGTTTGCATGGTTCTCGGCGCTCAGGCGTGCATGCCGTGACGAACTGCACAACGCCGGAACCATCGTTCTCGGCAGCCGCACATTCGAGCTTCCCGTCGATCCCGTCCTGAAGGTCGGCGGTCTGATTGGATCTGCGTTCTTTGCGCTGCTGGCTGGCGCAAGTTTTATGAGCGAATGGACGCGTTTTGCTCTCTTCTGGTTTCAGGGAGCCGCCACAAACGGGCCGGGCGATCCCATCTTTGGCAAAAGCCTCAGTTTCTATTTCTTTACGCTTCCGGCACTGCATTTTCTCTTCGGATGGCTCCTGATGATTGCTGTGCTGGTTTGTGCGATCGCCGGACTCTTCATCCTGTTCACGGGCAGTTCGCAGCTCTTCCGGGAAGGCGCCTACGGATCATCCTCGCTGCCGTGGCGCGCGTTCTCCGCTGCCGCTGCCTTTCTCCTGATCGTCGTTGCGATGCGCACCTGGCTGAGCCGCTTCGACACAATCCTCGCCGATCACACTGTCTTCAGCGGAGTAACCTATACCGACGATCATCTGATCCTCGGCGGATTGCTGGTGGTCTGCGCCGCGCTCATCCTGGGAGCCGGCATTGCCGCTTCCAACATTTTTCTTCGTCCGCGCGTGAGTCGCCTCCTCGCGGCCCCTGTGCCGGCTGTGGCGTGTTTCCTCGTCGTGCAGGTCAGCGCCTGGTACATGAGCAGTTTTATCGTCAAGCCCAACGAACTGGTCCGCGAGCAGCCATTCATCGGGCACAACATTCAATTCACGCGCCAGGCATTCAATCTCGATCAGATTGCCCAACACGAGTTTCCCGCCGACGTCACTGTTGAATCCGCCGATGCCGCGAATAATCAGCCTACACTCCAGAACATCCGTCTGTGGGACTGGCACGCGCTGCAGGATACCCTCCGCCAGATCCAGGAAATCCGCACCTACTACGACTTCCCCGACATCGACATCGATCGATACGAAATCAACGGCGAAGAACGACAGGTAATGCTGGCGACACGCGAGTTGAATATCGAAAAGCTCCCCGAAAGCAGCCGCAACTGGATCAACGAGAAGCTCATCTACACCCACGGCTACGGCATCACCATGAATCCGGTCAACGGCTTTACCTCGGAAGGCCTGCCAACACTGTTGTTGAGCAATATGCCCATTCAAAGCATGGTCCCGTCGATTCAGGTCAAGCGTCCCGAGATTTACTTCGGCCAGCTCACCAACACCGACGTCTACGTCAAAACACGCCAGAAAGAGTTCGACTACCCCCAGGGCGAAACCAACAGCATGGCGACGTACGAGGGCACAGGCGGCATCGAATTGGGATCGTTCCCGCGGCGTCTCCTGATCGCCTTCGATCGCGACGACCTCACCAAGCTTCCCTTCAGCGATGACATCAGTGCGCAGAGCCGGCTGCTGATGAGACGGAATATTCTGGACCGCGTAAGGACTCTTGCCCCCTTCCTCACCTATGATTCCGACCCGTACATCGTGGTCGGCGATGACGGCAGGCTGTCGTGGATGCTCGACGCATTTACGACGTCGGACAGCTACCCTTACTCCACTCATTACACTCTCGGCAACGACCAGATTAACTACATGCGGAACAGCGTGAAAGTGGTGATCGACGCCTACAACGGAACCACAACGTTCTACGTCTTCGATCCGGACGATCCGATTATCGCAACCTACCGCAGCATCTTCCCTCAACTGTTCAAAGATGCATCCACCATGCCTCCCGATCTTCGCCGGCATGTGCGCTACCCTGAGCTGCTTCTGCGCCTGCAGGCCGCTGCTTACGGCCTGTATCACATGACGGATCCGGGTGTCTTTTACAACCGCGAGGATTTGTGGACCGTCGCATCCGAAGTCGGCATGACTTCATCCGGCGACCAGGCTGCGCAACCCATGGATCCGAATTTCGTTCTGATGAAGCTACCGGGCGAATCCTCGACCGAGTTTATCGAGATTCTGCCATTCACACCTTCCAACCGCAATAACCTGATCGGCTGGATCGCCGGCCGCAGCGATGGAGCACAATTTGGCAAGTCAGTCGTCTATGACTTTCCCAAGACCCGTCTCGTCGATGGCCCGCTGCAGATAGAAGCGCGCATCGATCAGAACGCACAGCTTTCCGGGCAGCTCAGCTTGTGGAATCAGCAGGGATCGCGTGTGCGGCGCGGCACGCTCATCGTCATTCCATGCGGCAAGGCTCTCATCTATGCTGAGCCAATCTATCTCCAGGCCGAGCGCAGTCCTATGCCGGAGTTGCGCCTCGTCGTGCTTGCCTTGCAGGATCGCCTCGCCTACGGTTCCACCTTCGAAGCCGCGCTCCGTTCGCTCTTCGGCGGCGAAGTATCGAGCCTGGCGACGGAGTCAAGCGCACCCGCGCAGTCTTCCGGCATTCCTGCGGCAACAAAATCGACGGCAACACCGGCCGATCTCAATGCGCTCATCGAAGGCGCCGCGAAGGATTTCGATGACTATCAGCGCCTCACCGCGCAGGGAAAGCTTGGCGAAGCCGGACAAAAGCTCGATCAGTTGAAGACCAAGCTAAATGAGCTCAACAGCCGGCGGAAGTAAACGGTTCTCCCAAGGGCGGATTGTCGATTCCTGAGCACGGTCGTCATCGGCAATGCGTGCCGGAGTCACGTGCGCTCTTCGAAAAATCTTGACGATGCAATTCAGTGAATGATAAAAATTGGCCGTGCGCAATCTATTGCGCACGCGAATTAAGCGCATAGCTGCTTTTGACCTTACTCCAATCTGTCGATTGGCAAACAGACTTGCAGGGATTCGAGCATTTCAAATCGACTGTACGGCTACAGTATTTGCTGGAGTGTACACGACCTGCGTGATCGAAGATCCGGCTGAGCGAAGCAGGAGGAATACCTTGATGCACGATGCACCGGCACTACCCCTGACACGCCGCAGGGTCCTGCAATCGCTTGCCGCCGCCGGTGGCTGCGCGCTCCTCCCTTCGAAGCTCTTCGCTGCCGGTTCCTGGCAACCGAAAAGCGGCGATGAAGCTTTTCTCGACGATCTGGAACGGCAGGGTTGTCTCTTCTTTTGGGAGCAGGGCAGCGACAAAACCGGACAGGTGCTCGATCGTGCTCGCAACGACCTCAACGGCAGCCGCGACCCGCGCCGCATGGCCAGCATTGCCGCGACCGGCTTCGGACTGACCGCGCTGTGCATCGCGGACAAGCGCGGCTACCTGCCTCATGCGCAGATTGTCGATCGCGTTCGAACCACGCTCGATTGGCACCTGAACAAGTTCCCTGAAGTTCACGGATTCTTCTATCACTTCAGCGACATCGAGACCGGCGAACGCGTCAAAGGTGTCGAGCTTTCCTCCATCGACACTTCCCTGCTTCTCTGCGGCGTCCTCACCGCACACGCGTATTTCAGCGATCCGAAGATCAAGTCGCTTGCCACCCAGATTTATGAACGCGTCGACTGGCCATGGATGCTCAACGGCGGCAAGACGTTCTCCATGGGATGGCATCCCGATTCCGGCTTCCTCGATGCGCGCTGGGAACATTTCTGCGAACTCATGATGATCTATCTGCTGGCCATCGGTTCGCCCACGCACCCGGTCGGCGGTGAATACTGGCTAAACTGGACCCGTCCCGTCATCCATTTCAAGGAATTCACCTACATCAGCGGCAACGATCCGATCTTCACCCACCAGTACTCGCATGCGTGGTTCGATTTCCGTAACAAGCGAGACAAGTACACCAATTACTTTGAGAATTCCATCACAGCAACCCGCGCGCACAAAGCATTCTGTCTCTCCTATCCCAAGTGGTACAACGAAGACTACTGGGGAGTATCCGCATCCGACTACCAGGGCGGCTACACAGCATGGGGAGGGCCGCCGCCGCAGGGGCCGCTCGATGGAACCGTGGTTCCCAATGCTTCTGCCGGCTCGCTGGCCTTTTTGCCCGTCGATTGCATCGCCGTTCAACGCGCCATGCGCGACAAGTGGGGCAAGCGGGCATGGGGACGCTACGGATTTGTCGACGCCTTTCACCCCGCCGCGAACTGGTATGACCCCGACGTCCTCGGCATCGATCAGGGCATCTCGGTGCTGATGGCAGAAAACCTCCGTACGGGCCTGGTTTGGAATACTTTCATGCGCAATCCCGAGCCAACCCGTGCAATGCAGAGCGCAGGGTTCCACGCAACCGCATGATTGCGTATAAGACGATTCCGAAAGCAGAGTAACGTGGCGAAAGCACCCATCAAGCCGATTACGCTGAAAGAGCTCGCAGCCATGCTCGATCTCTCGCAGTCCACGGTCTCCCGCATCATTAATGGAGAAGCGACAGCGCACCGCATCGCCGAAGAAACCCAGCAGCGCGTGCTCCACGCTGCCGCTCTCAACGGCTACGTCGCCAACACCATGGCACGTGGCCTGCGGCAGAAGCGCACCTACACCATCGGCGTCATCGTCCCCGAAATCAGCGAAGGCTACTCGACCACCGTCATCAGCGGGATTGAAGATGAGTTACTCAAGGACGGCTTCTTTTACTTCGTCGCCAGCCATCGCCACCGCGCCGATCTCCTCGAAGGATACCCGCGCATGATGCTTGCGCGATCCGTGGAAGGCATCATCGCCGTCGATTCGCCTATGAATGAGGAACTCCCGGTACCGGTCGTTTCAATCTCGGGTCACGATCGCCGCGACGGCGTCATCAACATCGAGCTTGACCACGACCAGGCCGCGCACCTCGCACTCGCGCATCTGAAATCCCTTGGCCATAAGCTGATCGCATTCATCAAGGGCCAGGCATTCAGTTCCGACACTGTCTTACGCTGGCAGGCCATCGTGCAAGCGGCACGCGATCTCCATATTGAAATCGACGACCGCACTGTAGTTCAGCTGCAAAGTCCCGAGCCCGGCCCTGCTCCTGGACAGGAAATGACACGCCAGCTTCTGCAATCGAATCACCCATTCACCGCGATCTTCGCCTTCAACGACGTCACCGCCATCGGCGCCATCTCGGCGTTGCGCGAAGCAGGCCTGCGCGTCCCCAAAGATATCTCGGTTCTTGGATTTGATGACATCACGGCCGCGTCGATGCACCACCCGCCGTTAACCACCATTCATCAGCCGCTGCGCAGCATGGGCCAAGTGGCCGCGAGCACCTTGCTCTCTCTCATCCGCAATGAGATCCCGCATCCCCAACCCGAGGCAATCACCGTCTATCCCAAGCTTGTCGTGCGAAAATCCACGGGGCACATCATATCGCTGGCAGAAGCCTCCAGCCAAACCGCCGAAGCGCAAGCGGCTGCCTTCAGAACACCGGATATTCCAAGTTAGAGCTTCGGGGCTGATGTTCTTCCCATGTTCAACGGTGTCATTCCAACAAAGGACGGTGTCATTCTGACCGAACGGGGCCCCAAACGTAGTTCAGTTTGGGGGTGGGGAGGGAAGAATCTGCTTCTTTGCCTTCTGGTTTCTGAATTCAGACCCAAGACATTAGCCGTTCTGCTTGCGCGCTGCCGTAGCACGCGTCGCGCCGGTCGAGATGCCGCCATCCACCAGCAGCGTCTGTCCCGTGATGTAGCGGCTCGCCTCAGACGCCAGAAATACGACTGCACCGTCCAGATCATGCGGAAGCCCCGCGCGCTTCACCGGAATCCGGTCCGTAAGATATTCCACCCACTCCGGGTCTTCGTAGAGCACCTTGTTCTGCTCGGTCTTGAACCAGCCGGGAGCCAGGCAATTCACTGTAACACCGTGCCTGCCCCAGTCGTCCGCCAGGCTCATCGTCAGTTGCCGAATCCCGCCGCGGCTCGCGCAATATGGCGCCAGCCCTGCAAATCCGAAGATGCTCGTCACCGACCCGATGTTGATGATCCGCCCGTACCCGCGCTCGATCATGCCCCGCCCAACCGCCTGCGCAACAAAAAAGCTTCCCCGCAGATTTGTATCGAGCACCAGGTTCCAGTCCTCCCACGTAACCTCCACCGCCGGCTTGCGCACGTTGCATCCAGCGTTGTTCACCAGGATATGAATCTGACCGAACGCCGCCGTCGCTTCGCTCACCATGCGTGCAATGCTCAAGGGCTCGCGCACGTCAAGTTCGAGGGCGACGCAGCGCCGCCCGAGACTCTTAACTTCAGCTTCAAATTCGCGCAATGAGTCGCGGTTCCGGCTCGTCAACACCAGGTCTGCCCCGGCCTTCGCCAGCGCCTGCGCAAAGTATTGCCCCAGGCCGCGGCTTGTTCCCGTCACAATCGCAACCTGACCGGTTAGATCGAAAAGCGAATCCGTCACAGTGCAGCCTCGCTGCGCGCTATCTTCAGCGTGCTTCCTCCATCGGAGTCAAGACCACCTTCATCAGGTTCGGCTCCTGCGCATGCAGGCGCTCAAACCAGCTTGGGCCCTCTTCCAGCGGCGCCACCGCCGTGATCAGCGGCCGCACCTGGATGCGGCCACTCGAGATCAGCTCGATCGCTTGCGGATATTCCCCCGACGAAGCCGCGGTTCCCTGAATCTTGATCTGCCGTGAAACCACTTTCTGCAGCGGCAGCCTGACCTCCGGCTCGATGTTTCCTATCAGCGTCACCGTGCCGCCTTTGCGTACGCTGTCGATCGATTCCGCAACCGTCTTGGCGCGGCCCACTGCGTCAAACACCACGTCCGCACCCTCACTGCCTGTCCGCTTCAATACGGCATTGGCAATCTCTTCGCCGGTCCCGCGCAGTGCCTCGTCGGCGCCCAGCAGTTCGCCCAGTGTAAGACGCGTTTCGTCGATGTCGGCGATCATCACTCGTCCCACGCCCGCCGCGCGCAATGCCTGCATCGTCAGCAGGCCGATCATTCCCGCGCCAACCACCAGCGTCGTATCGCCCTTCTTTACTCCACTCACCTTCACGGCATGGATCGCCACCGACGTAGCCTCAAGCATCGCCGCCTCGGGAAATGACATCTTGCTCGGCAAACGATACAGAATCCGCTCCGGCACCGCGATAAATTCTGCAAACGCTCCGTTCCGGCGATACTCGCCGCACGAAACGCCGATCACCTGGCGACAGTCGCAGAGATTCATCTCGCCGCGACGGCAGTACACACACTGGCCGCAGTAGACCGTCGAATCGAAGGTGACGCGATCGCCGGGCTTGTACGTCGTAACACCCGCGCCAACTGAAACGATGACACCGGCAGCTTCATGTCCCATCACCAGCGGAGGAATGCGCCGCCCCGACGATCCGTCGTAGCCATGCACGTCGCTGCCGCAGATCCCGCAGGCCGCCACACGCACCAGCACCTCTTGCTCGCCTGGCTCCGGCCGTGGCAGTTCCGCAATGGCAAACTTGCCGTTCTCTTCCAGTAACAAGGATCTCATCGATTGCTCACGTCCACTTTCCCGTGCAGACTTAGGCGGAAATGGCGTCGCGCCTCCTCCGATTCTATTCGCTGCGAAAGCGAGAGCCTCTCGTTAAAATCTCGCTCAATTCCCAACCACCCCACTTCGTAAAGACCATGAGGACAAATTGGCCCTCCCCGCAGGAAGGGCCAATTTCGCCGAACAGAAGTTAACGTTAGTTCACCGTCACAGTGAAGGTCTTGGTAGGTGCGGGGGTAACCGCCGGACTTCCGGTTCCCGTCACAGTGAAAACATATTGGCCGGAGGCAGTACCAGGATCGCTCGTTCCACCACCGCCACCTCCGCCGCTGCTCGAACCGCCGCCGCCCCCGCAGGCCGCAAGGCTGCCAAGTGTCATCACCAGCAGAAACATTCCGAGCATCACTCGCCAGCTGCGCCGCCGCGCCGGGATTCCGAAGAATACCGTCAGGGCCAGGATTGCTCCGGAGCCGGCAATCGCAATTCCCCTCTGCGGAAACGCCGGCCGCGTCAGCATAGCCGTAGTTGCAGCGTTTGTGGTAACTGTCGCAGTGCCCGTTCCATTCATCGCAATCGCGGCAGACGAAACGGAGCAAGTTGGTGTGTCGGCGGCGGAGTTCGCTGGCGCACCTGAATTGAGAGTGCAACTACTCAGGGTGACCGTCCCCGAATAGTTCGTTGTTGTGCTCCAGGTGATGGTTGACGAAGCAGAACTGCCCCGACTGATATTAGCCGGCGTTGTCGCCGCAAGTGTAAAGGCCGACGCTGTCACCGTCACGTTGGCTGAACCCGAGCCAGTCGAATACACCCCGTCGCCGCTGTAGCTTACCGAGAGACTGTCCGTCCCGGCGCTCAGACTGTTTGCCGGAATCGCAAAGATGTAGGTTCCCGCAGCAAGCGTCTGCGCCGAAGAGCTATAGCCGCCGCCCGAAAGCGTCACCGTTCCGGTCGGCGTCGCACCGGTTCCGGTTACGGTTGCTGTTACATTCAGCGTCTGCCCGCCATCGATGCTGCCCGAAGCCGGCGTCACCGTCACCGTTGGCGTCAGCAGAACAAACGTCGTTACCGTCACGACTGCCGAGTTGCTTGCCGACGTGAAGTTGCTATCGCCACCATAGGTCACGGTCAACGTGTCAGATCCTGCGCTCAGACGACCAGCTGGAATCGTAACGGAGTAGTTCCCGCTCGAAAGCGACACCGCCCCGGAGGAGTATCCGCCGCCAACCAGAGTCACTGTGCCGGTTGGCGTTCCCGCCATCCCTGTAACCGATCCCGTTACGGTCAACGGAACATTCGTAAACAAACTGGAAACTGAAGGAACCACGGTCACGGTCGGAGTCGGTACAGTTACCGTTACCGTTGCCGATCCAGACGCGCTGACATATGTGGTGTCTCCTGAGTAATTCACCGTCAATGAGTCTGTTCCCGCGCTCAGGTTCCCACCAGGAATCGTGATCGTTGCGTTCCCGCCAACAAGTGTGGTCACTGGCGACGTGAACCCGCCTCCACCGAGTTGCACTGAACCGGTGGGCGTACCGTTGCTCCCGGCTACGGCTATCTGCACCGTCAAGCTGGCCGACCTCGCAAGGTTGCTCGTCGACGGAGTCACCGTCACCGTCGGCGTAAAGACGGTCACCGTCACCGTCGCCGAACCGGTCGCAGTGACATAGTTCGAGTCGCCGCTATAAGTGGCAGTAAGGACGTCGGAGCCGTTGCTCAGCGAACTGGAAGGAACGGTGACAGTACAGTTGCCTGCTGCGAGTGTGCAGAGTGCAGACGTATATCCGCCACCGCTCAATTGGATTGTTCCTGTCGGCGTCGGTCCCGCACCCGTCACGGCAACTGACACATTCACGCTGCTTACCGTGGCAGTTACGGTCGTCGGATTCGCAACCACTGTCACAGTCGGGGTAAGTTTGTTCACCGTAACGCTGACGGTCCCGGTCGCCATCGCATACGTTGGATCGCCACTATAGTGCGCGGTCAAAGAATAGCTTCCGCCGCTCAGGCTGTTTGCTGGAATCGTGAAGGTGTAACTACCGCTCGCGAGCGTGCCTGCTCCCGCCGAATATCCTCCCCCGGTCAATGTGACCGTTCCGGTGGGCGTTCCGCTCGCACCAGTCACCGTCACTGTCACGCTCGTCGTCTGGTCCACATTGATGGTGCTTGGCGTAGCAGCCACAGCCACCGTCGCTGTTGCGGTACCCGTAGCTGCGGACCACGCATTCACGACGTTGGCCACGTTGAGCGATCCCAAACCGGTGGCCTCGTCGTATCCGGTTCCGGCGGCGAAACCGGAAAGGATTCCCCACGCGTCTCCAGAGTGCGACACTGTGCAATTCAAGGCGCCCGCGGTGCATGGCATTGCAATTGTTCCCGTATTGATGTCATTGAAGGAACAACTGCCCGAAGCCGTCACAGTCTCGGCGGAGCAACCCGCGTAAGTCTGCTTACCGGCAAGCACGTAGAGTTCGGAGTTCGGGTTGCCCTGAGGCGAACCCGCCTTCTGATTGATCAGCGCCATCACTCCGGCCATCGCAGGAGAAGCCACGGAGGTTCCGCCGATCTCCTCCCCACTAGGCTCAGTGGTGGAGGTTGCCGAAGCGACGCACGTTCCGGAGTCTGAAACGCAAATCAGGTAGGCGCTCCCCAGAAGTCCATTTCCCGCGAAAAACGACACATCCGGAATATCGCGCTTATTGTCGTTTGGAATGCCCGTTACACCGCTCTGCCAGCTAGGCTTCGCATATCCGCCCGTACAGCTTGCAGCGGTCGATCCATCGCTGCTGGTACAGTTGCTGGCGCCGCCGCCGCCACCGATCGAATCGACGTAAATAGAGAGATCCACCGCAGGGCTCGTGTGAGCCGCAATCGTCGAATACCAGGTCACGACAAAGTTGCAGGCGCTCTCGGCGTCTGTTGGACTGGTCGCACTGTAACCATTGTTTCGAAGCTGCGTCGCCCAGGATTGGAAATAGCCCAAGGACAGCGGGTTCGTGCAGGAATCATTCCACGAAACCTCCGGGATATAGCCCTTCGCCGTAGAACCATTCGTGGAATTATCCGTTGCGTTCCAGTACGGCGCAGCTGCGGCGCCCCAATGTAGATCCGTTCCTCCCACCGCCGTATTGAAAGGGGTTGATGCAATTCCACTCACACTTAGGCCGAACTCCGCTCCGTACGGAGTGCCGGCGGCATCGCCACCCTGATCGCACGAAGGCGAGCCGGAATCGCCCGTAGCCACAAACACGGCGATCCCTTGCGTGGCGGCACTTTGCCACAGACCGTTGTAGGCGGTATTTCCGCTTGTCCCCTCGAACAGTTCGCATAGACCATAACTCACATTGAGAATCCTGGCCCCAAGAGTGGAGACGTTCTGAATGACGTACTGCGCCGAGTCATAGATTGCGTCATTCGTATTCGTCTGCTGCGTCGCCACCAGGTCTACCGTCGCGCCCTTGGCTACCGCGCCCGACCACTCCACATCCAGCGCATTCTCAATCTGGTCGTCAAGCGTGCAATTCCCCGACGTTCCCGTGCAGAATCCCGGATCCGTGCCGTTCTTGATCAGATTGAAAGCCCCGCCTGTCAAGCCGAACGTGCTGCGAAATGTGGCCACGTCCGATGCTCTTACGTCGCTTCTTCCGGCAATTGCAATGGTCTGCCCGGTGCCGTCAATCGGCGAAGCAGCCGTCCAAAGTGGAAGCACATTGTAGATCGCCGCAAAATCATACGGTGCTACATCCTCAATCTGGCAATTTGTGCCGCAACCAAAGCCCATTTCGGGCCGCGGGTTCAAACTCGTCGCATTCCCCGTCGCAACCCGTTCCCACTTCCCGGTTTCCTGGTTCAGCACGACTTTGCTTCCCGTCCGATGCAGCGGCCTCGGAATAAAGTTATGCAGCGCCTTCGGTCCCAGAACCACCGGCTCCAGCGCCATCGGAATCTGCGGATCGCTCATATTCGAAATGTGCGGCTCGCCCTTCACCATCAGGTTGTGAATCACTGTGTGGAACGTCCCCTCCACCTGGGCTGCGCTCCCGCTGAAACGGATCGTCATGCGATCTTTCGAAACTCCGTCAACCGATAGCCCATGGCTCGACAGCCACGAGCAGACCGTTGCAATGTCTGCAGGCGCAGGGCCGAATTTCTCGCCAACTTCCTGGGGCTCAAGCCAATGATGGTAATTCGATGATGTCGCGTCGTACTGGCTCTCCACAAACGCGTCAAACGCGGCCTGCTGCTCAGGGCTGCGGCGCAAAACGAGGATCAGCCCATCCATGCGCAAATCGGAACTGACTCGTCCGCGATCGTTCTGTGCGATTGCCGCTGGAGGCGTGTTGCCTTCCAGCCTCACCAGTTGGCTCTCGTTGACCTTCTCGACAATTAATGCCTTCGGCGCACTGCTTTGCGCGTGCGCGCTGGTCTGCGCAAAAGGCAACACTCCAGAGAGACATACCAGGGCAATGCAACGAAGAGCCAATCTGTGCAGAGGGAGCATTTTACTGACCGTGAACCTTTCTCGGGGTCTTCCCCCGAAGAAGCGATACGTGCGTGGCGAGACCGGTGCATGCTCCAGGGCAGGCGACACGTGCTCTGGGCGCAATAGTGAAGGAACTGATTCGGTCGAATTGTACCCTTAATCGTTCTGACGCAATATGACCAGTTCGTACCTCCCTCGGTTACTTTTCTGGGAGCGAATGTGTGGTGAATCACTTCCACGGATCGCTCGAAATGCCCTCCTCGCTAGCCAATCGGAGGGCGAACTTACAACGCGCAATCGCCTCTATGCACATCTTTCCCATACTCGAGACTCCCGCACCCGCTCTTCATTTCCATCTCACCCGAGGCGCCATGTCGTAGAATGAGGCCGCTTCCGGAATACGCTTTCACGCGCCCCGAATTGCAGCGCCGCAAAGCACAATTCCGGAAATCCGAACGCACTTTCAGGGATGGATTGCGATGAAGCCTTCTCTTCGTACCTATGTTCTTTCTTTCGTCCTCCCGGCAACTGTGGCAAGCTGGGGAATGATGAGCGCTCAAGCCCAGACTGTAACCGAGATCGGCGGGCAGAAGATCGTCACCCTTGCCCGCAAGGCAACCAGTACCACGAAGCCGGAGTTCACCAGCATCACCGTAATGCCCGGCCGCGGCATGGAACTGCTCCAGATCACTGCCAACTTCCCGGGTCGCGGAAATGTCGATGTCCTCGCATCTCCCGATGCAGCTGAATCGAAAAAAATGCTGGACCAGGACGATACCGCCAACGGCGACCTTGGCTACCGCCTCGGATCGGCCTTCCTCGTCCCCTATCCCAATCGCATTCGCGGCAAGCTCTCCGCGGACAGCAAGACGCTCACCACCGAGTGGCACGGCCACACCATCACCCTGCCCGCCAACAACATCGGCAAGGAGCCCGGCGCGGAGCGCCATGCCATGCACGGCCTCATCCTGAAAGCCCATACCGACGACGTCGCCGAGAAGATTATCCCCGGCGGCAAGGAAGTTTCGGGCGTCATTCATGCCGGTGACTTCGGCGGCCACTGGCTTTCGAAGACCGACCTCATCTTCACCATCAGCCTCACCGCCGACGCGGTCGATGCCGTTGTCGTGGCCAAGAACGTCGGCAATGAAGACGAGCCGATC
The DNA here is from genome assembly GCF_049582745.1 of Occallatibacter sp. Classification (GTDB taxonomy): domain Bacteria; phylum Acidobacteriota; class Terriglobia; order Terriglobales; family Acidobacteriaceae; genus Telmatobacter. The sequence continues at coordinate 154,717 of NZ_JBAUUO010000067.1, forward strand.
GCAATCGGCTGGCATCCCTACTTCAACTTCCCCTCCGGCGACCGCACCCAGGCTCGCTTGCAGGTTCCTGCCTCCATGCTGGCCAAGGTCGACAACTACGACAACGTCTTTCCCACCGGCAAGCTCGTCCCCGTTACAGGACAATACGACCTCCGCGCCGGCCAGCCGCTCTACAAGAATTTCTACGATGACAACTGGAGCAATCTCGACTGGAAGAACGGCGTCGTCCAGGTGAATATCTCCGATCCCGCCGCCCACTACGGGGTCCGAATCGAAGGCCTCTCACCGGAGATCAAGACCATCCAGGCCTATGCCCCTCCGGCCAAGAACTTCGTCGCCGTCGAAGACCAGTTCAACTTCGCCGACCCCTTCGGCAAGGAGTGGGGTTCGATGGACACCGGCATGGTAACCCTCAAGCCTGGCCAGAGCACCAAGTGGCACGTCCGCCTCAAGCTGTTTATTCCGTAACCTCTTCACAGTCATTACGCTTGAGCGGCCCGGGGTTCCCAAGATTCGGGCCGTTCAAGGGTCAGAACATTGCGCATCGGATCTGAGCCGCAGAAGGATTTTCGCCAATCGGAGCGAAATCCCCGGCGAACGCGTCCTACAAGCAACTCTCGCCTCCCAATGAGCTTCATCATTCCGTATGCAAAGAGATTCATCATCGCCGGCCGCCGGTCAGCCATCCACCTCAACCGATTCCTCGGCGGAAACCACAGAGCTGATCGACTATCTTCTGTCAGAGGCGCTTGCACTGAACGCCTCTGACGTCATCCTGGTCAACGGGTCGCCTCCTACACTCCGCGTTAACGGTGCGCTTAAACCACTCGCGGGCGGCGAGCTCTCAACCGAGGACATCTGGAGTCTGTTGACGCCGTTGATGTCCCCGGCCCGGCTCGAAGAGTTGAATCGCCAAAAGTGTCTCGATTTCTGCTTTGAACGCGGATCAGCTGGAAGATTTCGCGCAAACTTCCACTTCCAGCGTGGAACCATCGCAGCCTCGATCCGTCTCCTTCCCCGCCAGATCCCGACGATCGAGTCGCTACATCTCCCGCAGTCGCTCTCCGCCCTCGCCGAGCGACGCCAGGGGCTCATCCTTCTCACCGGGGCCACAGGCTGCGGAAAGACCTCCACCATGGCCGCCTTGATCAACGCCATCAATTGCAACCGCCGCGACCACATCATCACCATCGAGGACCCGATCGAATTTCAACAGCCGAATCAGTGCTCGCTCGTGGAACAGATCGAAGTAGGATCCGACACTCCCGGATTCGCCCAGGCAGTCCGCGCCGTCCTGCGCCAGGATCCCGATGTCATCCTCATCGGCGAAATGCGCGACAGCGAAACAATGGCGGCCGCCTTGACCGCCGCTGAGACCGGGCACCTCGTCCTCACTTCGCTGCACACCAACGACGCCGCCCAGACCGTCTCACGCATCCTCGACATCTTCCCCGCAGGCTTTCAATCCCAGATGCGACGTCAGCTCTCCCTCGCCCTGCTGGCCGTCATTCATCAGCGGCTCTTGCCCGCAATCAACGGAGTCGATCGGTATCCCGCCGTTGAAATCCTCATGGCCACCGGTGCAATCCGCAATCTGATTCGCCGTGGAGACGACCATCAGCTCAGGGCCAACATTGAAACCGGCCGCTCCGAAGGCATGCAGACCATCGAACAGTCCCTGGCTGAACTCGTGCGCACCCAGCGCATCTCACGCGATACAGCCTATGCCCACACCAGCCACCCCGAAGATCTCCGTCGCCACCTTGGCGAATAACCCCCAGACAAACGAATGACCTTCCTCTTATACTTGCGCGCGAAACGCTCAAGAAAATCGGCAATAGCTTTTTTACAGTGGGGAACGTCCATGATTTCTTTCCGTCGCCGCAGCATAGTCCTCGCATTTACAGCGTGCGGAGCCTTCGTCCCGATGTCGATCGCACAGGAATTCAACCTGACCATCGGTAAACACGAAGTGGTGCAGTCCAAGATCCTCGGGGAGAAACGAGACATTCTCGTATCCACGCCGCATGAGCCCAAACCAAACATGCCGCTTCTGATTGTCCTTGACGGTGAATGGAACTTCACCAAGGTCGCTGTCGTTGTGGATCATCTTGTCTCGAATGGCCGCCTGCCGCCCATGGTCGTTGCTGGAGTCGTGAATACCGATCGCGGTCGCGACTTGACTCCAACTTTCGAAGCGGGCGAGTTTGCCTCCGGACCTTCGGATCGGTTTCTGTCGTTCCTCGCTGACGAATTGATCCCTCACCTTGCAGCCGAATACCCCATCGGCGCCTACCGCAGCCTGGCCGGCCACTCCAATGCAGGAATGTTCTCGCTGTATGCGTTCATTCGCCGTCCTGACGTCTTTCGCGCAAACATTGCGCTGAGCCCCAGCTTCGGACTCGACGATCGCTTCGTTGCGCTGCTCGCCAGAGCGATCGCAAAACCGGGCTCGGCGCCTCGCTTTGTCTTCATTGGCGCAGGCGGAGATGAGGAGGCAGATATCGCGGTCGGCGCCTTGCGCTTCGCAAAGACCTTCGAAAGCAGCCCCAATGCCGACCTGGAATATCGCTACGAAGTTTTTCCCGGAGAGACCCACGGTTCGGTGGGATTGCGTGCCTTTTATCGTGCCCTCGAAGATCTCGCGCAGCCCGATCCACATCTCGCCTCTGGTCCTGCACGGTACCTGAGTGAGGCACAACGTCGCCGGCATGCATGGGTCCGCCGCTTCGGTTCCACCTTCGACGATAAGCCCCTGCCGGAATTCTCCGTGGCTCGTCCGATGCTTGACGCGCTTGCGTCCACCGACGCGGAGAACCTCGGCGCTCATTGGGAGCGTCTTAGAACGGAGTTTGCCGACGACTTCCGTTTCGATCCGGTCGAGCGTCAGAACCTGATCGAAGCCCTCGATGCCAAGGGTCGTACTGAAGACGCGAAAAAGCTCCGTGCTCTGCCGGGATTCGACGCCGACCATTCGCTGGCGAATAACTATGGAACCGCGTTGCATTTGAACGACGGGCTCGTTGCTTACCTTCCCATGCAGGGAGCGGCCGCCGATGTCTGTCACCCGAACATCGCACCAACGGTTCACGCAGCACCCCTTGTGCCCGATCGCCATGGCCGGCCAAATAGTGCATATCGCTTTAGTGGCGATGGCGCCTTCATTGAGATTCCCGGCAATCAAGACTTCAATACCGCGGGTTCTATCAGCGTTGCAGCCTGGGTGCGCCCGCACAAGCCCGCAGCCTATTCCGCGTGGGTTTCGCAGGTGGGTCCAAGATGGGGCTCACAATGGCGACTCGGGTTTGGGCCAAACCCGCTGCGCAGTGGGGTACCACGACATTCGGAACCCGTTGGACCGATTACTGGGCCAGCGGTGATGGTCTCGCGGTGGACACCTGGGTCCACACCGCGGCCGTTTTCGACCAGACGCTGGGCGAGTTGCATCTTTACGTCAACGGCCGCGAGGTCGAAACGGTCCACGACCTTGTTCCGTGGGGCGCGGGCCCGGGACCGCTGCTTATCGGAGCGCAACGCGACGACGGACTCTTCTTCAACGGCGATGTGGGAGAAGTGCGCGTCTATCGCCGTGCGCTGAATAGTGCGGAAGTCACTGCGCTCAGCACAAGAGAGACAGATGCGACCGCCGCAGCCGTGCAGCCGAAGACGACGGTTGCCTGCTTCCACGTATCGCCGCAATAGCAGATTTAGATTTTTTGGTACGCAGGGCATTCGATGGCTTTGCTGTGCCGAAGAGTCGTTGAGTTTCGACGTAATCTGGAGGGGCCATGGACCGTAGAGAGTTTCTCGGCGCCGCTGCATCGGTTGCAGCACTGTCCGCCATCTCAGCCCACCGAACTGACGCAATGCCAGCGAATGTTAAACACCCCCGCGCCATCACCATGTGGGAGTTCTCCTGGATCGAGCGCCGCTGGCCCGGCGCCGGCTTCGAAGATTGGGATCGCGCCCTCGATGAACTGAAGGAACGCGGATACAACGCCGTGCGCATCGATCCCTTCCCGCACCTGCTCGCGGCCGACCCCCATAAGACCTGGACGCTCTGGCCCGAATGGAATACCCAGATGTGGGGCTCGCCCGATGTGAACCGCATCGTCCTGCTGCCCGCGCTCTTTGACTTCATCGGCAAATGCCGCGACCGCGGCATCAAGGTCGGTCTCTCCACCTGGTACCGCAAAGATGACGCCGACACCCGCATGACCATCACCGCCCCTGAGGTCATGGCCGCAAACTGGATCAAGACGCTTGACCTGATCTCCGGTGCCGACCTGATCGATTCAATCCTCTACACCGATCTCTGCAATGAATGGCCCGGCGAAGACTGGGCTCCGTTCATGAAACCGCCGCTCACCTATGGCCAGTGGGACAATCCCGCATCGCTCGACTATATGCACAAGGCTATCGCTCTCGTCCGCGCCCAATATCCCGCCATGCCGCTGCTGTTCTCGGTTGCCGGCGGCAGCATGCAAAGCTTCCTCGATCACGACCTCCACGACTTCGACCTGCTCGATCCTCATATATGGATGGCCCAACAGTATGGCGGCGAGTTCTACAAGCTCGCCGGATACACCTACGAACGCTTCGATCCCAAGGGCTACACCAACCTGGGTCTCAAGGCAGAAGACGTCTACCGCGCGCGTCCCGACTACTGGCAGAAAGGACTCGAAACCAACATCGACGCATTCGCCGGCGTCTCGCGCAAAATCAAAATGCCTCTGATCACCACCGAGTGCTGGGCCGTGGTCGACTACAAGGACTGGCCTCTCCTCAAGTGGGATTGGGTCAAGGACCTCTGTGCAATCGGCGTCCGCCGTGCCGCATCCTCCGGGCGTTGGCTCTCGATCGCCACCAGCAACTTTTGCGGTCCACAATTCGTTGGTATGTGGCGCGATGTTGCCTGGCACCAGCATTTGACGCACACCATCAAGTCCGTAGAAATCGCACCCGACCTGCGCCACGGCCGTTTGTACGACCGGCTGTGATTGATCCGACCCGCCCCGGTGCGGCAACTCGATGTTTCTGGCAGCCTCAAGCTGGTAACGAGATACTAGTCGGGTCGTCCAGTGTAGTGCTGTACGTGATGGACTTCGGCATGATCTTCAAGAGACTCCAAATGGGTGGTGACCTCCGCTGGCACCTCCAAATCAATCGTCAGCCGCTCTTCGAGCATTGTCGCTTGCCGGTGTGCTTCGCCCACTGCCATGGCGTGGGGAAACAATAGGTGGACCTCGATGATCTGGCGATAGCCTGTGGTTCTGAAGCGCACGCCGTGGTAGTGGAGCCCCAGTTCCTTGCAAATGACATCGAGCTGATTGCGAATCTGGTGACCGATCTTGGGGTCGGAGTAGTCAAGCAATCCCTTCATCGAGTGCCACATCAGGCGACCGCCCGACCACAGAATGTTTGCCGCCACGGCAAAGGCAACTAGCGGATCGAACGGCTTCCATCCGCTTATCATCACCAATCCCAAGCCCGCAACGACGCCAAAGCTCGTCCAACTGTCCGTCAGGACATGCTTTCCGTCCGCCTCAAGAATCAGCGAGTGACTCCGTCTACCCATCCGCACCAGGTACCAGCCCAGAATGGCGTTCACCACTCCGGCGGCCAAGACCAGCGTCACCCCGCCTCCCAGGTGATCCAGGGTTAGACCGTGTCTCCACTTTTGAGTCGTCGTAACGATGATGCTTCCAGCGGCCAGCACGATCATTGCGCCTTCAAAACCAGCGGAGAAAAACGTGATTCGCTCGAATCCATAGTGGAATTGCGGAACCGCCGGTCGGGTGCTCAGCCATAGACTGAATACAGCAAACGCAACGGCGACCACATGCACGACTGATTCAGCCGCATCGGAAAAGATGGCCGAAGACCCCGTAAACAAGTACGCGGCCACCTTGCCGACTAGCATGAGTACGCCGACGAACAAAGATAGCCGCATCGCAAAACGAGCATCGCGATGCTGCTGCTCGATTTTCCCCGATGGAACCGGACCCGGTGAGGCCGTCACGCCCTTACCTTCTGTCTACGAAGACTGCAAGACTTCAAACCCAGTCTACGCTTGGCCAAGGGTCCCGAATCTCTATCTTCAGATCGCCTGTCGTGTTGGATAAAGAAGGAATTGAGAGTGGCTGAAAGATGCTTGCGCACGGCCAATTCATCGTAGCTCTGACAACCGCCCTCCGCGGATCAGAACCTCAACAAACTACTCCCCAGCTTGCTCAACTTCACCGTGCGCCCCGTTCGCGCCGACTCCCGCGCCGCATCCAGAATCTGCATCACGATCACGTTGGTATCGAGAGCCGTCAGGTCTCCCTTCGGCACAATCTCCCCCCGAAGCACCGCCGAGAGATACGCAAGCGAATCGCGCTCCCGCGCAGGCAGCTCCGGCGCAGTCGTCATGCGCTCCTCGGAATCATGCTCATGCCGAATCCGAATTTGGTCGGCCGCAACCGTAATGGCGTAGCCCGTCGCTCCGTAGACCTCCATATCCTTCCGCCCGAACGGCCAGTTCCACGACCCCATAATGACGGCCTGCGCATGCGGATATTGCAGAATGATCGTCGAGTCATCGTCGACCTTCGGATAGAGCTGCGGCTTGTCGTGATTCACCACAGCCGTCACTGTCTGCGGCGTCTCTCCGTGCATCAGCCACGTCATCAGATCCACGCCATAACAGCCAAAGTCGTAGAGCGCGCCGGCTCCATTCTGCTTCGGATCGGTAAGCCAGTTCAGAAACTCAGGCGGCACGCCAATTTCTTTTGGCCCCTGGTGACCGTCGTGAACAACCACGCGCCGAATCTCGCCGATGCGCCCCTCGCTCGCTTCTTCGTAAGCTGCCCTGTTGCTCGGGTACCACGTGGTCTCGTAATTCACCAGAACCTGGATCTTGTGTTCCCGTGCGACGCGCCGAATCGCGAGCGCGTCCTCAAGAGAGATGGTCAGCGGTTTTTCGACCATCACCGACACTCCATACTGCGCGGCGATCTCGATGGCATGGCGGTGCTCGCCGATCGACGTATACACCAGCACCGCCTGCGGCTTGGTCCGCTCAATCATGCTGGCTTCGCTCTTGTAAAACAGCGCGTCCGGCAGCGAATACTTCTTCCCGTACTTCTGCCACAATTCTGTGTTTGCGTCGGCGATCCCTATCAGCTGCACATCCGTGTGCTTCGGAAGCTGCGACAGGAAGCCCTCTACATGGCCGTGCTCAAGACCCACGATTGCCACCTTCAGAGGATGTGGCCCTTCACCACGGGCACCCGCGGGAGCGGCAGCAATCAACGAGACCATCAACATTGAGATCAACAGAAATGAGTTGCGAAAACCTGGAGCGCGCATCAAGTTCGAATTCCTCCTGCGGCCCCGATTCTACAGCCCACGGCCCCGCTGACCTATCCGCACTTTGAAGTACTGACGTCCCAGCGCCGCCCCGAGTTTGATGAATTTTGCAACAGCGCATTCGTAAACCGGCAACCGCCAAAAACCGTCAATCCCGGCATGGGGACGGCACTGATTCGTTTTCGATGCCCTTGCTGCGGCTACCGGACTCTCGACGCGCCAAACACCTTGGCACTTTGTCCTGTCTGCTGGTGGGAGGACGACGGCCAGGAGGATGACGACGCATCCGAGGTCCGGAACACCGTCAACGGCGAGTTAAGCCTCAACGAAGCCCGTCTGCACTACTCCCAGTGCGGCGCCGCCCACCCCCGTTTCCTGCCTTACGTCCGCAAACCAGAGGTCTCTGAGCAGTAACGTGTCTTCTGCGGTCCGCCAGGCAACCCTTCCGGCCCGGCCCGTTTGACCGCCCCCGCAAACCCTCTTACCATGAACTGAGGCATTATCCCCGCCACACGACGCTGTTACCGTCTGGTGACAGCCCGCTGTAGCAGCAAGATTTGGCGCCTGTCGCGCCCGGAAGGTACAACGTTGAGCACCGCTGACACACTCGAAACCAACCCCGCATCGGGTACACCCGAAGACGCAAACGGCCACGAAGGCCACGATCACGAACACGACCCTAACCACGAACATCTACCCCACGAGCATCAACATGGTCCGGTTCTCAATCCCGATTGCACCCGCGAACTGGTGCTCGATGTTCCCGCAGAGGAAGTGTCCAAAGCCTTCCGCACCGTTGTTCGCAATTACCAGAAATACGCCAAGCTTCCCGGCTTCCGACCCGGCAAAGTGCCCGAGGCCGTAGTCCGCCGCCGGTTCGCCACCGAGATCCGCAAAGAAGTCATCGACGGCCTGCTCCCTGACCGCTTCAGCAAAGGCGTCCGCGAACTCGGCATCCGCCCCGTGGGCCAGCCACAGGTAACCGAACTGACCGTGGAAGAAGGCCAGCCGCTACACGTCAAGGCTGTCTTCGAATACCTGCCTGACTTCTCCATCGAAGGCTATGAGCAGGTTGTCGTAGAGAAACCCTCGGTCGAAGTGACCGTCGATGAATTCAATCACGAAATGACCCAGCTCCTGGAGTCCCGAGCCATCGTTGAGCCCGTCGATGAAGACCGCGTCATCGTCGACGGCGACTGGGCCGAGATATCCTACACCGGCCTTATGACCGAGGACGCCGAGGCGACTCCCATCACCGGCGAAGACTCCCTCGTCGAGGTCGGCGGCAAAGATACGGTAGATGCGTTCACCCAGGCCCTGCGCGGCGCCAAACCCGGCCAGGAACTGAAAGCAGAAGTCATCTACCCGGCCGACTATCCCGAAGCCAAGCTCCAGGGCAAGACCGTCGCCTACGACGTCGCCGTGAAAGCCATTAAAAAACGGACGCTGCCCGAATTGAACGACGAGTTCGCCAAGGAAGTCGGAAATTACGAAAGTTTGGACGATTTGCAGTCCCGTGTCCGCGAACACATGGCCAGCCGCAAGCGCCGCAGCGTTGAAGCCGAAACCAAGGACCGCCTGTTCGCCGAATTGGTCAATAAATACCAGTTCCCGGTGCCGGAAAGCCTTGTGCAAGACCAGATCGATGCCCGCCTCGAGCGTGGCCTGCGGGCCCTCGCCGCCCAGGGCATGAACCCAGAACAGATGCGCAAGCTCGATTTCGGCCGCCTCCGCGGCGCCCAGCGCGATTCCGCCCTCGCCGAGGTCAAAGCCCACATCCTGATGGACCGGATCGCTGAAAAAGAAGGGGTTGCGATCACCGACGAAGAGCTCGACAGGGAGTTACAATTGGCGGCAATCCAGTCCCGCGAACCGTACGAAACCCTCCGCCAGCGTTTGACGGACGACGGCGGTCTCGCTAGAATCCGGGAACAATTGAAACGCGAAAAAACCGCTAGTCTGCTGTACGAAAGATTGCCTGCGTAGTCGCTGAGTTCGCGAAACCGCCGTGCTGACCGGAACTTGCACCACCCCGGACCCCACGGCCATCAAATAGGACGGGGCAATAACCCCGCGAGGGATAAAACTCGAATGGCACTGGTTCCCATGGTGGTTGAGCAGACGAGTCGCGGCGAGCGCGCCTACGACATCTATTCCCGTCTGCTTCGCGACAACATCATTTTCCTCGGCACGCCGATCGACGATCAGGTAGCCAATCTCATTGTTGCTCAAATGCTGTTTCTCTCGGGCGAAGATCCGGAGAAGGACGTCCAGCTCTACATCAACTCCCCCGGAGGCTCCATTACCGCCGGGTTGGCAATCTATGACACAATGCAGTTCATACGCAACAATGTCGTGACATACTGCATTGGTCAGGCGGCCAGCATGGGTGCATTCCTGCTGCTCGCCGGAACAAAGGGCAAGCGGTTTGCTCTGCCAAACGCGCGTATCCTTATCCATCAGCCATCGATGGGTGGGCTGAGCGGCCAGGCAACGGATATCGATATTCATGCACGCGAAATCCTGCGCATCCGCGAAATCACCAATAGCCTGATGGCGAAGCACACCAATCAGCCGCTCGACCGCATTGAGCGCGACGTGGAACGCGACTTTATCATGAACTCGACGCAAGCCAAGGAATACGGCATCATTGACGAAATCATCGATCGACCGCGCACATAGCGGCCGCGCAGTCTGTAAGCCACTTTTTGAAAAGGCCAGTCCAAAGGGAGCAAAAAAATGAAAACGCGCACGGGACCTGAAGAAGCGCTGCGGTGCTCGTTCTGCCACAAATCGCAGGACGCTGTAGCGAAGTTGATCTCGTCGCCCAGCGACTATCCACGGGCATACATATGCGATGAGTGTGTCGCTGTCTGCAACTCCATCCTTGAAGACGATCGCGGAGATGCCACCCATCCCGCAAACGCCGCCGGCCATCTGCCCAAGCCGCAGGAGGTCAAAAGCTTCCTCGACGACTACGTCATCGGTCAGGACCAGACCAAGAAAAAACTCGCTGTCGCCGTCTACAACCACTACAAGCGCGTGCAGATGAATCGCATGCGCAACAACGAAGTCGAACTCGCAAAATCGAACATCCTGCTTATCGGCCCCACCGGCTCCGGCAAGACGCTCCTGGCGCACACCCTGGCCAAGATGCTCGATGTTCCCTTCGCCATCGTTGACGCCACCACGCTCACTGAAGCCGGCTACGTCGGCGAAGATGTCGAGAACATCATCCTCAAGCTCCTCCAGGCAGCCGACGGCGATGTCACCCGCGCTCAGCAGGGCATCATCTACATCGACGAAATCGACAAAATCGGCCGCAAGGACGAGAACCCCTCCATCACCCGCGATGTCTCCGGCGAGGGCGTACAGCAGGCACTGCTCAAGATCCTCGAAGGCACCGTTGCCAATGTCCCGCCGCAGGGTGGACGCAAACACCCGCACCAGGAGTTCACCGCAGTCGACACCACCAACATTTTGTTTATCTGCGGCGGCGCCTTCGTCGGCCTCGAGCGCGTAGTCGGCCGTCGTGTCGGCAAGAAAGCTCTCGGCTTCAAAGCCGTCGATGCCGAGGCCGATGCGGCAACGACACGCTCGCATCGCGACACCGAGTTGCTCCGCAAGACCGAACCGCAGGACCTCATCAAGTACGGATTAATTCCCGAATTCGTCGGCCGCCTCCCCGTCATGGGTATCCTCGATGAGCTCGACGAAGATGCGCTGGTTGAAATCCTCACCAAGCCGCGCAACGCAATCGTCAAGCAGTACCAGCGTCTGCTCGAGTATGAGAATGTTCGCCTCCACTTCACGCAGGAAGCCATCTGTGGTATTGCCCGTGAGGCCTTGGCTCGCAAGGTTGGAGCACGCGGTCTGCGCATGATTCTCGAAGAACTGATGCTCGACCTGATGTATCACCTGCCCAGCAACAAGAAGGTGCGCGATCTCGAAATCACCAAAGACATGGTCGAGCGCCGCGATCTATCGCTCTGCCTGCTTGAAAAAGCCGGATAACCTCGTTGCACAACTAGCTTTCGTACACTAAGGTCACAACGCCCCGGCGATGTGACCTTTGAGTTTTAGCTTGAACAAAACGAGGGTGTCATTCTGAGTGAACGGGGCCCCGAACGTATTTCAGTTCGGGGGTGGTGAGCGAAGAATCTGCTTTTTTCGGCTCCAGACTCACCTCAATGATCTTGAGACCTCAAACTATTCTTTGCCGGCGCCCCCCTTCGCATGCAATCAATTTGCATTTGAAACCAACGGCGCATATCGTAAATCGCATGTTTTTGCCGCGCTCCACAGTTCTTCTCGGCTTCCTGAGCGCCGTCGCACTTGCGCAGCCCCAGCCACCGGCAACCTCGTTTGAAGCTGCGTCGGTCAGGCCCAGCCAGAACGAAGTCGGGCCCGACTACAACAACCAGATTGCCTACACACCCGACGGCTTCAACGGAAAGAACGTCACGCTCCGACGTCTTATTGCTGAAGCGTGGCACTGTCAGGTCAACCAGGTCTCCGGGTCGTCGTGGCTCGACCACAACGAATACGACATCGCGGCGCGCGCTCCCGAAGGCGCGACCAGGGAGCAGATGCAGCCGATGCTGCGCGCGCTTCTCGTCGACCGCTTCCGCTTGAAGCAACACAGCGAGAGCAAATTGATGCGCGTATACGAATTGGAAATCGGCAAGAATGGCCCGAAAATCAAACCTGTTCAGGACGAAAGTACGCCCTCAGCGGGTCATGGATTTCGCTTCCGCGGAGACATGCGGCAGTTCGCCGATCTTCTGGCCATTCAATTCACAATGCCCGCGCCCGAGAACCCCGGTGTTCCTGTGAAAGCGGGTGGTCCCGCGATTCCGGTCCTCGACAAGACAGGGCTGCAAGGCACCTACGACTTCAGCGTGGACCGACCGCCTGAGTTGGGAACTGACATCTTTACAGCATGGAAACGAGCCCTTGAAGATCAACTCGGCCTGAAGATTGAAAGTCGCATGGACCACGTCGCAGTTGTCGTAGTCGAGGATGCGTCAAAGATCCCGACCGCAAACTGATATCGCCGGTCCGTCGACACTTTCCTCCCACGCAACTGACTTTCGTATACTCAAAGGTCACGTCACCACCGCAGATGTGACCTCTGAGTCTTTAGGCATTCGTGTGCCCTCCGTCTGCCCAATCCGCTGTACAATCCCAACAAGGCGCGCGGGATACATGAGTCCCCTGGCATCGTCCCGCGTCTAAGACTCATGGTGCATTTATGACTTCTTCCAAAGACAAGAGCGAGCCGCGCAAACTTCCCATGATGCCCATTCGGGACATGGTGATCTTCCCCTACATGATGACGCCGTTCGTCGTCGGCCGCCTTTCGAGCGTGCGCGCTCTTGAAGAAGCACTCAATGGCGATCGCAAAATATTTCTCGCCACCCAGCACGACGCCTCCATCGACGAGCCCAGGGCTAAGGAGATCTACCAGGTCGGCTCCATCTGCAATATTGTCCAGAGCGTCAAAATGCCCGACGGCAACATCAAGGTGCTGGTCGAAGGCGTCGAACGCGCAAAGTCGACCGAAGTGAACGACAAGGATGGATTCTTCGTCGCCACCGTGCGCACCGGCAAGACCGATTTTGAAATGACACCGGCCGTCGAGCAACTGATGCAGCGCGTCACCACCTTGTTCGAGCAGTATGTAAAGCTCCAGCAGTCGCTCAACTACGAAACCATCATCGCGACCGTTCGGATGGATGAGCCGGCGAAGCTCTCCGACACTATCGCCGCCAATCTGCAAATGGGCATCGAGGAAAAACAGGAACTGCTCGGCATCTTCGATCCCGCTGCTCGCCTCGCGCGCATCGCCGATGTGCTCGACATCGAAATCGAAAAACTCGATCTCGACCGCAACATCCAGTCGCGCGTAAAGCGCCAGATGGAGCGCGCGCAGAAAGAGTACTACCTCAACGAAAAAATCAAGGCCATCCAGAAGGAACTCGGCCGCGGCGAAAAGAGCGAGTTCGACGAACTCCGCAAAAAGATCGAAGCCGCCGGCATGCCAAAGGAAACACTCGAGAAAGCGATCCAGGAGCTCAAGAAGCTCGAAGCCATGCCGCCCATGTCGGCCGAATCCACCGTCAGCCGCAACTACATCGACTGGCTGCTCGCAGTGCCGTGGAAGAAAAAATCGAAAGAAACACGCTCCATCGACTTCGCCGAAAAAGTGCTGAACGAAGATCACTACGGCCTCGAAAAAATCAAGGAGCGTATCCTCGAATTCCTTGCGGTCCGCCAGCTTGTCAAAAATCCGAAGGGCTCGATTCTCTGCTTCGTCGGACCTCCGGGCGTAGGCAAAACTTCGCTCGGCATGTCCATCGCCAAGGCAACGGGCCGCAAGTTCGTTCGCCTCTCTCTAGGCGGCGTGCGCGACGAAGCCGAGATTCGCGGCCATCGCCGCACCTACATCGGCGCACTGCCCGGACAGATCATCCAGCACATGAAGCGCGCCGGCACCAAGAACCCTGTCTTCCTGCTCGACGAAGTCGACAAAATGGCTTCCGACTTCCGCGGCGATCCCGCCTCCGCCCTGCTTGAAGTTCTCGATCCCGAGCAGAACACCACCTTCCAGGATCACTACCTCGACGTGGACTACGACCTCTCGCAGGTCCTCTTTGTCGCCACGGCCAATGTGCTGCACACCGTTCCCGCAGCGCTGCAGGACCGCATGGAAGTGCTGCGTCTTCAGGGCTACACCGAGCAGGAGAAACTCGAAATCGCCAAGCAATACCTGGTGAAGAAGCAGCGCGGACAAACGGGCTTGAACGACAAGAACGTCGTCTTCACCGACGATGCCATCCTCGAGATCATCCGCAACTACACCCGCGAAGCAGGAGTCCGCAACCTCGAACGCGAGATCGGCAACGTATGTCGCAAAGTGGCTCGCCGCGTTGTGAAGAAGGGCGCAAAGCACAAGGAAGAAATCACCGCAGCGAGCATCAGCGAATTCCTCGGCGTGGCGCGCTTCCGCGACTCCGAAGTCCACGAGAAGAGCGAAGTTGGCCTCGTAACCGGCCTTGCGTGGACTGAAGTCGGCGGCAGCATCCTCACCACCGAAGTCACGGTCCTCGACGGCAAGGGCAAGCTCACCATCACCGGCCAGCTCGGCGACGTCATGCAGGAGTCGGCGCAGGCCGCCCTCGCCTACATCCGCGGACGCGCACAGGCCCTGGGGCTCAGCCGCGAGTTCTATCGCAACGTCGACCTCCACCTGCACGTACCAGAAGGCGCCATACCCAAGGACGGCCCGTCCGCAGGCATCACCATGGCTACAGCGCTTGCAAGCGCGCTCGCCAAGATCCCCGTCCGGCGCGACATCGCCATGACCGGCGAAATCACGCTGCGCGGCAAGGTTCTGCCCATCGGCGGCTTGAAAGAAAAGCTCCTCGCCGCCCTGCGCGCGGGAATTTTCCAAGTCATCCTGCCCAAGGCCAACGAGAAAGATGTTGCCGAGTTACCCGACAACATCAAGAAATCCATGAAGCTCCACTTCGTCGACACCATGGACGAAGTGCTCGCGCTGGCGCTCGAAAGCCCGCTACCCACGCCCGTTCCTCAAGAGGCCGAAGTGCTCTCCGCCGTCCCGCCATCATCCGACGTCGTATCCGGACAGGTCGCTCGGCAGTAAAACGCGCAGTTTACGGCATCGCCCCCACTCCGACTATGCCCCATTCATGCGCACTTTGCGCATGAGTGGGAACGTCGATGCCCTACTTGCCCTGCATATCCTCGAACGCGTGTACCCACGCATTCATCACATCGTCGAAGGTGAACCCCGGCTCGACCTTGCAGTTCGAAAACGCGTCGTCCTTCTTCTGGCACTCCGCGACCCGCTCGCCCTTCACGTTGTAGAGAGTCAGGCTGTTGGGGCCTTTAGGAATCTTTACGAGCGCCGGTTGTGTGACTGGAGGCTCTTCAAGGTTGATGATATGGACAACCGGGCCGTTGGTAGTCGCGGCCAACAGACAGATCGCAACGAGTGTATGCACGTTGACTCCAAAAAGTTGTGGCGGTGAGCTCAGTATAGGGCAGGTTTAATTCCCAACGTAGTTGGTTTTTGGGTTCATTCGTCGCACGACATTACTTTTTTGCACTGAGGCGTAGCGCCAACATGCGGGCTCTGCATACACGCCATTCCGGTCTCGATCTTGTATCCTCAAGGAAATGCGAGGCCTCACTCCCCAGACCTCTGCAAGTGAGATAGGCATGCCTTCGACGCGCTACACCACGCAATTCCTGCTCTCCGCGCTGGCGGCTGAGCAGTTTCCTGCTCCAACGGTGCCGGAGATCGCGTTCCTCGGTCGCTCCAACGTGGGCAAATCCAGCCTCTTGAACGCACTGGTAGGCGAGAAGGCCGCAAAAGTCTCGCAAACTCCCGGCCGCACGCGCGCCATCAACTTCTTCGCACTGCTCGATCCACGCCAGCAAAGCAAACTTATTTTCGCCGACCTTCCCGGCTACGGCTACGCCAAGATCTCGAAATCCATTTCAGCCGAATGGCCGAAGTTCATTGATCCGTATCTCGCCGAGCGCGGGCCGCTCAAACTCTGCGTCTGCCTCGTTGACTCCAACATTCCGCCGCAGCCGAACGACGGAAAGCTCGTCGACTGGCTCCGCCACGCTGGTCGCGAGTTTCTGGTGGTCGCAACCAAGACGGACCGCCTCAGCGGCAACGCGCGCACGAGAAACCTTCTGGCCATCAAGAAAACCTTTGAGTTGGATGAAGTGCTCCCTGTATCCGCCAAAACCGGCGCCGGCATCAAGGAACTCTGGATCCGAATCGAAGCATCCAGCGCCATCGAAGCAGTCTAATATCCCGACTCTGAGATCACTCCCGTCACATGCGCCACATGCGCCGTCCTTCATATGCGCCGTCCTTCATATGCGGCGTCCTTCATACGCGGTGTCATTCATATGCGGCGTCCTTCATGCGATGTCATTCTGAGCGAACGGGGCCCCAAACGTACTTCAGTTTGGGGGTAGTGAGCGAAGAATCTGCTTTTGCCTTTTCCGGTTTCCGTTAAGGACTTTAAGCACACTAGCCGCTAGCCGCAGAATCGAACTGAAACTCCTTCGCCTCGCCGCGAATACGAAGGCTCATTGCAACCTTCGTTCCGATTGCACCGCTCCGAACCGCCTCTCCGAAACAGCGCACGATCTCGTTTGCAGCGAGTGCATCGCAGTAAAGCGCTCTGTGCCCCTGCTCCGTGCGCCCGAAATAACGCGGAGCGAGGCGAATCCAGCGGGATGCCTGCTTGTCCTCCGCAAGACACTCAATGGCAATCGCATCGAGCCGCTGCATCCACCGCGCAGGAGCCTGCTCCACCTGCCAGTTGATTCTGGCGGCGCTCGCATCTGGCGTATCAGGATGGACTCCCTGCTCTCCCGGCCCGAAGTGACATACTCTCCGCGGTTCATCGCGCAGGTCCGCAAAAAGCAGATCGGGCAGGACTCCGCGCTCCAGCATCTCGCGCTCCACCGCAAATGGTGCCGCGGTAACGCTTACCGCCACCGCATTCCGCTTGCGAATTTCGTTTTTAAAAATGCGCAGAGACTCGTCCAGCGATCTGACAACGAAGTCAACCACGCCATCGCGCATCGCCAGCTTATGCACCATCGGATCATCGGCGACAGCAAGCGTTGCACAGCCCGCAACGTTGCCGGCGATCACCATCGCTCGGCTGTGAGCATTCAGTTCGCCCACGTACAAGAGCCTGCCACCAAGGTTCGGCTCGGCATCCTCATCGAAGGCTCGATCGCGCATGAGCGCGCGATAGAGACAGAAAGCTTCAAACTGCAACGAGTCTGAATTTGCCGGTGAAGGGGCGGGCGCCAATTGGAGGTTCTCCACACGCCGTTGCGTCGGCGCAACCTGTGCGTCTCAGTCCTTGGTGCGTTCCATCATGTTCATCTCGCGTACAAACAGGATCAGTTCGCCGGGCGCTGCCGTGGTCTTGTACTTTTCATTCGCCTTGGCCTTCCCGCATCCGTTCGCAGTAACCATCCCCTTCGACATGATCTCGGGCACGAGATACCAGACATCGCCAAATGCGTTCTTGTCCTTGTCGCAATTCACGTAAAGATCCATGGAGTCGTTGTACGCAAGGTGGAGCGCCATTTCGTGAGCGTTGGCGGGAATGGTCAGTTCGGCAGTGCCGTCTTCATTCTGCTTCACCCAATCGGGGTGGAGCATGGTCAGGTGGTCGACGCGCACCTGGTAGCCGGTCGGCACCACAGGGCGCCCCGTCTTTCCGTCGAATACCTTGATGATGATGGTCTTGGTGGGTTCCGCATGCAGCGCGCCACACAGCGCGACCATCCCCCCAAGCAGGAGCAACCCGATCGTTCTACGAGCCATTCTGTTCCCCTCGCCATTACCACGCAGAGTATGGCTGCCCGTCCGATCCTGTTTCCGACGACCCGGAGTGCACATCGTCGATGCCTGGATCGGTCTGATCCAGGGTGTGCAGCGAGTCGCTGACATCCGTGTTCCAGGTGTCGCGCGACTTGGTCATTGGATCTTCGGGGATAGCCTTGAGGTACCCATCCTGCACCAGGTCGTCAAGCGATTGAGGCGCTTTCTGTTTATCCATGGTGTAGGAGTCGATTGCAGAACGCATAACCCGCAGGTCTTCCTTGAGCACCGCTTCCTGCGCGGCTTTGATCGCAGCTTTGAAACTCGGAATGGCAAGCGTCGTCAGGATGCCGATGATCATCATCACGATCATCAACTCCATCAGCGTGAAGCCCGCTTCCTGTTTTCCTTTGCTGCGCATCTGTACCTCTATTCTCCTACATCGATCGACATTCTCGTTACCACGGATGCGAAGTCCCGAACCGCCATTTTCTCCAGAGCGTAATTCGAATCCTGCCGGACAAGCGAGAACCCTACCAATCGGAGTATTTTGTGCCGTCCAGTGCCGTGCCGCTTGATTTTGAGTACACATCGAAAACGCTCTGGCCGCCGTAAGAGTCCGACTTCGGATCATCCTGCATCGAGTGCAATCCCCACTCGGCCTTTCCCGTCATCGGGTCGACAGGAATGCGGCGGAGGAACTTTACCTTCTTGCCCTGGATATCGACGCCGTTGACCAGCGTCTCAAGATCGGGCGGATAATTCTGGCTGTCGACCTTGGTCTGGATTGCCCCTTTGTCCGCGGCGTCTTTATAGTGGTCGATGGCATCGCGCATCTCCCACAGGTCATGCCGCAGTTCGCGCTCCTTTTCCCGCTTGACCTTGAACCGCGCAATGGGGATAGCCGCCGACGCCAGGATCGACAAAATCGCCACAGTCACGATCAACTCAACCAGGGTCAGGCCGCGCTCCGAACTTCTTCGGATTGGCCGCCGAGCCATCATTCCTTCGATACTCCTACTGCACAACGATCGTGGTTTGTGAGGTCTGTGCCTGCAACGGCTTCCCTGTGCTATTCATGGCGCCGGCGCGCGTAATGCTGATGCCGCTCTCACCTTTCGCTACCGCCTGAAATGTTAAGACGCAAACCACGCCCGCTCCGCTCACGCCCGGTGCCCCCGGTGGCCTCGAAACATTCACCGTCAGATTTCCGCCATCGTCGCGGTGCGCCATCGACACAATCTGTCCATCGCGATTCAGCAGATCGCCATCCCCCACATTGACCAGCGTCATCTTCGATGGATCGTATTGAATCTGCAAGGGAACGGACGATACGTCGGTTCCTCCCGTCAATACCACCGGGACCTGGAACGTGGTGCCGTTGACCACCGTTCCCGGCGAATTCAACATGAGATTGACTTTTCCTGCGGGGCCCTCCGATGCGGGTGAACCCGGCGGCGGACTGGCTGCCGTCGCCGCGCCGTTTGCCTCAGCCGCTGCAGTATCGGCATTCGCGGATGCCCGCATTTGGGCAAGAGCCGCCGGCGCAGCTGCCTCGGCGCTGGGCCCCGGCAGAGCACCCGAAGCCGGACGATTCCCCATTGACGGCGGAGCCACAGAAGGCTGAGAAATACCTGTTGCGCCGGTTGAAATGCGGCGCAGCTCGACAGCCTGGCTTCCCGGACCGGTATCGATGGGCCGCAGGTTGTCGGGAGTAAGGTTCTGCGTTCGCACAACATGCGGAACCACCAGGAAGACAATCTCGTCATCCTGTCTGATTTTGTCCCTCGAACCGAACAGGTAACGCAGAATCGGGATCGAGCTTAGCCCCGGAATCCCGCTCCAGTTGTCCTGAATCTGCTGCTCCTGGATCCCGCCCAGAATGTTCGCTTCTCCCTCGCGCAGGCGGATGGTCTGCTCGGCGACCCGCTGGCTCAGGATTGGTTCGGTGACGCCGCTGATGGTGACAGAGCCACTTTGCGCCAGCACTTCAATTTTGATCTTGAGCGTCACATCCCTGTCAAAGTGAACTGTCGGTGTGACATCGATATTCACACCAACGTCCTGATACTGGAATTGCGTGTTCACCAGCGAACTCACCAGAGCGGTCGCAGCGCCTGTCTGGTACGAACCCGTGGCAATCGGTATCTTTGATCCGATCTTGAGCGTCGCCTTCTGCTGGTCGGCGGCGCGAATCCGTGGATTCTGCAGAATCTTGGTGTTGTTGTCGGTCAGAAGCGCGTTCGCCGTGGCCGCGCCAACCGTCACCGCAAAATCGTTGGAATTCAGGTGGGCCAGGTTGTAAAGCGTGGGATTCGTATTCGTCGTGCTCGACGTACACGATGTGTCGCCCGTTGCGCAGGTCGATGAAGAACTGCTCGAAGTCGGCGACTGAATCGCTACGCTGGCGCTGCTGGGCCACGTAATGCCGAGATTCCGCTCCCAGTTCTTGCTCACTTCCAGCACAGCGATATCGACCACCACCTCGGGCCTCGCCTTGTCGAGATCGTTGACGAGCTTCTGTGCCAGCAGCAGTTCGTCGGGCGTAGCCCGCATCACAATCGCGTTCTGGCTCGCAACACCGTAGACTTTCGCACTTGGCATCACGTTGCGCAGCGCGGTTTGGACGTCGTTCAGATCGTTCTGCTGCCATGCATTCGACAGATAAAACGTCTGCACTGCCTGCTCTTCGAGTTCAGCGCGCTTCGACCGCGAGTTCTGCGCGACAAAGATCGTGTTCTGCGTGACCGGCCGCCAGAACGTTCCCGAAAGCGTGCCTACAATCCGCAGCGCATCGAGCAACGAAACATTATTCAGCTCAACCTGGATGCGCTTTGAAATGTAGTCGGGATCAAACAGAACATTGATGCCGGCAGCCTTGCCAATGGCCTGGTACACAAGTTTTGAATCTTGCGCCATCTGCAGCGAGAGAGGCTCATTCGACATCGGCTTCAACTGCGCCGGAGATTCGATGGAGTTGATCTCCTCCCCCGTTTGCGCGCTCATCGGAGAGGGGTTGTTCTCAACTGCGGGCTGTTGTCGGTGACTGGCTCTGATCTTTGCAATCTCCTGCTGCGCCGCCTCGTTGCTGGGGTCGATCTCTGTGGCACGCAACAACTCCACCAGGGCTCCCTCTTCATTGCCGGCAGCCAGCAGGTTGCGCCCCTTCGTCACGTGCATCGCCGCGTCGGTGAACCGGACCCGGTAGAAGGCCGCTCGATAACTCGCGTTGCTCGGCGACCTCGAATACGCCTTCTGATAGTTCTGAAAGGCCGTATCGAAATCGTCGCGCGCCTCGGCAGATTGCCCCTGCTTGTAATAACCGTTCGCAGACTGTGCAGAGACACGTATCGAACCCAATTGGAGAAGAGCGATAATTCCGACTACGAAAATCCACAAACGAGGATTCGAAAGGGCGGCGACGGACCGTGCCGTAGATTGAACGCGGCTTTTCATCGGACTCCCGGGCATCGCTGAGGACTGGCCCTCCGCATTACTCGCACATGGGCAGGCCATGGCCCTCTCGACGCCAGCAACTACGCATTTTCCGATATTGGTGCTTCCTACCAAAACGCTGCCTCATTCTAGCAAAGCCCCACTGCAATATGGGGGTTAGCGTTACGATGCTACGATGAAAGTTTAAGGGACTTCCCCCCATGCCGCGCCAAACCAGCCACACTATCGTACCCCGCGACACCCCCGGACCGGAGAAAAAGGCCAAGCCTCGCGATCCTGTGGCCTCCGGCGAGCGCGATGCCGCCCACAACCGCGTCGCCAGCCACAACTACTTCCTTCTCGAGAAATTCGAGGCGGGCGTCTCCCTCCGCGGAACCGAAGTCAAGTCCATCCGGGAAGGAAAAGCCAATCTGAAGGACTCCTACGGCCTCATCAAAGACGGCGAAGCCTTCCTGCTGAATTTGCATATTGGACCCTATTCACACGGCAATATATCCAACCACGACGAGACCCGCACACGTAAGCTGCTGATGCACAAAGAAGAGGTCCGGCGGCTCATGGCAAAGACGCAGATCAAGGGACATACGCTCATCCCCACCCGCCTCTACTTCAAGAATGGCCGGGTCAAGTGCGAACTGGCCGTCGCCAAGGGCAAACAGGACTGGGACAAGCGCGAAACCGAGAAACGCCGCGAAGCCGACCGCGAGGCAAGATCCGCCATCAACGCCAGCAAACACAAAATGGGCCGCTAGCGCCCGGCTCTAGACGCTCCCCCCACCTCGATCCGAGACTCCCCTTGCGGTTGTCATGTTGAGCGCAGCGAAACATCTGCGGTTGTTCTTCGGGGGTTCTAGCCAAGAGCTTGCCGGGTGCGCCAGGTCCTTTTGGGACCTAGGAAAGCAATCACCCTGCTGTCATGTTGAGCGCAGCGAAGCGGAGTCGAAACATCTGCGGTTGCTCTTGGGGAAATCAGGCGTTGGCCCTTGAGCGCTGCTCGCTATGTTTTCTGTTTTGAGAGCCGCAACAGACGCTCGCACACACTCTCGTCTTGAGCAGCGTTAATTACCCGCTCGCGAACTCGCGCTTCAAATTCCGCATTTCCAGACCCGGATCGGACAATTGTCAGACTCTGCAGCAGCTCGTCAATGAGACGCCAGTCTCCGTCTTGGATAGACTCTCGTTCGCTTGGTTTCGCGGATCTTGAAAAGCCATCAATGTCTCCGTTGAACTTCTCATAGATCCGCAGCTTCTCCATCGTAATCATGGGCGCCTTTCAATTGCCCAACATTCTATTGCCCTGGCGCTGGTGTCTCACTTATGGACCTTGCAATCCACTCCGCCCCGCAATGAAATAATGATCCTGTATGCAGACAGCCCTTTCCTTCTCTCTCCTCGCCCAGATCGAAACCGAACTTCTCGCCGTCACCGCCATCGACACGCAGACCGCCAAAGGACCCGACGTCAAGCCCGAGCCAGTCCTCCTCACCAGCGATGCGGCCGTCCGCGCCGCCGCCGCAGCCGTCCTCTCCACAGGCGAATTCAAAGCCGCAGCTAACGAAACCCTGCTCCTCCATGCCCCAGCCGGACTAAAAGCCAAGCGCCTCGTCATCGTAGGCCTCGGCAAAAAAGCCAAAGCCACCGTCCACGCCGTCCGCAATGCCGCCGGAACCGCCGTCCGCTGCGCCAAGCCCCGCGCCATCCGCGAGCTCGTCTTCGCGTTGCCAGAGAACGGCTCCGAAGGGCCGCTCCATGCAATGACCTGCGCGCGCGCCGCCGCCGAAGGCGCCATCGTCGGCGACTTCGACCCCGACACCTACCGCAGCGAGCGCAAAGACGTCAGCGTCCATTCCTTCACTCTCGCCGCCCCCACAACATCGGATCAGCCCGCCATCCAGGCAGCCTTCAACCAAGGCGTCATCGTCGGCGAAAGCCAGAACTTCGCTCGCTCCCTCGTCAACGAGCCCGGCAACAAGCTCACCCCCACCGTCTTCGGACAACGCGCCGCGAAAATGGCCTCCGAAGTCGGCCTGAAGTCGGAGGTCTATTCCACCGACAAACTCCACGAGCTAAAAATGGGCGCCTTCTGGAGCGTCTCCCAGGGGTCTGAAGAACCGCCGGCCCTGATCGTCCTCAGGTACGAGCCCGAAGGCGTCACCGAAGGCCCCGTCCTTGGCCTCGTCGGCAAGGGCATCACCTTCGACACCGGCGGCATCTCCATCAAGCCCGCCGACAACATGGAGAAAATGAAGTACGACATGGCCGGAGGCGCTGCCATGGTCGGCGCCATGCGCGCCATCGCCCTGCTCAAGCCCCGCGTCCGCGTCATCGGCATCGTCTGCTCCGCCGAGAACATGCCCGACGGCAAGGCTCAGAAACCCGGCGACATTCAAACGGCCATGTCCCTCGGTGACAAGCCCGGCAAGACGATCGAGATCATCAACACCGATGCCGAAGGACGCCTCGTCCTCGCCGATGGCCTTACCTACGCCCGCAGCCTCGGCGCCACCCACCTCATCGATGCCGCTACCCTCACCGGCGCCTGTGTCGTCGCCCTGGGAATGATCAATGCCGGCGCCTTCTCCAACGACGACGCCACCATCGAAAAATTCCAGGCAGGCCTCGCCACCTCCGGCGAAAAATTCTGGCGCCTCCCACTCTCCGACGAGTACTACGACATGATCCGCAGCGACATCGGCGACATCAAAAACACCGGCGGCCGCTGGGGTGGCGCCATCACCGCAGCCGAGTTCCTCCACGCTTTCGCCGAAGACACCCCGTGGATCCACCTCGACATCGCCGGCCTCGCCTGGATCGAAGACAAAAAGCCCTTCATCGCCAAAGGCCCCAGCGGCGTCGCCGTCCGCTCCATCCTCGAATGGGTCCGCAGCTACGAAGGATAAAAAATGACTGCGGCTCGGTGAAATGAATATTGGACCGAAACAAAAATGCGCGGACTCAATGAGTGAGTCCGCGCATCCTTGTCTAAAGCTATGTGGATGTTTAAAGCTACGTGGGATCTAGCGGAGGCTCCCTGTGGTCGCATTCACAGCGGTGCCGATAATGTCGCCGGAAACTACCAGTTCGACCCTGCGATTCTGCTGGCGGCCCGTTGAGTTATCGTTCGTGGCGACTGGCTGGGTATTGCCATAGCCCTGGGCGGTAACCGCATTGGAATTGACGCCGGATTCGACGAGGTAATCGCGCACCGAGCCCGCGCGGTGTTCTGACAGCACCTGGTTCATGTCGTCGCTGCCCACGTTATCGGTGTAGCCGCCAACCTGGACGTTGATGCCAGGATAAGCAAGCAGGATCCCGGCAACCTTGGCGAGCTTCTCGCGGGCTCCGGGCTTCAGGGTGTAACGGCCTGTATCGAACAGAACGTCGGACATGTTGACGATCAGGCCGCGTGCGCTGTCCCGCGTCTGAAGAATAAGATTCAGTTGCGTTGAGAGGCGGGTACGCATTTCAGCCTTGTCGCTGTCGGCTTGTTGCGCGTGGCGATTGGCCTTCGCAGCATCTTCTTGCGCTTCTGACACGGCATGTGCTGAAGACGCCTGGCTTGCCGCCATGTCCAGCCTGGCCTGTGCCGAGTCAGATTGTGCATGGTTCGTTTCGATCTGTGCATTCACTTGGCCGGCCTGAGCCTTGTCTCGCAGGCGATTGGCCTCGTCAACTTGCGCCTGAGTCTGAGCTAGCGCATCCGCCGAGGTCTGGCGCTCGCTGTCTCTCTGCGCGCGCAAGTTTGCTTCGTTGGTTGCAGACTGTTGCGCATTGTTGTCGGCGAGCGTGGCATCCGCCTGTGCGTCGGCCACGGCGTTGGCAGATGCTTGCTGGCTCGCCGCCATGTCGATCTTCGTTTGTGCGGTCTCTGACCGGGCCCGAACCGCATCGGATTGCGCGTTGGCAGCGTCAGCCTGGGCGCGTTCAGTGCGGCGCGTTGCGTCGTCCGTTTGCGCTTGCGAATTCGCCAGCGCATCGGCGGAATCCTGGCGCTCCTCGTGGTTGCGAGCCTCGTCCATCTTCTTCACAGCGATTGTCCGCGCGTCTTCGGCGGTTTGAACTGCCTCACGCGAGATCGCAATGAGCTGCTTGTTGTTATGATGCTTGTCGATCGCGTACTGATCGGCGGTGTCCATCAGCTTAGCCGCATGGCCATAGCTCTCGTCGGCGTACTGCTCGGCTCCCTCTGATTTGGCGATGCGCATCGCGTTGCGTGCTTCGTAGAATTCGAGCGGCAAGTGGGCATTCAATACAATCGGATCGATTTTGTATCCGGTGGGCAGATAGCCGCCGCGTTCCATCAGGTCATACTTGGCGTGAACTTCTTCTGTTGTTCCGCGCGTGTCGGGGCGAACGACGTTTTCGAGCACCACCACATTGCTGGGCTTCTGAACAGCATAGTAGGGCTCCGCAGTAACGATGAGAGCGAATGCCTGGAGGTTTGTAGTCACATTCAGTTTGCTGCGGCTGTTGTCGCCAACCAGAACTTCGCCGAGATTCACAGGGCGACCCTCGGGCGAGATTGCCCAGAGGACGTAGGTCAAATACTCGCTGCCAAAGCTTGTCGGCCTGTCGAGATTGTTGAATTTCGCTTCGATCGCGATGGATCCGCGTTTGCTGTCCACTTTGGCTTCGCCACTGGCAGAGCGCATCAGGTCGGTACCGGCAAAATCCAGCTTTGTGCTTCTGCCACGGTGCTCGTAATTAACTGCCTCAACCGTGCGGCTGATCATGCGGACACGATATGCGGGTGCGCGGTCTTCATGGCGATCGGATGCCTGCGTTTGCGAATTTGCCTGCGCGAGCCCCGTTACGCTCATGACCCCGGTTAAAGCTAACGACAATGCGATATTCACTGATTTTCCTTCGGCAGTTGCCTGCCATGTTGCTGTTGTGTTGCGCGTAAGAACCGATCCGCCTGCTCTGGGAAGTCTCTTTTCGCGTTCGGCTTATTCCATCGTCTGCTCACACTCTTCCCTTCCGACTCTCCCATATCCAGGGAGCGCAGTCTGGTCTCTTCTATACACGTCGTCTCGATTAGCGAATCCGCCGGGCGCCCGATTGCAAAGTTCCGCTCCAGCAGGCCGCGGCCACAACCGCGTAACTATTCATGCGCGCCTTGTGCGCTTGAGCGGGATCCACCGCGGGAGCGCGCGGGAATCTCGTTGTTGTCCTCTTCTTCTCCAAGGTATGATTCTGCTCGAATCACGAGAGTCGAATGTTCTGTAACTATTGCGGTAACCCCAACCCCGACGTCGCGAAGTTTTGTCGGAAGTGCGGGAAACCTGTTGTCAATCCCGCGCAGCCGGCAGACCCCGTAACGCCGGCCCCAGTTGCCCAACCGCTGGTTGCCCAGCCGCTCCCCCAAACGCCCACAGCCCCGCCGCCCGTTCCGCCGCCTCTTGCCCCAGCCATTCCCACACCTGCCGCCTTGCCCACACCACCACCCGTTCCGCCCGCGCCCGCCATTGCTGCGCCTCCGATGGCTCACACCAGCAGTCGCACTAAAGTGATAGCCGTTGCGGCGTCCATTGCTGTGCTGTTGATCGGCGGCTTGGTTTTTATCCATCTTCGCAGCGGGCGCCCGAAAATGCTGGCGATGCAGATCGGCTTTATCGATTCCATGGCGTTCAGCCCGGACGGCCGCCAGCTCGCCATTGGTGGCTCCGACGGAAGTGTGGAGCTGTGGGACGCGGCTAGCGGCCAGTGGCTGCGCACGTTTAACAGTTACAACAATACGTCCTGGGTGGCTTTCAGCCCGGATGGGCGCACCCTGGCATCATCGGGAGGTTCTTCGGGAAAGGGCCTGATATTGTGGGACGCAGCCTCCGGCAACAAGATACGCGTTCTGGCCGGCGATGCGGATTTCGTCGGTCCGGCGTCGTTTAGCTCAGACGGCCGCCTGTTGGCAGCCACCATCAACAAGCGGGAAGGCAATGAGATCGGCCTCCGGCTGTGGGACCCAGCTTCAGGAAACGAGCTGCGCCGGCTCCCCGGCTATACAAGCCCGAATTTCAGTCCCGATAGCAAGCTGATGGAGGCCGAGAGCACAAACTATTCCATCAGCCTGCTCGACGCGCAGTCGGACAACGAAGTGCGCACGTTGGCCGGGACCTTCCTCTGGGTGCGAGCCGCCATCTTCAGTTCGGACGGACACGTGCTGGCAATTGCCAACAACAGCGCCACCATTACCCTGTGGGACGTGTCTTCAGGAAAGGAATTGCGCGAAATCAACGATGCTGCCACGGTGCGCGATATCGCCTTCAGCCCCGACAGCCGCCTGCTCGCTTCCGGCAGCGAAGATCACACCATCAAGCTGTGGGATGTGTCTTCAGGAGACAAGGTGCGCACGCTTTCCGGTCATTCCGACGCTGTAAACTCCGTGGCGTTCAGTCCCGACGGCCGCATGCTCGCCTCCGGCGGCGCCGACGGCAAAGTCTTCCTCTGGCCTCTCCCGCAATCCCGATAGCCAGCCCTGTAAATTCAGATAAGCACAAACCGAGGGTGCCCCATCCAAGCTCCGCTTGGGTGGGTGGGAAACGCAGATCGCCTCTCCTATTCTCATCGTCTTGGCTGGCGCAACGCGACATCGGTGACTGTGGAGCGTCTTAGAGCCTGTTTCAAAAACCGGTTTTGTAACAAGGGCACAGCTCGGGGAACCCATTGATGGGTCGCGGGCCGAAAAGAGCCTATGAAATAAGGGGTTTTACAGGCTGCGGAAAAACTCAACCGAAGAAGCTTTGTAACAAGGGCACGGCTTTAGCCGGGCCGATAAGGTCAGCAGAATAAGTCGGGCTTCAGCCCCTGCCAAGCAATCCCATGCTGAATTCGCCTTTCGTTCGGGACTTTTTCCGCAGCCTTTAACCCCTGAAGGATTCGCGCACAATCCACTCGGGCATTTTTTGAAACAGCGTCTTAGCCTTTCGTCCACCGCACGCCTGTTACCGCATGCGGTTGTAAACGTGTCCAGCGCCCTTCGGATCGACGCAGCTCAACGTATCGCCCGACACCTGGCAACTCCAGACCATGATTCCTTCTGAGAAGAAGGAATTCGATTGCAGTCGAAGTGTTCCGTCGCCGCTGCTATACGAATAAACTCCTTCATCCGAGCCGGGATTCAAGATGTACCGCCCGTCCGCGCCCAGGTGGAGACCAATCGTGCTGCCGATAAACGTCGTTGCCTTCCAGTCGCCGACAATCGGATTTTGCGGAGCGGCGGCAGCAGGCGACGGAGCCGCTTGAACGGGAGCACTCACGGGCGCCGCCGTTGTGTCTGGCGCTGGCGCCGGCGTAGGGTCTGGTGCGGGGGCCGGGGCAGTGTACGTGGTGGGCGCAGCAGTTGGCGCAGAGTCCGGGGCCACATTCTCACGGGCAGTCCCCGATCCGGACGAATTCTGATTCAGTCGAGAGCCCAGGGCCACCGCAATCACGATGAGAAGACAAGCGGCGAAGCCGCCCAGAACCCATAAAACCGGTTTGCCTTTTCCAGCGACGGCAGGTTGATACTGTGCCGGTGTCTGTGGCAGATACTGCGCCTGTGGCGGTGAAGGCGGCTGAAATTGCGCCTCGGGCTGCGGCCTTGCCGCCGGTTCGGCCGGCAACGCTATCGGAGGCAAGCCTTGCCCTGTCGCGCCATGTCCTGTCGCGCCCAGTCCTGTCGCGCCCAGTCCTGTTGTGCCCTGTACTGTCCCGAATTGTCCTGGCGCGAATTGTCCTGTTGCATTCCCGGATGATTCTTCCGCCCTACCAGGAGCGCGCGGAGCAGCCTCCGCCGAAGCTGAAGGAGTCGCAGGCGCACCGATCTCCTTTCCGCAAGCACTGCAGAAGGAGGCATTCTCGGGATTCGGCGCGCCGCAATGAATGCAAAACATGATGATCCGTGGGAGAGGTCGAAGTATACATGCCCGTGGGCTGCAACAACAAAATGAAGGGCCGGAGGTTAGAGGGCTCTGCTGTCTTCCTGCCGCCTCCTTTGGCTCAATACCCCATTGACGCTGTCATTCTGAACCTCATTGACGCTGTCATTCTGAACCCAATTGATGCTGTCATTGCTGAGCCCCATTGACGCTGTCATTGCTGAGCCCCGTTGACGGGTGTCGTTCTGAGCCCCGTTGACGCTGTCATTCTGAGCGAACGGGGCCCCAGACGCACTTCCGTCTGGGGGTGGTGAGCGAAGAATCTGCTTTTGCTTTCTCGACGTCCCGTTAACGGCCCTTCTCAATCATGCGCTGTCATTCTGAGCGAACGGGGCCGGGTGCCCCATGTCCCGCTTTTGGGACGTAGGATCCCACGACCTCCACCCAGCCAAGTACACGGAATCCCGCCTGAGCGACGTGCCGGAGCCGACGATCACAAGATCGCGGTAACAATTTCTTCGACCGCTCCCGTCCCGGAGGGACGACACGAAAATAGCCCAGGGCAATCCCGGCGATGCGCGGGGGCGCCCTGGGAAAAACAACCATAAACAATCATGTAGCCCGTAGGGGTGGCCCGAACGGCAGGTGGCCCGCTCACAATCACAAACTGGGTGCCCCATTCATGCGCGCCTTTGCGCATGAGTGGGATTCATCCATCCCGCGCAGTCAAGCATGGGTGGTAAAGCCACCCTCCAAATACAATTTCGTCATCCTGAGCGACCACAGGGAGTCGAAAGACCTGCGGTTGATCTTTCTGGAAGGTCAAGCCTAGACGGCTCGACGGACGAATGGGACGAAACTTGTCAAGACCCCTCCCGCGAACTTTCTTCACAAGCTGCGTAAATCCAGCAACTTGCAACGACCTCCATTTTGCAGAGTTTTATGCGGACTTTCGGTATCCTTGGAACTGCAAGTCGGAATAGCGGCAAACAATGTCTGCGCTGCGGTCAAGATTGCGTGCCCCTGCCGAGCCGCGATCGCGCGGTCGCGAGGATCGCAGGAGCCCGTAAGTCCTTTGAGAAGAAACCTCTACAGCTAAACCCAGTCAACAGCATTCTTTGGAACGCATCCGCCCTCCAGACCATTGAAAACAGGGTGTTTATCCTAAGAGGGGGGATAATAGGGGTCCCCGGCAAAACCCGCTCGCGACCAGCCTGGTACCTGGCCCTAAACGCCGACAATCTTTCCGTCGTCGTCCACGTCAATTGACATCGCCCGTGGATGGCTCGGCAATCCCGGCATCAGCATCATGTTGCCCGAGACGGCCACCACAAACCCCGCGCCGGCCGACAGCGAAACGTCGTTGATGTTCAGCGTCCACCCGGTCGGCGCTCCCATGCGCTTGGGATCGTCGGTCAGAGAGTATTGTGTCTTCGCGATGCACACCGGCAACCGCCCGAAGCCCCAACTGGCGTAGCGTTCCAGCTTAGTGCGCGCCGTCTCGCTCAGCACCACTCCATCCGCGCCGTATACCTGGATGGCCACTTTCAGAATTTTCACGTCCAGTGCATCGTCAAGCGCGTACACCGGCTGAATCTCCGGAATGGGATTTGTCTCGATCGCGGAAACCACCTTGTGCGCAAGTTCGACCGCACCCTCGCCTCCCTTGGCGAAGGCCTCAACCAGCGCGCACGGTACGCCCTGCAGTGAGCACTCCGTCGCAATCATCTCCAGGTCCTCGGCCGTATCCGCCGGGAAGCGATTGATCGCGACCACGATCGGCACGCCGTATCCACGCAGCGCTTTGACATGATGCGCAAGATTGCCAAAGCCCGCTTCCAGCTTGCCTTCGCCCTGCGCGCGCAGACTCTGCGCGGTCACCACCAGCACCGCGGCAGCGGGCCGAATGCCCGAAGTGCGCATCACGATATCGAAATACTTCTCCGCGCCCAGGTCTGCCGCAAAGCCGCATTCGTTCACCACGTAATCGGCGAGCCGCACGCCCATCTTGTGCGCCAGGATGCTCGATGTCCCATGCGCAATGTTCCCGAAAGGCCCGGTGTGAACCAGCGCCGGCGTGCCCTCGGTCGTCTGCACCAGGTTCGGCTTGATCGCATCGTCAAGCAGCGCCAGCATCGCGCCAGTTGCGCCCAGGTCTGCCGCCGTAACGGGTCTCCCTGTGCGCGACTGCCCCACCACGATGGCATCGAGACGGTGCCGCAGATCGGCGCGGCTTGACGCCAGCGCCATGATGGCCATGATCTCGGAAGCGGCGGTAATCACGAAACCGGTGCCGCGATTGGCGCCGTCCCCCTTCGCGCCAAGGCTCACTTCAATGCGCCGCAGTGCGCGGTCGTTCATATCCATCGCGCGCGGCCAGGTAATCTGCGTGGGGTCAAGATCGAGCGCGTTTCCGAAAAACAGATGCGAATCGATCATCGCCGCCAGCAGATTGTGCGCCGAAGTGATGGCGTGAAAGTCGCCATGGAAATGCAGATTGATCTTCTGGCTCGGTTCCACCTGCGAAAGCCCGCCGCCCGCCGCGCCGCCCTTCATGCCGAAGACCGGTCCCAGCGACGGCTCACGCGAAGTCAGAATCGACTTGCAGCCGATTCGCTCCAGCCCCTGCGCAAGACCGATCGATACCACCGTCTTCCCTTCGCCCGATGTCGTCGGTGTCGTGGCCGTAACAATAATCAGCTTGCCGCGAACCGGAAACGCCGGGTTGTCCAGCAGATCCAGGTTGAGCTTCGCGCCGTATGCGCCGATGGGCTCATATTCTGTTGGCAAAAGCGAGAGTTTCCGCGCAATTTCTTCAATGGGGAGGAGCATATGTGTTTGCACAACAGAGTTGTTCATACCCTGACCTTTTATCTCTAACCGTCGAGCAATATACTCCCGCTGCCCGAAGACCTGCTTGTGACGCAGGCTACACCGGTGTTACGTGGGTACTACATTGCTTCAGGGCTTTCAATGCCAAGCCAATCGAGCACGATGGAGAGTTCCCGCATCGCGATTGCCGCCGTGGCCAGCAGAAACGTGCGACGCTCGGGATCCAACTCCGTGAGCACGTGATGCTTGTGGTAGAAGTTGTTGAATTCCTGCGCCAGCTGGAATGCATGCTTGGCAAGGTACGCCGGCTCTGAGGTGGCAATGCATTGCTCCAGCACCGCCGATCGCCGCCCGGCGCGAAACCAGAGCGACCAGATGTCCTCGCCGCCTTCGCCAATCAGGAAAGCGCCCGGATCCGAACCCGCGAATTCGCGCAACACCGCCTCCGGCGTAATCGACCCCTTGCGGAAAATATTGCGTGCACGAACGACCGCGTACTGAATGTACGGACCCGTTTCGCCCTCGAAACTCAGCGCATCCCTGAAATCGAAAGCAATGACGGAATTGCGCGTGAATTTCAGCATGAAGTAGCGCAATGCGCCGATCGCAATTTGCTCGGCGATCAATTGCCTTTCCTGCTCATCGCGCGATGTCTGGCGCGTATCCACTTCAAACCGCGTTGCGGCGATCAGCTTATCGATCAGGTCGTCAGCCTTCACGCCGAATCCCTTGCGGCCGCTAACTTCGATGTACGGACGCGCGCGGTCTTCCTCCGAAACTTCATAGCCAAGCTCTGCAGCGCAGCGCGGCGTGAGCGCGACCATCTCGTAGCCGAAATGCGTGTAGTGATCCGCCTGCTCGGTGTAGCCCATGCCGCGGAGCGCCTGCACGACGTTGGCCTGAGGATCGGACTGGCGCGAATCAATAACGTTGTAAATGGCCTGTGCGTCGCCAAAGTGCGGATGCGGTTCCTCGCCCTTCACCGCCGAGATCCAGCACTCGTGGTCGGGGTAAGTGAAGAACTTCCGGTACCCAAAATCGCGTCCGAGCAAACCGAACTTCCAGAGATGGTACGCAATATCCTTGCCGACATACGTCACGGTTCCATTGGAACGAACAATGACCTTCGCGTCTTCGTCAATCTCACCCAATGCCTGCGAATCTCCCGTCCGCGACATCACCCAGCAAGCCTTGTTCTTGCCCTCGGTCTCAAAGTACAGCACACCCTTCTGCTTGAGTTGTTCGAAGGCCAGCGCCCAGAAGTTCAGGTGCAGAATCTCGCTCTCTCTCGGCAGAAAGTCATACTCGATGCCGAGTCGCAGCATCGTCTCCAAATGCCGCTTCAACACCGCTGTCGAGATCAAATCGGCAACGTTGGCCGTCTCGTTGCCACCCTGCTCAATCTCGTGCAATGTCGCGTAACGAAGCTTCTTGCGCTCCTCGTTCTCTTCGTTGGTGCCGTTCGTGTACCACTGCGAAGTACGCGCATAAAGATCCCAGCAGTAGAAGTCGACGCGCTGGAAATGCAGTTCCAGATCCTCAATCAGCGTGCGCACTTCCGCCAGCGATTTCTTCTCAAGATGCAGGAATCCAACCACCACATCCGCAACCTGCACACCCGTGTTGTCGATGTAGTTCTGCACTGCGACCTGGCGTCCCGCAGCGCGCAGCAGCCGCACGAATGTGTCGCCCAGGATCGCATTGCGCAGGTGCCCGATATGCGCCGCTTTGTTGGGATTGATGCTGGTGTGCTCGACAAGCGCGTGTATCTCGGATTTCAGCGGCTCGGAATCTTCGCCGCTCGTCATCATCCGCACCGCCACCACGCGGTCGAGATGCGCATTGATGTAGCCCGCGCCTGCAATCTCAAACGACGCAAAGCCGCGCGGTGTACCAAGAGCGTCCACAATCTCCTGCGCGATCACCTTGGGCGCCTTGCGCAGTTTGCGGGCAAGCTCAAAGGCAATCGGTGTCGCCAACTCGCCAAACTTCAAATCCGGCGGCGTCTCCAGCGGAATGTTCTCGACGGTCAGGTCGTACTTGGCTTTGAGCACATCGCGCAGATGCGACTCAAGCTGGTTCTTCAATTCCTGATACACGGGTGAATGCCTCGGAAATCCTTGATTATCAACGCTGATTCTAGCAGACGTTGACCTTGTAAATGCCCAACTCCAGAACGTCAGTAACGCGACAAAAGACACCGCTTCTCGCCCGCGATTGCATGCGGATTGGGGATTCTCGAAAGAAATCGCTTGACCCTGGAACCGGCTCCAGGGTTCATACTTCTGCCATGACCGAGAAGCCGAGGGCATTCCGTTCCGGGGAGCTGGCGCGCGCCGTCGGCATCAGTACGGATGCGTTACGACACTACGAGAGGCTTGGCGTCCTTCCCACGGCGCCGCGGACCGCGTCAGGGTATCGCATGTATCCGCCAGACAGTCTGGAGCGCGTGAAGACCGTGCGCCACGCCCTGCAGCTTGGATTCACCCTGCCAGAGCTCGCCGAGATTCTTCGTATCCGGGACCGTGGCGGAGCCCCGTGCAGGCGCGTTCTCGGGATGCTTCAGGAAAAACTTGATGCGCTCCATGAGCGCATTGCCGAGTTGCAGCAGACACAGAAGTATATGGAAGCAATGGTCAGCGAATGGCGCTCCAGAATCGCTCAGAGTCGATCCGGGGAAAAGGCATTTCTTCTACATTCGCTCAGCGCTGCCCCCGTCCCGGCAACCGCGATTCGAGAACCACTGAGGAGGAAGAAACGGAAATGAACGGTTTTATAAGCATACTCATTCCAATGTTCCTGGTTGCGGCGGCCCCTCAATTGCGGGCCCAGTCACCGTCGTCTCAAGAACAGCCTTGCCCCATGCACGCGTCGCACATGGCCTCCGATGATCACCACGCAAGCGTCGAGAACCACGGCGACCACGCCATGGGCTTTCCGCATGACAAGACCACGCATCACTTTCGACTCACAGAGGCAGGCGGATCCATTGAGGTCACGGCAAACGATCCCAAAGACTTAGTGAATGTCGAAGCCGTCCGGATGCATCTTGCGCATATCACCAAAGCCTTTGGTGGGGGAGACTATTCCGCGCCGATGCTTGTGCACGATGTAATTCCGCCGGGTGTGACCACCATGCAGCTGCTGAAGGGAAAGATCCACTTCCAGTACCACGCCGTCGATAGCGGAGGACGTGTCAGCATTGCAGCCGATGACCCCGTCGCGCAAGCCGCAATCCACGACTTTCTACGTTTCCAGATCACCGATCACGCAACCGGCGATTCGCTGGATATCGATGCCGGGAAGTAAAAAGCTGGGCAGTCCGCATGCCGTAAGATGAAGAGGATGCTGCTTCTGGAATGTCTTCACCCTGAACCAGAAAAAGCCCACGGACTCCATGGCAAAGCCCGATCCCAGCTCATCCCGGTTTTACCTCACCACGCCCATCTACTACGTGAATGCGCGCCCGCACCTCGGCCACGCCTATTCCACCATCGTCTGCGACGCGATCGCCCGTCGCAAACGGGCTCTGGGCATCGATACCTGGTTTCTGACCGGCACTGACGAGCACGGGCAAAAGATCGAGCGCTCCGCCAAGCTGACCGGCTGCACGCCGCAAGACTTTGCCGACAAGATTGCCGGCGAATTTCGAGCCCATTGGGACCGCCTCGGGCTCACCTACGACGACTTCATCCGCACCACAGAACCGCGCCACAAGCGCGGCGTGCAAAAGCTCTTCGCCACCCTCCGCGATCGCGGTTTTATTTACAAAGGTTCCTACACCGGCCAATATTGCGTCTCCGACGAAGCCTGGGTCGATGTTCCTCCAGGCACACCCTGCCCCGACTGCGGACGCATTACCGAGACTGTGAGCGAAGAGAATTACTTCTTCAAGCTTTCGGCCTTTGAACGCAAGCTCCTCGAATTCTACGAAGAAAATCCCGGCTTCATGCAGCCGGAGTCGACGCGGCGCGAAGTCATCTCCTTCGTCCGCAGCGGGCTTAAGGATCTCTCGATCAGCCGCAGCAGCTTTACCTGGGGAATCCCAGTGCCGGGCGATGAGACGCACGTGGTTTACGTCTGGCTTGATGCCCTGGCCAACTACATCACCGCGCTCGGCTACGGGTCAGACGATCCGGCAGACCAAGCTCGATTCGCGAAGTTTTGGCCGGCGGACATTCACCTCATCGGCAAGGAAATCAGCCGGTTCCACTGCGTTTATTGGCCGGCCTTCCTGATGGCCGCCGGAATCCCAGTGCCGCGATCCGTAAAGGCAAACGGCTGGCTCCTCTTCGATCAGGGCAAAATGTCGAAGTCGCGCGGCAACATCGTGCGCGCCGACACCGTACGCGAAGTCCTCGGTGCAGACGCCCTGCGTTATTTCCTGCTCCGCGAAATCCCCTTCGGCCAGGACGGCAACTTCACCTTCGACGCACTGGTGCAGCGCTACAACGGCGACCTCGCCAACGGCTACGGAAACCTCGTCAGCCGCGTCGTCAACATGGTCCACAAATACTTCGGCGGAGTAGTGCCGGAAGCCGGCGCAGTCACTCCGGCCGAGACTGCCTTGCGCCAAAGCACAGCAAACACGATTGCCCAGTTTGGGCCACTCTTCGACGAGCTGAATTTCTCTGAGGCCCTGAAAATCCTTTGGAATCTCGTCGCGGAGACCGACGGCTACCTCACCGCCAACGCTCCCTGGAAGAAGCCAGCCGACCGCTCTGAAGCTGATCAAACGGCGTTGCAGGCACGCGTCCTCTCCACTGCCGCCGAAGCCATCCGTGTAATTACCGCGCTTGTCTATCCCATCCTGCCCGATGCGG
This sequence comes from Occallatibacter sp., assembly GCF_049582745.1. GTDB lineage: Bacteria > Acidobacteriota > Terriglobia > Terriglobales > Acidobacteriaceae > Telmatobacter. Next base: position 191,433 of record NZ_JBAUUO010000067.1, read on the forward strand.
CATCCAAGGTGTGGCAGCAGCTTGGGCAAGGCAACATTGCCGACGCTGCGAAGCAGGCGTTTCTCACCGACCTCGCGTGGGGCGGATTGAAGCCCGGCACCCGATTCGGAGAGCCGTCCCCACTCTTTCCCCGCGCTGAAAAGGATGCGATCGCCCGTATGCAGAATCTGGAAGATGAGAACAACAAAGACGCCGTAGAAGCCGCCAGCGCTAGACAGAGCGCAGAGAAGTCAGCGCCGGAAGCGCCCATGTCGGCTCTTGGCATCAACCCTGACCCAAGCTCGCCACTATTGGACGCGACCTTAAAGCATGCTCCGGCAGCTACGTCCGTGCAGTCGCCCGCAAGCACTGAGGACGGTCCAGCAGGAACCGCGACGACGCCCGTCACCACCGCCCCAAGCAATCCCGAAAAGCCGGTGGATACTGCACACGTCCATTCCGTGCCTTCCGAGCTCGCCAGCAGCCGCCTCTCTTCGACACCTGCGGAAGCTCCTGCCAACCAGCCCCTTGACTCGAAGAGTGCTAACCAGGACCCTCCGACGGCGCCGATGCTTCCGGCGCACATCACGATTGACGACTTCGCGAAAGTGGAGCTGCGAGTCGCCCAGATTCTTGTTGCAGAGCGCATTCCGAAAGCCGACAAACTGCTGCGTCTCGAGGTGGACCTTGGCTACGAGAAGCGTCAGATCCTCGCCGGAATCGCGCAGTATTACGAGCCCGAAAAGCTGATTGGCCGCAAGATCGTCATCGTCGCGAATCTCGCGCCACGTAAGATGCGCGGCCTCGAATCCAACGGCATGCTGCTCGCCGCATCTCTTCCGCCGGACGGTTCCCCCGTGCTGGCTGGCTTCCTCGAAGATGTGCCGCTCGGCGCTCGGCTAAAGTAGAGAATTGAATCAAATATCTGGAGTCCAGGCGCCTGAATCAAGTCGCCTGATTTCAGTGGAGGCCCATGCTTGCTGATCGATTCCCACGCGCATCTCGATAGCCCTCGCTACGTGGAAGACCGCGAGGCGATGCTGCGCCGCGCCAACGACGCAGGCGTAGGCGCAGTCCTATCCATCGGCATCGGCGAAGACCCGTCGGAAATGCATCAGGCACTTGATATCTGTCGCGAATACAACGGCAAACCCGGAATGCCACGCCTCTACGCAAGCGCTGGAATCTACCCGCACAATGCCGTCGATGCCGACGATGCAGCACTAGCCAGGTTGGACAGCCTGCTCGCCGAGCCTGAAGTCATTGCCTGCGGAGAGATCGGCCTCGATTATTATCACAAAGGCGCGGCCCATCCCGTTCAACGCGAAGGGCTTATCGCCCAGCTTAAGATCGCCGCAGCGCGCAGGCGGCCCATCCTCATCCATTGCCGGCCGAAGGATGGTGAAACCGATGCCTGGGACGACCTCTTCGAAGTCCTCGACGAACACTGGGCTTCTACCGCTCTCGGCGGCGTAATGCACTGTTTCGGCGGAGGTTGGGAACAGGCCCGGCGCTCTCTTGATCTCGGTTTTTTGATCTCTTTTGCGGGAAATCTGACCTACCCCAAGGCGCAGCCTCTGCGCGACGTCGCCGCCCGTGTGCCATTGAACGGAGTCCTCGTCGAGACCGATGCGCCCTGGCTGGCTCCCGCCACGCTCCGGGGCGAGCGCAACGAGCCCGCATTTGTCACTCAGACAGCGCAGACGCTCGCGGAATTGCGCGCCATCACCGCTGAAGAAATCGCCTCTGCAACCACCAAAAACTTCGCCCGGTTGTTTAACCTGACGGTCTGACATGGGAAACTGATATTGTTGCACCGCCAGTGCAGAGCGGAACCAACAGCAACCCAGGCATTTGAGGAACCGAATCATGGCCCAGGACAATTCATTCGATATCGTCAGCAAAGTCGACATCCAGGAAGTGCGCAACGCCATCGACCAGGCGATGAAGGAGATCCGTCAACGCTTCGATCTGAAAGATACCCATTCCGAAATCAATCTTGAAGGCAACGATGCGATCCAACTGGCCTCGTCGAACGAGTACAAGCTCGAGGCCATCAAGGAGATCCTCGGCCAGAAACTCGTAAAGCGCGGCGTTTCCCTCAAGAACCTCACCTACAGCAAAGTCGAGCCGGCGATGGGCCAGAGCGTACGCCAGAAGATCAGCCTCCAGCAGGGCATCCCCACTGAAAAAGCCAAGGAGATTGTGCGTATCGTCAAGGACTCAAAAAAGAAGGTGCAGGCGAGCATTCAAGGCGATACTGTGAGAATATCGGGCAAAGACCGGGACGATCTTCAGGCCATTATGGCTACCCTGCGGGGCAAAGATCTCGGCGTAGAGCTGACCTTCACGAACTACCGCACGAATTGATAAGCGAGACTCGGAGACCATTGAGCACCCTGGCACTAGCAACGGCGAAAGAGGTTTTCGAACTGCTCCGAGAAGACCTCGTAGCGATTGAGCAGGAGTTGGGCCGCGACGCTGCCTCCAGCGTCAGCACCATCACCGAAATTGCCGAGTACCTGCGTGAAGGCGGCGGCAAGCGCATTCGCCCGTCGCTGCTGCTCCTCGCAGCGCATCTGCTCGACTACACCGGACCAAGCGCCATCCGTCTCGGCGCGGTCGTCGAGATGGTGCACACCGCAACACTCGTTCACGACGACATCATCGACGGTGCGTCGATCCGCCGCGGCCGCCCGTCGCCCAACACCACCTGGGGCAACGAAAAATGCGTCCTCGCCGGCGACTGGCTTTACATGCAGGCCTTCAAGGTTGCACTTGAAGAAAAGAATCTCCGCGTTCTCGAGTTGCTGATCGGGCTGACGCAGCAGATGGTCGAAGGCGAATTGCTGCAGATCCAAAAACTTGGCAAGGCAGTCTCTGAAGCCGAGTATTACGACCTCATCTTCCGCAAAACCGCTTGCCTTTTCTCAACATCGATGCGCCTCGGTGCAGTGCTGGCCGGCGCAACGGAAGCGCAAGAGGAAAAGCTGGCAGCGTATGGGCGAGCCGTTGGCCTGTCCTTTCAGATCGTCGACGACGTACTCGATCTCACCGCGACTGAAGAAGTCCTTGGCAAGCCCGTAGCCAGTGATTTGCGCGAAGGCAAGACCACGCTCGCCGTCATTCACGCCTTCGACCACGGCACAGCGCGCGAGCGGCAGACGATTCAGCGCGTGCTCGATGATCGCAGCTTTGAATACGTGAGCCGCGAGCAGATTCGCGAGATTTTGCGGCGCAACGGCTCTGTCGAATACGCCATGGCCGCGGCCGATCGCTATGCGGAGCAATCGCGCCAGGCACTCGCTCCATTGCCCGACTCGGACTTCAAACGCGCACTGCTTTGGGTTCCCGACTTTGTAGTCGCGCGCGATAAGTAGAAAGAAATCAACTCCCAACGTCCTGATGACTGACCTCTGATCCCCGGAGGATGAGCCTTGCCCAAAAAAGCAAAAGAGATCTGGAAGCAAGTTGACCAATATTTTACCGATGCGCTGATCGCTCCCGGTGATTCTTTCAACGCCGCACTTGACGCCAATCGCAAAGCCGATCTTCCCGCAATTGATGTCACTCCACTTCAAGGCAAGTTCCTTGAACTCCTTGTCCACGCGACTGGCGCTCGCCGCGTACTCGAGATCGGAACCCTCGGCGGATACAGCACCCTCTGGCTCGCTCATGCCCTTCCCGAGAATGGAATCGTCGTCACCTTGGAACTCGATCCGCACCACGCTGAGGTCGCAATAGGAAACCTGGAGTTCGCGGGTCTTGCAAACAAAGTGGACCTCCGCATCGGTCCGGCAGCAGAATCGCTGACTGCGCTTGCACAAGAACAAAACGCTCCGTTCGATTTCATCTTCATCGACGCCGATAAAGCCAGCTATCCGGAATATCTCCAGTGGTCCATAAAGCTATCGCGACCCGGCACGCTCATTGTCGCTGACAACGTAGTGCGCGATGGCAAAGTGATTGATCCTGAAAGCCCCGATCCGCATATCCAGGGCGTTCGCCACTTCACGGAGTTGGTTGCAGCCGAGCTTCGCCTCAGCACAACCGTGCTACAAACCGTTGGCAGCAAGGGCTACGACGGATTTGCCATCTCCGTTGTTCTTCACTGAAAAAAGCCGCACAATCGATATTTCAAGTCGCTAATCGAAACAAAATCCTTCACTGTGCGATAACGGACAGTCCGCAAGAATTCGCGTTCAATCGCTTCTCCTGCGTGTATCCTCAGCACGTCCGCATAAATTCGCTGGCGCGCGACTTCTCTCGTGAACCAGCAAGAACAAGGAAGTCACGCAACGATGATCACAACTGTCGCGCCTCGCGTTCGCAGAATAATTCTGATTCCCTCGAGTACGTTCGTGTCCGTTCTAATTGCTCTGGGCACGTGCGCCGGCCACCTGGACACCGTGCACGCCCAGGCCC
>NZ_JBAUUO010000068.1:0-3012 GCF_049582745.1 Occallatibacter sp.
AACCCCGGATCACCGCCAGAACATGATCCCCATCCGACTGCGCCTCGCTCAGACGCTTCAGCACCACCATGCCGCAACCCTCACCCCGCACGAATCCGTCCGCACCCGCATCGAACGTCTTGCAACGTCCGTCCGACGACATCATATGGGCCTTCGAAAGTGCAATCGTGGTTGTCGGAGACAGGATGGCATTGACCCCGCCGGCCAAGGCCATGGAGCACTCCCGAATACGGAGACTTTGACAAGCGAGATGAATGGCGACCAGCGATGCCGAACACGCGGTGTCGATGGCGATGCTTGGACCGTGCAGCCCGAGGGTGTAAGAGATTCTTCCTGCCGCTATGCTCGGAGCCGTGCCGCTGGCAAGGTAGCCATCAATCGCAACCTCTCCACTCGCCAGAAGCATCGTCTGATAGTCGCTGGCACAGATTCCGAGGAAAACCCCAGTGGCCGTATTGGCCAACTTTCGAGGAGAATGGCCGGCGTGCTCCAGGGCCTCCCAACAGACCTCAAGCAACATGCGGTGTTGCGGATCCATGCCATTTGCTTCGCGACCCGCAATTCCAAAAAACTGGGCGTCAAATTCGTCTATATGAGAGAGGAAACCGCCCCACTTGGTGGACATTCGGCCTGGAGCGTCGATATTGACGTCATAATATGCTTCAGCGTCCCAGCGGTCGCTTGGCACTTCACGAATCGAATTCCGCCCTTCCTCCAAGAGCTGCCAAAAAGCGTCAGGTCCTTCCTCGCCGCCCGGAATACGGCACGATAGCCCGATGACTGCGATTGGCTCGGTCTGTTGCCGCTCCATCTTTTCGACCCGCGACTGCAATTCGATCGCAAGCAACATCAGTCTTTTGGGCGAGAGGTTCTCAATGCGCTTCTGAAAATCACTCATTGACGGGATTCCAGTTCTTGTCCAATATGCGATCTACTTCCTCATCCGATAGTCCTTCAATATCGTCCAGCGCATTCCGTTTCGCCTCGGACAGCGATCCAACCTGCTTGATGTTGGGCGAAGCGCCGAAGAGCAGTTTCGCGAGATACATCGTAATTTCCTCCACGGCTGGATAGTTGAACAGCAGTGTCGCCGGCAAGGTCTGCGCAACCTTGGCGGCAATTGCATTGCGGAGTTCAACTGCCATCAAGGAATCCAAGCCAAGTTCGTTGAGCGGTTGCAGGGGGTCGAGCCGATGGTCAGCAGGGAATCCCAGAAGGCTCACTGCAACCCGTTGCACGAAGTCTCTAATCAGGTCTACCCGGATCATTTCGGGAGCGTCTTTCAATCGATCGAGAAACTCGTTGGCTGGCTGAGAACCTCCGGCTGCAGCTGACTCCGTCCGATTCTCGCCCATCAGTTCGGAGAAAAACGGCTTGGCCATGTAGGCCGGGTACAGCTCATCCCATTTCTTCCAATCGAGGGGCAGGACGCAAACTTGGCCACTGGCGGCTGCCATGAGGCTGCCGAGGCAAGCGAGGCCTTCCTCGACCTTCATCCCGGCCATGCCGCGCTCCGCCAGCGACCGGGCGGCTGTCTCGTCGGATTTTCCTGCCATTCCGACGCCCGTCCAGATACCCCAGTTCACACTCAGTGACGGCAAGCCCTCCCGGTTTCGGTATTCGGCGATCGCATCCAGAAAGGCATTCGACGCGGCGTAGGGACCAAGACGTGGTGAACTTAGGACCGCTGAGGCGGACGAGAACAAGACGAAGAAATCGAGGTCTGTCTGTCGCAATGCCTGGTGCAGCAGCCATGTGCCGTCCACTTTGGCTTTGAAGGAAATACGAAAATCATCCGCGGTCGCGTCAGAAACCAGGGCGTGCTTCATGGCTCCGGCGGCATGTACCAGTCCCCGAATGGGCAGCCCATGTTCGTCTTCGTAGGAGCGAAAGAACCTTTGCAGAGCATTTGCATCTCCTACATCCACAGCTGCTGTTTGAATCGTGGCACCAAGTTTCTCGATTTCACAGATGCTCGAAACGATTCGTCCGCGGGGATCTTCGGCCCCTAACTTACCCCACTCACCTCGTGGCAGCAGCGGAGTCCGGCCCAAGAGGATGATTCTCTTGGCCCCGTGCCGAACCATCCAACGGGCAACTTCCAGCCCTAAACCACCGTAACCGCCCGTGATCAGATAGGCTGCGTCCGCACGGAATTCGGGGCTCTTTACCGGAGGTGGAAGGAATCGCGCCAGACGCGCGACAAGGCGGCAGCCATTTCGAAAGGCAGATTGGTCCTCTCCGTCAAATGCAATGAGGTGCCGCCACAAGAAATCCGCGTTCTCAGCAGAACCTGCGGATGGATCGAGGTCTACCATGCCTCCCCACAATTCCGCATGTTCGGAAACGATGGTGCGACCGAGAGCCCATGCGGGAGCCAGCCAAGGCAAAACCGGTTGGGTTTCTCGTCCTGTGGCCTGGGCGCCGCGGGTTATGCTCCAGACGGTAACCCCGGGCCGGTCAATTTGCGCCACCTTCTGAATCAGAGCGGCAAGCGCCAGGCAAGGCTGCTCGGCCGAGCCCTCCTCGACGTCCAGGCATCGTAGATCGATGATCCCTGTCCGAGCCGTGTCTGCTTGAGCTAGCTCCCGTTCTAGCTCAGGCAAGCCGTTCTCGATCAGGATGGATTTGCAGCCGGTAGAACGCATCCGGTCGGCCAATGCCTTAGCGACGCCCGACGCATCTGGTAACACTATCCAATGCCGGCAAGAGAGTTCTTCAGTCTTCTGTGGCAGATCGCGTTGCCGCCAGGTGACTCGATAGAACCATTGGTTCGGCTCGCCTATGCTCTCATCAGTATTGGCCGGAGTAGCAGCCAGTTCAGACCGCGCTTGTTCCGTCGAGACCGTAGTTGAGTGTCTAACATCTCTCACCGGAGGCCGAAGCCAATAGGACTGTCGTTGGAAGGGGTAGGTAGGCAGCGGGAGTCGACGTCGGGGATAGGGCAGGTCGAAACCGGTCCAGTTGACCTCGGCGCCATAGACATACAACTGGGCGAGGCTGTCAAGCATT
>NZ_JBAUUO010000069.1:0-2060 GCF_049582745.1 Occallatibacter sp.
GAGGGCGCAGCGCATTCCATCCAGGCCAGGAGGTCATCCTCCAATCAAAGGCCGTATACATGTGCGCAGACCATTCCGCCAAACCTCATTCTTCGCTTGCAAAACGGCGGCGGACCATACATGACGGATGGACGGGCTTTGGCAAGATTTCAAAATCGTGTCCCCGTTCGTTGGCATCTTTCAACAGGTCAGCAGACTTCTCGTTCCCGGACACAAGCAGCACTTTGCAGTTCGGAAGAGATTTGCAGATTTCAATGGCGGCATCAATGCCTGTGATTTTGCTCATTACGACATCGATAATGAGCACATCAAAGGGCTCTTCTGTTGCACGTGTGATTGCGGCAGCGCCGCTGTATAGGGAATAGGCGGAATACCCAGACATGTTCAGAATTTGAACGAGAGAATCGGCCACAAGTTCCTCGTCATCGACGACAAGGACACTCAATTTGCGGTCTTCTCCTGAGATTGCAAACATGTGCACGCCCTATGGAGGGGTTGGACGGACTGAAATGGTTGTCGAGTTGCTCGCATTGGGGTGCCGGAACCCTCCCGGTTGGCAAAACGATTGCAATCTTCTTCGGAGAGTTGAGCCGACTCTATCTGCCCACGATGCTTCCAAACAATTGCGACTGTTAAAGATGAAGCTGAATTTTCGCTATTTGAACAGGAACATGTTTGCGATCCGCACGTCTTGGAGCGACTTCAACGTGGAATCGGCAAGATAATCGGAACATGGAACAAGAATGCGGGAGGGTAGGTTTTACACGGTTCTCGCCAGAGAGACAGGCGACTTCGTAGCCGTCAACCTGAGCGCGGACGAAGACAACCGCTTGCGTCGGAAAGTCCTTTTCAATCTTCCGTAGCGTGACACACGGAGGGACTAGATGAGTTCGGAAGAAATGCGAGGAGACATAAAACTCTGCGCCCTAACGCTTGGAAACACCCTTGCACAGCCTCGGAATCTCTTCCGGAGTCGCACGACGCTTTTGTTCAACGACCCAGAGCCAATCAATCTCCGTCGTCCGTAGGCCACGCAGAGAACGCTCCGTCACTCGCTTTCGCACCCCACCGCCTTTGAACATGACGTTGTAGTGAGGAGTTACGGGCGGGTTGTTGTGCCCCTCTAGGGCTGGCTTACCGGCCATCATGATTCCTCATCGAATTCATGGAGAATCTCGACAACTTACCGGATTATCGTGGTTGCGCTTCTACTTGAGGGGCATTCAAAATCTTCTTCTTGATTTTCACTCGTTCTCGAATTGGCCTAAGCACCAGTAGCTCCTCAATCACGTATCCGCCAGTCGTCCCGTCCGAAAACGTTACGACAAGCCCGTCTTGACCATCCAACTCGACTGCTAGTATTTGGATTTCGCGGTTCATCCTGGGACTATTACATTTGGAGGGGATGGCTGACTGTTTAGAATTGCTCAGTTGGCAACGGCCTATAATCCCAGTCTATGGTTCGTGACCTGTACTACAGACCGCGTGGCGCTCCCTCATATAACGTTCATTTCAAGGATGGGAGGCTTGCGAACAGGGTCACAGAACGTGCTCTCTGCGGCCTACGCCCATTGGATATTGATTGGGTTTGGGATGTAGAACATCGGCGTCGTGTGACACCTGATGAGATTCGAAAGCTGTGCAAGCTGAGTTCCGAGTCCTAGCGCGGTTACATGCCGACATCCGGACGGCATTCGGACCACGTGCAGCGTCCTGCTGCGCTGAAGCGCGGAAGCAAAGCCTTACAAACGGCCTGGCAAATTGATCTTTCCGCGGCGAGTACCAACCGCGATTTTCGCGCAAATCCGAATACGCGCCGAGGGATTGTCAAAGACGAAGAGCCCATGCCTCCGATTACAGATCTCTCCAATTTGTTCAGCCCGCCGGCGGCCAGAGAACGGCTTGCGATGAGCCCTGGGGCCCTGGGTTTAAACATTGCTGTCCAAAATAGCGGATATCTGTTTGACCCGAGGAATGTTTGAGGAGGCTGATCCCCAGTTACTCTGAAGTGGGTTCCCAGTCAGGACCACCTTCAGAGAAGAAAGGATCAGCCATGCTTC
>NZ_JBAUUO010000070.1:0-10182 GCF_049582745.1 Occallatibacter sp.
AAGATGGTCATAAAGAAACTGGCTTTATAGCCGGATTCGATTCGGTAATCCCGCTTCACGAAAGCGGCAGCTTTACGCAACAACGTAATCATGATTCTCCATGGCCAAACTTCGCCGGTAATATTGCGCAAGCGTGATTCCATCTGCGGTCAGATCCTCAATGCGGTCGAAAGCTTTCAGGCGGCCCTTGTCGATGACGGCCACCTTATTGCAGAGTTTCATCGCTTCTTCCATCCGATGTGTGGCGATCATAAGGGTCTTGCGGGAGCCATGGTGAATGCGGCTCAGAATCAGCTCGGTCATCTCATCGCAGGCGATGGGATCGAGTGCGCGGGTTGGCTCGTCCAAAATGAGCACTTCGGGTTCGGCGATTAGTCCACGCGCCAATGCCAGGCGCTGCTTCATTCCGGAACTATATGCGGCGAAGGGTTGGTCCGCGGCGTCTTCAAGGCCAACCAAGTGGATCAGCTCGCGAATACGACCGGTGAGATCGGCGCCCCAGAGGTTATCCAATGCGCCGAAGAACTCGAGGTTCTGCACAGCGGTCAAGCGCCAGAAAAAACTTCGCTCCTCGTTGAGCACAAAACCTACTGATTTTCGCGCCGCCGAATTCTGCAGATGCGTGTTGAAGCCGTTGACGATTATGTTCCCATGGGTTGGAAGCAAAAGGCCTCCAATGAGCTTGAGCAGAGTGGTTTTGCCCGCGCCGTTAGGGCCCATAATCGCGATCCGATCGCCCATTTGGACTTGCAAGGAAGCCCCAGCTAAAGCAGTCTTTACCCTTCGAGGCCGCAATGGATGAAGAAGTAACTCACGATACCGCTTAGAAATTGGGAAAGCCATGGTGACGCTACGAACAGATATGATCTCTGTCGATTGGCACGCCGAGGTCTGGCAACTCAATTTTCGAGACTCAGTCACGCTGCGTTGTCCCCTCGATGGCCGGGCGAGCGGCCATGCCTTGATTGCGCGTCTTCAATACACTGCAGAAGCAGTTGTGCAAGTTCTTTGCCGTACTGCGTCAGAAGATTCAGGTGACCGCCAGGTGTCTTGTGGATAACTAAACTGTCGGCGGAGGTTGCATTCCACCCCAGTTCCTTTGCCGAGCGATAGGCATGCTCGTTCACGATCAACGTAATCCGACCTGGATAATGCTTGGGCCGGTAGCTGTACATGAGGCGCCGGTAACCCATTCTGAAAGCATAAAGATCATCCGGGACGAAACCTTCTGCCCTCCTTCGGCGGATGCTTCTGAACTTGCGGCCAAGCAGATCCCGAACAGCGCGTGCTCTTGAGCGACCATCCGATCGTATGACCTCTGAAATGACACTCAGTACGTGCCTGGTTCTTCGCGAAGCAATTCGGAGGTTGGACCGGAAAGCGGACGCGGATGTTGGACGCTCTGTGTCGATCAACGCGAGTAACAAGACCTCTTCACCTTCCGACATCAATTGCGTGGCCATTTCGAATGCCAAGAGGCCATCGACACAATATCCGCCCAGCAGATAAGGTCCCTTTGGTTGGACGGTGCGAACTTCAGCGAGATGCTCGCGCGCGGCTTCTTCGACGCTAGAGTAGTCCCCCCCGTCTCCGTGAATCCAGCGAGGCCGGAGGCCATATACGGGCTGGTCGGGACTCATGTGAGGAATAAGTCTCGACAGGGCCATCAAGGTATCGTCCGGACCCTGGTGCCCGATCACCAGGAAGAGCGGCCGACGTTTTCCTGTCTGCTGCGCCGGTACCAAAGAGGTCCAACGCGGAGCCTCTCCGACAAGTTGGTAGGTTTGAGCAGCCTGATCGTAGCGGATGTATTTTGCCAGACCAGCGACTGTTGGTTCGATAAAGAGGCAACGCAGCGGAACTTCTACGCCAAAGACGGATTGCAGCCGCGCGATCAGCCGAGTTGCAGAAAGGGAATGTCCTCCCAACTCAAAGAAATCATCGGTGACTCCTACTTTGCCGACATTCAGCACATCACACCAAATCTCAACGATTAAACGCTCGATTCGGTTGCTGGGCGGGATATATTGCTTGGTCGGCTGCAATCGGTCTTCTTCGCGCAGGACGAGCGCGCGGTGATCGACTTTGCCATTCGGAGTGAGCGGCAATGCAGGAAGGGACACGAAAGCAACCGGGATCATATAGTCGGGCAGCAGTCTTTTCAGATAAATCCGAAGCTCTTCCGGGACTAGCTGTTGCCCATCTCGGGCGACGGCAAAGGCTACCACTTTCTTATTCGCGGATTGATCTTCGCTCGTGACGACTGCGCAGTCTTGAATGCTCGGGTGATTTCCGAGGATCGTTTCGATTTCCCCAATCTCAATACGATAGCCCCGGATCTTAGCCTGCCGGTCGGCACGGCCAGCGAAGTCAATGAGCCCATCTGGGCGGTACCGCGCCAGATCACCTGTCCGATAGAGGCGATCACTGCTTTTCCCGGTATACGGATTCTTCACGAATCGTTCATGCGTGAGTTCTTTATCATTGATGTAGCCACGTGAAAGATAGGGTGAGCGGACATAGATCTCGCCCAGTTCGCCAGGGCCGCAAAGAGATCCGGTGCGGTTCAGAATCAGGAGCTGCATATCGGCAACCGGTCTTCCGAGCGGGACGGGTTTCGTTGCCAAGGTGCCGAGTTCTTTCGTTTCCTCGGATTCAATGGGATTGATTGGGTACGAAGCCACGGCTTGTGGTGTCTCTGTGGCGCCGTAGAAGTTGATACACGCCGCCCGGGGTGCCAACCTGCTCACAAGTGCAATATCCTGCAGGCGCAGAACATCGCCACCAAAGAAGACATAATGCAGGGCAGGCAATGACTCTTCGACGCACTCTCCTTCGGCCGGCTGGCTCAACAGAGCGGCCATGGCGGGAGTGATATGTGTGACCGTAACTTCCTGTTCTTTCATCCAGAATGACAGGTGCCCGGGCTGGAGGATATCGTTACGCGAGGGAATGCAAAGCGTAGCGCCCATCCAAAGTGGCGTAAAGATATCCCGGAGAAGCGGATCGTGCGCCAACCCGGACAGCATACTGAATCGGTCTGTGGCTTTCAGATCGAACTCGCGGAGATGCCAGTCGATAAAGTGGGAGAGCGGCCCGTGTGTGCTGAGGATGCACTTTGGATCGCCCGTCGTGCCAGAAGTGAATGTCACGTAAGCCGGAGAGTCAGGGCCGACGTCGGGGGTGGCGGGGAGGTCAAGCCCGGAGACATCCTCAACGCCTTCCGGAATCACCAGCCGGCAACTGCCAATGATCTCTTCAATCGCGACTTCCAGAGCCTCTGGCAGATCGGACGTCTTCTCGATCTGCAACCATGCTTTGGGGTTGGCTGCTCGAAGGGAGTTTATCAAACGCGTAGCCGGATAGGCTGGATCGAAAATACAAAAGGCTGCCCCGGCTCGGAGGACGCCAAGCAAAGCCGCGATGAATGCCGGCCTCCGCTGCGCGTAAACGGCTACGATGTCACCCGAACTAACCCCTAGATGACGAAGGCGCGCCGCCACGCCCCTGCTCGCGTTTTCCAGCCGCCCATAGGTCCAATCGGAGGAATCCGCTGTGATCGCGATTTTTGCGGGTGATCGAGTCGCTTGTTCCACGAAATTCTCGTGCACCGAACCGAACCAGCGTTCGGCAAGCGGCTCGGAAGGGTCTGGCAAACTGTGAGAACTCGAAGAGGTGAGAAGCGAGTAGCTGTCCAGCGGCCGCGAGGGATCTGCGCAAATCTGGTCGAGGAGCGCAGAATACTGATCGAGCATGATCTCCATTCGGCGTTCGTCGAACCTGTCGGCGTCATAAAGCAGAAGCAGATGGATAGAGCCGTCTTGCTCAGTGCTGTAAAGAGTCAGTTCAAACTTCGACTCCGAGGTCCAACGTGACTCGCTCTCTAATCCTGGAATCTGATCCTGGGCGGTGGGGACGTTCAAGTGATTGAAGAAGACCTGGAACAAAGGGGAGCGGTTGAGATCTCGTTTGACATCGAGCGTCTCGACGAGTTGCTCGAACGGCGTATCCTGGTGCGCATAAGCGTCAAGGACAGTGTTGCGGACCTTTCCCAGCAAATTGCGAAATGAACACTCGCCGGAGAGACAGGTTCGGATTACCACCGTATTGACGAAGAAGCCGATCATTTCCTCGAGTTCGGTGCGCTTACGACCTGCAATGGGAGTGCCCACCAGAATGTCGTCCTGGCCGCTCAGCCGATAAAGAAGAACGTTGAAGGCAGCAAGTAAGACCATGAAGAGGGAAACCCCCGCCTTCTGGCTCAGTGAATTCAGAGACTCGCAGACCGCAGGCGTGGTGTGTAGGGTCTTTCTTCCGCTCTGAAGCGACCGCATCTCCGTGCAAGTCCTGTCGGTTGGCAAGTCGAGCAACTGAATGCACCCACCGAGTTGGTTTTTCCAGAAAGCAAGGTGGTAGGCCCCCTCCGGTCCCTCCAGACATTTCCTCTGCCATGCGGCAAAATCGGCGTATTGAATAGGCAATTCGGACAGCGATGACAGCTTACCGTCGCGAAATGCGCGGTACAAGGACGAGAACTCGCGCCAGAATACCCCCATGGACCACCCATCAAAAACGGCATGATGCGCGGTGAGAAGGAGTACGTGCTCATCCTCGTGCATCCGCAGTAACTGGGTGCGCACAAGTGGACCGTTGGTCAAATCGAAGGAACTTTCGGCCGCGGCTGTCAAACACTTTTCGGCCTCTCGGTCCCGGTCCTCCGGGGACAATTTAGATAAATCGGAGACTTGAACCAAAACCGGATTCGCCGGCAGAATCACCTGGCGCGGCAATCCATTCGCAGCTGGGAAAACCGTACGCAGCACCTCATGGCGCCGTACGATCTCGGACAGGCATCTCTGGAGGATGGATAGATCCAGTATTCCACGCAATCGCCAAGCCATTGGTACGGTGTACGCCGCGCTCCCCGGGGCCATTTGCTCGAGGAACCACAGTCGCATTTGAGCGAACGATAGCGGCAGGTCGCCGTCACGTGATACGGGCTCAATAGTGGCGAAATCGGACTGATGCAGCCGGTTGGAGTCTTTGAGAAATTGAAGTATCTCGGCCTTTCGGGTCGCCAGTTGTTCTCGCAACCCCGCCGTCAGGGCATCTCTCGGCGCAGAAACCTGAAGTTGCTCTCCTTCAGCATTTATGACGATATCGAGCGTTCGCAGATGCGACAGAAAATCTGCCGTCTTCATGACCTGGGGCACCTTTTGGAAAGGAGTGTGTTTGAGCGTGTTTCAAAATCATTTCCGTATGGCGATCTAGAGCGAGGCGGAATAGAAGAAGGCGCAGTACGCGGAGAACAGATGTTCGTGACAAACCAACAAGCGGCGGAAATGCCCCTGCCAGGTGTCGGTGCGTTCGATCTTCCAGCGTCGTTGGTAGCGTCGCAATTTCCGGCCATCTTCGCATCTCCACCAGACGTTGAGCCAAACACGCTTATCTTCCCACTCCTGGAGCGGTAGCCAACAGATCGAGGCCAAGGGATACGCGTCAGGCAGAAGACGCCAAGCCAGACCGTTTGGGACCAGCGATTTCGCGCCCAAGTTCCAAAACCCCATTTCAATCGCCAACCAGGATCTGACAGACGGAATGAATGTATTCAATTCAAGCGAATGGTACAGGAAAGTTACTCCGCTCGTCGTCACACAAAAGCGTCACAATTGACCGGTGAAAAGTAATACACCTGAGTTACTGTCGGAACAACCTCTTGAAACTTCACAGGTGACACGCGCCCCGTTGACCGCTTTCTGGCAAAGGTGATTTCCGCCTGTTGGAAGTTCCGTCTTCCGAGTTTCAGGGTCGGTTTTCGGTTACACTTCGCCGGATTTCTGTTCTCGTACTGCATGTCGGCCAAACTCGCAATGGAAGTGGCAAAAACTGCCGAAGTCGGCACAAGTGGCGCGGCAATCGATCAGGATGGTGCGAACGACTGCGCCAAGCAGTACGACGTGCAGCAACTTGGCGAGTACGACCGAGATGCTAGAACCGGGCTTGGAAGCCGAATCGGTCCGCCGGATTGTTCGTTCAGTCTCATCCTCGCTCACTGACCGGTGTTGACGTAGCGATACCTGGAAACAGCGTGACGGATCAGCGGATGCTCCAAGAATCGCCATGAGATCGCGGCGCAAGCAAGTGTGATGACAAGAGCCAGACAAGTCACGCAGAATGTGGTCCAATTATGAAGTAGAATTGCGCCGACAGCCATCCGAAGGATGCCGCGGGGAGTCGAAACTCGAATGGCAAAGGGCAACAAGAGATAAAATTGCTCTTCCACTGCCAGGGACCAAGTTGCGGAAATCCATTCCGCACCCCACTGGTGGCGAAACGCCGTAAAGACATTTTGCAGAAAGAGAGGATACAACCAGAAAGGCACGTCACGGTTGAAGAGGCGGTGAAGATAGGTTGCGTTGTGTGGGCCGATGAGATGCAGCCCAAGTAGAAAGAGCATCAGCCAGAGGAAGTACACCGGGAAGATGCGATAAACCCGACGACCATAGAAGGTTGAATAGTAGTTCTTGGCAAACCTGGCGTCGTACAGAATGCCGCCAATCAAGAAACCTGACAGGACGAAGAACAAATCGACGCCGGAAACCATCAGGTGGAGTGGCCAGAGGGTAGAGTTGATCCAGCGCGATGTAACCTGCGTAGACTGTACGAAATAGTGGAAAACTACTACGAGCAGAATGGCCAAACCTCTGACCCCGTCCAACTCAGGGATTCGTCCGGATAGGCGTGGATTTCGCCAGGCAGAGTTCTCAAGCATAAGCATAGGGAAGGACTGATGCCGTAGTATACGATCTCGATGTCGCATGGCGTTCTCGCGCGATTGAGCCCTACGCTTCGTTGGTCTAAGTGACTCCCGGAATCGTCCTCTAGAGCAAGATTTCCTCTCGGTTCGACGCCTGTCCCGAAGTTCCAGGCAAGAGATCGTCAATCGGCGTGTTCGGGGCACGGAGAATGACGTCGAGCAATCGGCAGTAATCGGTGGCCATCGCTTTAGCCGTCGCCGGGTCGAGGACATCGCAGTTGTAGTTCAGATACCCAACCAGTTGGCCGTTCATCTCGGCCAACTGGACGCCGACCTCCGGCCGTCCCTCTTGCTGCGTTACAACCATGTACGGACACAGCATTGATGCACCGAACTCCACGGGGCTAGCCTGAACCCCCATAAAAAGGGAGCGGAGTGCACCGGAGCGGTCCGTCAGAAAATTGAAGAACGACTGGAAAATTGGAATGCGGTCCAGATTTCGCGGCTGCCGCAGCCTCGTCACCAATAAGGAAAATGGAAACTCTTGATGCTCAAGAGCCTCCAGCACGGTATCGCGGGTGCGAACAAGATACTCCGCGAAGGTCGGATTGCCCGCGAGATCGCCACGCAAAGCCAGCAGATTGATAAACAACCCCATGGTGTTTTTCCACCGCGGGTTCTCGCGTCCCGACACGGATGTTCCCACAACGATGTCGTTCTGCCCGGTGTAGTGATACAGCAAAATCTGGAACGCGGCCAGGAGGAATGAATACCCAGTCGCTCTGTATTCACGAGCAATCCGCACTATCTCCGGCCAGTGCTCGGAGGTGAATGCCAGGGGAAGCGCTTCGCCCCGGGAAATCAATACCGCTGGCCGTTGTCGAGTCGACGGCAACTGCAAAATGGGCAATTCGCCGCCAAGTTTCCGTTTCCAATACTCCCAGAGCTGTTCCGATCCGGGGCTCTGGACGGCTTTGCTTTCCCATTCCACAAACTCGGCGTACTCTGCCCTGACCGGCTCTAGACGTGGTTCAGTTCCCGCTAGTTCGGCGGCATATATCTGCTTCAAGTCTTCAATGCAAAGGTGTACCGACCAGTGATCGATGATGATGTGGTCGAGCTTGAAGAAAACTACGTCTGCCTTTTCAGCCCGGAAGACGCTCACGCGGAACATGGGGCTATCAAGCGCGAACGGTTGCTGAAAATCTTGAAGAATCGCCTGCTTGATTTCTTCGTCACTCCACGAACTTGCTTCGACAAGGCTGACGTCCAAGCGGGGCGACTGCAGGATGCGCTGCATCGGAGCGTCCGCCTCGTTGGTAAAAAAGACCGTCCGGAGAGCTGCATGGCGAGCTGCCAGCTTGTCCACCGATCGTGCAAACGCGGGCCAATTCAGATGGGGGATTGCCTTCGCGGTCAAACCGATATTGTAAGAGGCGGAGCCGGCCATCATTTTGTGCCCGAACCATTGCACTTGTTGAGCAAACGACAGAGGGAACTCAATTATCGAACCGGAAATCGTGGCGGCTGGTTCGAGCATCTCGGATTTAGGCTGTTCAGCCTCAATCTGCGTTGCGACTTCCTTCAAACTCAATCCCTGCAAAAAACGTACGGTGGGAATTGCAACCCCGAGATCGGAGTTGATGCGATTTCGAAACTCAAGAGCCATTAAGGAATCTAACCCGAAATCCGTCACGGGGCGGGTGGGGTCGATGGTTCGAGCGTCGATGGCGAGAGTAGACGCGAGGGTCTGAGCCAGATATTGAACCAGCCGAGTCCCGCGCTCGCTGGGCCGCTCGTGAAGATATTCGCGCAACCGCTCTTTTCCCGAGTCGGCCGATTCCTCCACGAGACTTCTAAGAAATGGCTGGCTCCCATGGTGCGACTTCTGCACTGTCCAATCGACCGGGGCAATAGCAATCTGAGCAGTTTCCATCAACAGAGCTTGCCCCAAGGCCGCTAGAGCCAAATGGGGCGGCATCAATTGAAATTCCGCTTGGCGCCTGCCCTGGGCCACCAGGCGCGCCGCCATACCTGAATCGGCCCAGCCGCCCCAATTGACGGACAACGCAGGCAATCCTTTGCTTTTGCGATGAACGGCCAATGCGTCAAGGTAAGCATTTGCGGCGGCATAGCTTGCCTGGCCGGTCGAGCCCATCAAGGATGCAGCCGACGAAAATAGCACGAAAAAGTCCAGCGGCATTTCTGCCGTGAGCCGGTGAAGATTCCAGGCTCCGGCCACCTTCGGATTCATCACTTTTTGGAAGCGCTCCCATGTCTGCTGCGCGATGACTCCGTCATCCAGCACGCCGGCGGTGTGAATAATCCCGCCGAGTTCGGGTAAGGTTTCCCGCATTTTGCGAAAGGCCTCTTCCATCTCAGGGAGGGAAGCCACATCCGCCGCATACACCTCGACACGCACATCGCTGCGCTGAAGACCTGCAATGACCTCCGCAGCTTGTTCCGATGGAGCTTTCCGCCCCAGCAAAACCAGATTGCGTGCACCGTGACTCGCCATCCATTCCGCAGTCTTCAGGCCTAACCCGCCGAGGCCGCCGGTGATCAAATACGTTTTGAAGGCGGTGAACGATGGCGGCGCACCGGAAGGCGCAATCGCGCGCGCCAAACGAGCCACGTATTGCTTGCCGTCCCGGAAAGCGATCTGATCTTCGCCGTCACTGTTCTCAATGGCGGACAGAAGTTCGGTTGCACTTTGACGTGCGCCGGCAGTTGGATCGAGATCCACCAAACCACCCCAGGAGACCGGATGCTCGAGCGCAAAGGTCTTACCGAAGCCCCAAAGCTGCGCCTGTGCCACGTTCTGAACTGAATGAGGAAGAGATGGTAACTGGGCCCCGGTAGTGACGATCCACAGACGCGCATCCTGTTCTGCGGCGATGAGTGCCTGCGCGGTTCGGAGGGCCCATGATACGCACTCACCATCGCCAACAGAAGAATCCGCCGTCGACTGCGCCAAGTGGAGAATCAGGTCATACGATCCGTTCCGAAGCTCAGCACTGACAGCGTCTGGCGAAGTTGCTAAGGTCGCCTCCCCGCCAAGAGCCCGGATTTGCATTGCCAGCTCCGAAGCGAGCGCGCCGCCATCGGACACAATGACACATCGCAAGGGCGCTCTGCGAGCAACTTTCGTTGCTTTAGCATCGTCGCCCATTACTAGCTGCCAGGAAACCTCGTAAAACCAATCTGTCGGGGGAGCATTTTCAGGTGCCTGATGGCCAAGTTCATGCGCGCCATCCGGCCGAACTTCGGGAGTTCGCCGGAGGTGGGCACGATCCATCCAATAGGACTGTCGTTGGAAGGGGTAGGTAGGCAGCGGGAGTCGACGTCGGGGATAGGGCAGGTCGAAACCGGTCCAGTTGACCTCGGCGCCATAGACATACAACTGGGCGAGGCTGTCAAGCATT
>NZ_JBAUUO010000071.1:0-1555 GCF_049582745.1 Occallatibacter sp.
ACGTAAGCCCATGACTTCGAAATAGGAGCCGTCCACAACGCCGGCGCGAACTTCACGCGGCTCGCCGAGGCCAAGCATGGTGAAGCCGATCGTCGAAAACTCGCCAAACTCGCTGACCGATCTCACGCTGGCCTTCAAGTCCTGGATTTCGGGGACAGAAAAAGTCTCGTTTTCCGAGCCGATGCCGGGGGCGCTCTGGCGAATGTAGATCAGGCGAGATTCGTCGCGGTTGACCAGCGGCCGCAGCAGGACGCCGCGGACTAACGTAAAGATGGCGGCATTGGCGCCGATGCCGAGCGCCAGGGTGAGGATGACGGCGCAGGCCAGGCCGGGGGTGCGGGCTAGCGAGAGGAGGGCGAAGCGGAGATCGCGGTTGAAGGACATGGTCTGCCTCTGGTCTGACGAGGTTGCAGCTTGGCTGCTGATTTTAGACGGGCATATTATAAGTTACTGCGCAAATCCGCCGCTTCCAACTGTGAGTGTCCATGAGGCGGTCTTAGTGGGCCCTGGGTCCGTGGTCTTTGTCGGCCTTGGCTCGTGAGCCCCAGCCTCTGTTTACGTTCATTCGAGTGCTTGGAAGACCTAGCAAATGCCGTAAAAGGCATCGATTAGTTGCCAATTCTTTAATTTATGCAAGTAAATGCTTGCATTTATAGCATTTGATCGATTAAGATGATGACAATCCCAAGGCTCCCGTGGACAGTCCTAAGTTCACGAGGAGGAGGCTACACGACCATGACCGAAAACAGCGAAGCGTCCGCAGTCGATATTTCCCAAAAAGAACAGAAGGAAATCCTCGACATCTATACCAAGCTTCGCGAGGCGGAAGCGAAGCTCATCGGCCCAGACGGAAAGACTGAGATTCTGCCCAACAACGTTTACTCGTTTCTTCTCCGGCTACTCGCTGACTTGCGAGCTGGTCATTCGGTCACCATCCTGCAAAATCGGCACGAACTGACAACCGTTGAAGCTGGCAAAGTCCTGGGCGTCTCCAGGCAATACCTCGTTCAATTGCTGGAGAGAGGAGAAATCCCTTTTCATCTAGTCGGAACGCATCGTCGCATCTACGTACGGGACGTCATGGCCTACAAGTCAACGCGCGATGCCGGCCGCAGAAAGGCGCTCGACGACCTGGCGCGCGCCGAGTTTGAAGAAGGGATCTACGACAAGGTCCCGGATGATACTCACACCCGATAACGAATACGCCGCACTGCTCGATGCTTGCGTGCTTGTTCCAATGCCGCTCTGTGACACGTTGCTTCGCCTGGCTCTAGAGCCGTCCCTTTATCGGCCGCTTTGGAGCGCTCAAATTCTCACGGAGGTTGGGACTGCGCTCCAACGGATGGGGTATACGCCAGAACAAGGTGAGAGAAGGTTGAGGGTAATGCGCGAACATTTTCCCGAAGCTGTTGTCAGTATTCCACCTGACATGGCTCAAGCTCTCGCTTGCATCCCAGACAAAAATGACCGTCACGTGTTAGCCGCGGCTATTTGCGGGCATGCGAATGCCATCGTTACTTTCAACGAGGGAGACTTTCCAGAGGCATGTCTGGCG
>NZ_JBAUUO010000072.1:0-35696 GCF_049582745.1 Occallatibacter sp.
CTCGGGCTGCCTTCGCTGTTCGAGAACTACTAGACTAACTTCTCGAACCGCCGTGTACGGACCCGTTCGCACGGTGGTGTGGCAGGGGTCGGCAGGTGACTGCCGCCCCTATGCCGATCAAACGCCCTAGCGTCCGGGATTGAGATTGCGCCTGAGTGGTGGGTGTTCCGAAAGTAACGCGTTCTTTGGGGCACTGTTTGGGCGGAACAAACGAAGAGCAACCGCAGGTCCTTCGGCTGCGCTGCGCTTCGCTCAGGATGACAAATTTGGCGGTTCCGGAACAGCGTCGGTGGTTGTGGTCGGCTGCGATGAGAATCGATCGCGTGCAAGTTGGGAGTGATTGCCGGAGAAGCAGGTCCTTCACTTCGCTTACCCCGCAGCCGTACCGTCTGCGGGGCCCCAAGACGCTACGTTCAGGATGACACTGTGGTTTGTTTGGTGGGTGATGACAGGGCGAGTGCGGGACTGCTCCTGGCAATGCGTGTGCGGGCTGGAGTGATTGCCGGAGAAGCAGGTCCTTCACTTCGCTTACCCCGCAGCCGTCCGTCTGCGGGGCCCCAAGACGCTACGTTCAGGATGACACTGCGGTTGTCTGGGGGCTTGCTCTAGTTGAGGAACATGGTGCGGTAGAGGGTGTCGCGCTGGACGGGTTTGAAGCCGGCGTCGCGAATGATGCGGCGGAGTTCTTCTTCGGTGGTGCAGTTCGCGGTGCCTGCTGCCTTGACCACATTTTCTTCGAGCATCACGGAGCCTACATCGTTGCCGCCGAAGTGAAGGCCCAGCTCGAGGACCTTCAGACCCTGCGTGACCCAACTGGCCTGCACGTTTTCGATGTTGTCGAGGTAGAGACGCGCGATGGCGAGGACCTTGAGGTACTCGACGGAGGTAGCTTCTTCCCAGCCGCGGCCTCCGAGAGCGGTGTTGCCAGGCTGGAAGCTCCAGGGGATGAAGGCGGTGAATCCGCCGGTTTCTTCCTGGAGGTTGCGGACGACTTCGAAATGGTTGATGCGCTGGTCGAAGGTCTCGCCGACGCCGAACATCATGGTGGCGGTGGTGCGCATACCGAGCGCGTGAGCGGTGCGATGGACGGCGACCCAGTCGGCGGTGCGGCACTTGAGGCGGGCGATGCGCTTGCGGACGTCGTCGTCGAGGATTTCGGCGCCGCCGCCGGGGATGGAGTCGAGTCCGGCATCGCGGAGACGGGCGATGGTGGTGCGCAGGTCGAGGTCGCTGTATTCGGCGATGGCGAGAATTTCAGATGCGCTGAGGCAGTGGAGCCAGATTTTTGGGAAGCGCTGCTTGATGCCGCGGAACAGGCGTTCAAACCAGTCAATTTTCAGATCGGGATGGAGTCCGCCTTGCATGAGGACGCCGGTACCGCCCATCTCCTGGGTCTCGGCGATCTTCTCGTAGATTTTTTCGAGCGAGAGGATGTAGCCCTCGTCGGAGCGGGGGATGTTTTTGCCTTCCTTGGGGAGCGGGCGGTAAAAGGCGCAGAAGGTGCAGTACTCGGTGCAGAAGTTGGTGTAGTTGATGTTGCGATCGATGATGTAGGTGACTACGCCCTCGGGGTGGAGGCGGCGACGGACGGCGTCGGCCTCGAAGCCCAGCCCGATGAGGTCAGGGGAGTTGAAGTAATCGAGGGCTTGGGGGCGGGTCAGGGACATGTAGTCAGTTTACAGGGGAACAAGGGATCAGTGAAGAAGTGGATCAGTGAATCAGTGAACCAGTGAACAAGTGAATCAGTGAATCAGTGAACAAGTGAACCAGTGAACAAGTGAACCAGTGAATCAGAGGTTGGGAATAGAAAAGGGAATACTAGCTTCGTTTGGATTTGCGGAAGAGGAAGAGGCCTCGCCGCTGGACGGGGTCTGGGCGGGTGCGGGAGAGGTTGGAGGCGGTGGAGATTCCGCTGAAGAGGACGAACCAGTCCCAGAAGGCGCGGAGGGTTCCTTTTTTCGGTTCGATGCTCATGGTCGAGTGCCGGGCCTGTCGGTCAGGTCGCCTGGTTATTAGAGTGGCGAATACTGCTCTTTGACTCGGAAAATTGCACGGGATCGACAGGGCTTACTGGTTCGAGTTGGGTCTCGGCGCGGGTTTGGGGGCCGGCTTTTTGGCCGGGGAGGAGATGCCGAAGCTCATGAGGAAGAAACGAAGGCCTTTGCGGAGGGAATCGACGAGACTCATGGCGTGACCTTTCCGGAGACATATTCAGAGTATCGCGTGGGGGGAGGTGTGGCTCCAGTTTCAGATCGAGGGCGGTTCTTCGCTACCCACTCAAAAAGGGAAGATCCAGATTTACCCTTTTGAGTGGGGCACAAAATTGTTTGCCTGAAAGCTCGGAACGCTATTGATCTTCTGAGGCCGGTGAGGGGCTGGGCGGCTGGATGGGGGCCTCTGCTGGCGGGGCCGGCGCGCGGTTGAGGAGATCGAGGACGGCGGGCGGCATGGGCTTGCTGGCATTGGCCAGGAAGATGCTGACCTGCCATATCTCGATATCGCTGAGCTGGGTTTTGAAGGAAGGCATACCTGTGAGGCGAATGCCGTTTTCGACTTTCCAATAGGTCTCGCCTACAGGGTCGTCGCTGACGCCGACGATGGTGGGATCGTTGCGGTGGGGCTCGAGCAGCTGGGGGGCGTCGGGGTACATGTGTTCGCCGATCGCAGCAGATTTGCCGTGGAGACCATGACACGTGGAGCAGCGCTCAATGTAGATGCGAGCGCCGGCGGTCAGGTTAGTTTGATCGGGCTCCAGGTGAGTGCCGACCATATCTTTCTGGATGCGCGCATCGAGCGGCAGGCTGACGAGCTGATGTTCGTAGGGAAACGGGGCATCGGAGACGGCGACCGGCACCCTCCCATAGGTGAGGTAGGCCAGTACGGCAAGAGGAACGAGGACTATGCCGATGATGAATCCGAGCAGAAATCGCCCCATGAAGAGTAATGGCCTCCGTCGCTCTCATCGTATTGCATGCAGGCGGGGATAGCGGCAAAATCCTTCGGCGCGCGTCCAAAAGATGACAGCCCCGCGCAGCCCAGTTCGAGATGTTTAAATAACGGTAGGGATGCCCTCGGCTCCGTTTAAGGTTCCACCCCACGGACGAGGACCTGTCCGCAGGGACCCAGCAGTTGGAGGTAAGTCAAGACCGATGTTTTCTTTTCGCCGTTCGGCAGGTGTTCTGGCGGTTATTTCGCTTTTATCGTTTGGTGCTCTGGCGCAGAGCACAGATTCCAGCAGCAGTACACCGGCTCAGGAGCAGCCGCAGGCGCCGGCACCTGCGCCGAGCCAGCAGGGTCAGCAGACGGTGCAGGCGCGCATCCGGGCGCGGCGCGAGGCGCGGCGGGCGCAGGCCATTCACGACGCATATTCGCATATGTACGAGGTGTTTGTGGGCGGCGGCTATCAGCGGTTTACGCCGGGGCCGCAGTTGCAGCGGACGACGATGTACGCGTGGGACGTGGCAATTACACGCTACTGGAGCGAGAAGCTGGGACTGACCTTTGATGCCCGCGGCAACTATGGGACGGCGTTTGTGGGGTTGAATGAGACCTCGCTGACGCGGCCGGCGATCAGCCACTACGACTTCATGGTCGGGCCGACGTACCGCTTCAGGATGCGGCCGAAGTATTCCCTTGCGGGGAGTGTGAAGGGCGGCGTGGCGATGAGCAACTTCGCCAGCGACACCAATAAATTTGGGACGGCGGTGCTGGGGCTGTATCCGGACGGAACGACCTACGCCATTAACGCGAGTTTGATTGGCGAGGTGAACGTTGCGCCGAATCTGTCTCTGCGGCTGGCGCCGGAGTACATGGCGACGGGGTTCGGATCGACACTGCAGAACGATCTCGGGTTTACGTATGGGTTTGTGTATCGGTTTGGAAAGCAATAAAAGCAGTGAACCGGTGAAGCAGTGAAACAGAGACCAGGGACATAGGGACAGGGACGGCTCGCTAAACGGCGAGCCGTTGTTATTTGTGGACGGCGTAGTCGGCGGCACCCATCATGTGGATCGAGACATAGGGTTCGTTGCCGATGACCCAACTGTCGTGGCCGGGCTCGATATAGAAGATGTCCCCGGGTTTCATTTCGAAGATGCGGCCGTCATCCATGGCTGACCACCCCTCAGACGAGGACCTGTCGGAGGGGACCCCGGGCGGTTGCGCGGCCGGAGACGACCATGCCGACGTGGGAGACGTCGCAGCTTTTCTTGCCGAGAGCTTTGCCGACGTGCTCGGACCACTTCCATCCGGGCTGGTAGGTGGCGCGGCCGATGGTCATTCCGCCGAGGTGCACGAGTTCGAACTTGCCTTTTTCGAAGGTGCGGATTTCGTCGGGGTTATCGAATTGCTTGAGGATGACTGAGTGCATGGGGACCTCCGGAGTTCCAGTCGGGTACGAAAAGCGGAAGCAGATTCTTCGCTTACCACCCCCAAACTGAAAAGCGTTTGGGGCCCCGTGCGCTCAGAATGACACATATAAAACATCGACATTCAGGCGCCTGATGAACGCTGAAACCTGTATCTGCTACTGCAGGATCGGGATGTTGGCGATGCGTTTTTGCCACTCGGCGGGGCCGGTCTGGTGGACGCTGGTGCCTTTGGAGTCAACGGCTACGGTGACGGGCATGTCTTTGACTTCGAATTCGTAGATGCCTTCCATGCCTAAATCTTCGAAGGCGAGTTGGCGTGAGTGGATGATGGCCTTGGAGACGAGATAGGCTGCTCCGCCGACGGCCATGAGGTAGACGGCGCCGAATTCCTTGATGGCATCGATGGCGGTGGGGCCGCGCTCGGCTTTGCCGACCATGCCGAGGAGGCCGGTTTCAGCGAGCATCTGGCGGGTGAACTTGTCCATGCGGGTGGCGGTGGTGGGGCCGGCGGGTCCGATGACTTCTTCGCGGACAGGATCGACGGGGCCGACGTAGTAGATGAAGCGGTCTTTGAAATCGACGGGAAGTTTTTCGCCGCGGCTGAGCATATCGGTCATGCGCTTGTGGGCTGCGTCGCGGCCGGTGAGGAGCTTGCCGTTGAGGAGGAGGACTTCGCCGGGTCTCCATGTGGAGGCTTCGGCGCGGGTGACAGTGTCGAGGTTGACGCGCGTTGCTTTGGAGACGTCATAAGTGAGCTTGGGCCATTCCTCGAGCGACGGCGGATCGAGGTAGGCGGGACCGGAGCCGTCGAGCACAACATGTGCGTGGCGTGTGGCGGCGCAGTTGGGGATCATGGCGACGGGCAGGTTGGCGGCGTGACAGGGGGTGTCGAGGACCTTGACGTCGAGGACGGTGGTGAGGCCGCCGAGGCCCTGTGCGCCGATGCCGAGGCGGTTCACTTTGTCGTAGAGTTCGACGCGGAATTTTTCGGCGGTGGTGACGGGGCCGCGGTCGATGAGGTCCTGGATGTCGATCGGATCCATTAATGATTGTTTGGCAAGGAGCATGGATTTTTCTGCCGTGCCGCCAATGCCGATGCCGAGCATGCCGGGCGGGCACCATCCGGCGCCCATGGTGGGAACGGTTTTGAGCACCCATTCGACGACAGAATCGGAAGGATTGAGCATGACGAATTTGCTTTTGGCTTCGGAGCCTCCACCTTTGGCGGCGACGGTGATGTCGACCTTGTTGCCTTTGACGAGTTCGACGACGACGGCGGCGGGGGTGTTGTCCTTTGTGTTTTTTCGGGCACCGGCAGGATCGGCGAGGAGCGAGGCGCGGAGTTTGTTGTCGGGATCGAGGTAGGCGCGGCGGACGCCTTCGTCGGCCATGCCCTGCATGTCAAGCGTGGGCGCGCCGCCATCGGGGCCTTCGAAGCGGACATCCATGCCGACTTTGACGAAGACGTTGACGATGCCGGTGTCCTGGCAGATGGGGCGATGGCCCTCGGCGCACATGCGGCTGTTGATGAGGATCTGCGCCATGGCGTCTTTGGCGGCGTGGGACTGCTCGCGCTCGTAGGCCTTGGTGAGCGAGGTGATGTAGTCAGTGGGGTGGTAGTAGCTGATGTATTGCAGTGCGCCGGCGACGGTGCGGATGAAATCTTCCTGCTTGATGACGGTCATGGGTGTTGCTCCTCGAACCTTCTAGGGTAAAGGATGCGAGGGAGGGTTGGCGCTTGTCCGGTCGCACCGTGGATTCCAGGCATACTACGTCGTTGACTTTTTCGCGGTGATTGAGTGATGCAACGCGAGCATTTTATTTCGTCGTGATGGATGCGGGAATTGGGTTTAGTAAGTCAGCGGGGATGTTCGAATAGTGTGGCGGGCTCGTCTGGATTGGGGTAGGTGGGTTGGTTGTTGACGACTTTGAGGAAGGGCGTGAGTTTGTGTTCTGCGGGTGGGGATTTCGTAAGGATGTCGCGGACTTCCCAGCCCTGGAGAATCATGGCGTCGGCGATGAGGGAGCGATGGCAGCGCCAGGGGACGGCTTCGGCGCACATGATGGCGGTGGGTGTGGCGCGTGCGATTTCGGTGAGGGCGGCGAGGCCTTCGGCGAATTGCGGAGTGGCCATGTAGTCGGCATAGCCGCGGAAGGAAGCGTTGCGCCAGCCGGTGTTGGTGGAGTTTTTGCGGCTGTGGCGACGGCCGCCGAGGGTTTTCAGATGTGTGTAGGCGATGTTGGCGGCGTTGAGCGCGGATGACAGTTCGTCGGAGTTGAATTGCGGGACGTGGCGGGATTTCGGGATGGAGCGGACATCGACGAGACGTTCCACGCCGTGCGCGGTCAGCAATGCAATGAACTCTTCGGTCGAGTGGGTGGAGTGACCGATGGTGTAGAGGACATTGATCGCCACGGTCTTATCGTACTGCCGATCGAGAAGTTGTTATTGCCGATTTCCTCGCAGGTCCGGTTGAGGTTGGTGGTTTCCCACCCATGTCAACGACGAAGCTGTTGCCATGGATGGGGCACCCGGCTGATCGATGTTCCCTCCCCGGTCTCAAAAACGAGACCGGGGGCACCCAGTATGTCCTAAGCTTGAAGGTATGGCGGATTATCCTGCGGATTCGGTTCCGGATGCGAAGCCTTCGTCGATGCTGGTGCGCGATGGGGAAAAAGCTGCGGACATTTTGTTTGATGTGCTGGTGATTGGAGCGGGACCTACGGGGCTGGCTTGCGCGATTGAGGTGCAGAAGGCCGGGTTCAGCGTGGTGCTGGTGGACAAGGGGTGCGTGTGCAATTCCTTGTTTCACTATCCCTCGCACATGACGTTTTTTACGACGCCGGAGTTGCTGGAGATCGGGAACGTTCCGTTTCCGAGCCCGAATCCGAAGCCTTCGCGCAACGAGGCGCTGCAGTATTACCGGCTGGTGGCGGCGCACTACAAGCTGGACGTGCGGCAGTACGAGCGTGTGGAGCGCGTGACGGGCGTGGACGGCGCGTTCACGGTGCATACGGAGGATCGGTTTGGAAGGCCGGGGGCGTTGAAGACGCGCAAGCTGATCGTTTCCAGCGGCTACTACGATCTGCCGAACTATATGGGAATTCCCGGCGAGGAATTGAGCAAGGTGTTTCACTACTACAACGATCCTCATCCGTATTTTGATATGGACGTGATGGTGATCGGCGGGAAGAATTCGGCGGCGATTGCGGCGCTGGAATTGTGGCGAAGCGGCGCGCGGGTGACGGTGGTTTATCGCGGCTCGGGGGTTCAGCCGCATGTGAAGTACTGGATCAAGCCGGACCTTGAGAATCGCATCAAGAATGGCGAGATCAAGGCGTACTTCCGCACAAATGCTGTCGAGATCACGCCGGATGCGGTGGTGATTGAAACTCCTGACGGTCTCAGGACGATCAAGAACGATTTTGTGTTTGCGATGACGGGATATCATCCCGACTTCAGCTTTCTTGAGAGCATGGGCGTGCGGTTCGAGGGGCCGGACAAGTTGCCGGTGTGCAATGCGGAGACGCTCGAAAGCAATGTGCCGGGGATTTACCTGGCGGGTGTGATTGTGGCGGGATCGCGCACGAATGAGATCTTTATTGAGAACGGGAGATTTCATGGTGGGCAGATTGCGCGGGCGCTGCTGGGTGGGTAGTGTGGTGAGCGCGTGGGACCGTCTAAGTACAGAAGCAGATTCTTCGTTCACCACCCCCAAACTGAAGTACGTTTGGGGCCCCGTTCTCTCAGAGTGACAGCGTTGGTTGGAAAACAGATTCTTCGTTCACCACCCCCAAACTGAACTGCATTTAGGCCCTGTTCGCTCGGAATGACAGCGCTCATTGGTAAACTTAAGGGACTTAGGATTCCCATGGGTTTGAGGTTGAATTGATGCGGTGGTGGCCGCGCACGGTCCGGTGGCAGCTGATTGTCTGGCTGATGCTGCTTGAGGTGCTCTCTGTCGGGCTGTTCGCCACGCTTCTTGTCAACATCGAGAGGCGGGAGATACGGCAGCGCGCATTGGAGCGGCTGGCGCATCAGGCCAATTCGGTCGCCCTCCAGGCGGAGGAGGCATATCGGCAGCAGCATCCGGAGATGGTGCTGCCTTCGGTGCGGATGATGGGGGAAGCGCCGAGCGTGGCGCAGGCCAAGATCACCGATGCTGCGGGGAACGTGCTTTTTGTGAGCGGAGGCGAGGCGTCTGCGTCTCCGTTGGAGCCGGCAGAGAAGGCGCAGATCGCGTTGATCCACGATCACGAGCCGCGGGTATTTTCATTTGGCAATAATCGGCGCGAAGGCGTGAAGGCGATCTACGACGGCGCGAATGTTCGCGGCTATGCGTGGGTCGAGACCGATCACTCGTGGGACACCGAGCAGGTGAAGACGGTTTTCCGCAGCTCGTTTTCGTTCGGGCTGATCTGGATTGGCGCATCGGGATTGCTGGTGCTGCTGATGTCGCGCTCCATTTCGAGGCCGCTGAGCGTTTTGCAAGGCGGGACGCGCGCGCTGATGGAGGGAACGAGTGCGAAGTTTCCTTTGCCGGTGACGGTGGAGAACGAGTTTGGCGATCTGATCCAGGCTTTCAACCGGATGGTGGCAGTACTGGAGGAACAGCGTTCTGGACTGAACGACACGCTGTCGCTGCTGGATTCGATGCTGGCGAATGCGCCGATCGGGCTGGTGTTCTTCGATCGGCAATGCAGGATTGTGCGGGTGAACCAGGTTTTCGCGGAGATGACGGGAGTTGCGCTGAGCCGGCACCTGGGACGCACGCTGCCGGAGGTGTTGCCGGAGCGCATTGCCACGCGCCTGGAGGAAGCGGTACGGCACGTGATTGAAGCCGAGCAGCCGGTACACGATCTGGAACTGGACGGGAAAGGCAGCGAGCCGGGAGCGATGTGGACCTGGCTGGTAACCACGTACCCGGTGCGGCCCACGCCCGAGAAGGTGCGCTGGGTGGGCGCGATTGTGATGGATGTGAGCGAGCGCAAACGGAGCGAGGATGCGCTGCGCAGGACCGAGAAGCTGGCGGCAACGGGGCGGCTGGCCGCTTCAATCGCGCACGAGATCAACAATCCGCTCGAGGCGATTACGAACTTGCTTTACCTGCTTCGCCGCTTCTGCCAGCTGGACTCCGTTGCGTTGAATTACGTGACGATTGCGGAGCGCGAAGTGCGCCGCATGTCGGAGATCACGCAGCAGACGCTGCGTTTTTATCGGCAATCGACGCTGCCGGCGCGTGCCTCAATGGAGGAACTGCTGGACGCTGTGCTGGCCATGTACAGCGCGCGGATGGGGACGCTGGGTATCGCGGTGGAGCGGGACTACGATCCGAGTCTGGATGTGTTCTGCTTTGCGGGCGAGATACGGCAGGTGATTTCGAACCTGGTGAGCAATGCGATGGATGCAACGGCGGGCGGCCGGCTGATGGTGCGGGCCCATCGTTCGCGGGACTGGGTTCATCCGCAGCGCGAGGGTGTGCGGATCACCATTGCCGACACCGGCAGCGGGATGACCCGCGAGGTGCAGGGCAGGCTGTTCGAGGCATTCTTTACGACCAAGGGAGCTACGGGTACCGGTCTGGGGCTTTGGGTGAGTCACGAGATCATCCTGAAGCATCATGGGATTATCCACCTGCGGAGCCGGGCGGCGACGGCGGGTGGGTCGTCGGGAACGGTGTTCCAGATATTCTTTCCCGACAACGAAGAACTCACGAGCAGGGTGCTTGCGGAGGTGCAAGTGGCATCCAAGGAATAAGGCTTGTGGATTCAGTGGCCCACGGTGGCCCAAGACGATGCGAATCTATTACCGAAGGGCGGAACTTATGGCTGGGACCCGGGTTAGTAACGATGACGGCAGAACCAGGCGACCGTCAATATAAAGGACATTGGATCAGAATGATGCGCAGCAGTAAGGCAGGCATGCGGGAGAGATGAGAATGAAAAATTCATGGACGCTCAGGGTGTTTTCTTCGTTGGGAGTGATTGCTTTGGCGGGTGTGATGGCGCTGGCGCAGGACGCCGCGCCGTCGAGCGGACCGCGGAGCGATGGCCAAATTGAGATGGATGTGGTGCATGCGCTGGATGCTTCGCAGGCCCTGAAGAACGATCTGATCACGGCGGCGACGATCCAGAGCGAAGTGACGCTTTCGGGCACGGTGTCGAGCGATTCGTCGAAACAACTGGCCGAGTCGATTGCGAAGACGGTTCCGGGCGTGACGAAGGTTCACAACAACCTGAAGGTCGGCAATCCGGCGGATGACGCAAATGCGGAGGGCGCGCCGGCGAACGATCCCAGCAATGACATGGCGGATGCACAGGGGCAAGGATCACAGGATAACGGGCAGAATGCGCCGAGCATCAACCAGGCTCCGCCGCCAAACTGGGGCGACCAGAGCCAACAGCAGCGACCGGCGTATGGGCAGCAGGTTCCGCCACCGCCCGGATACGGACAGCAGCCGGCGTATGGGCAGCAAGCGCCTCCTCCGCCGGGATATGGACAGCAACCTGGTTATGGCCAGGCACCTCCGCCTCCGAGATATGGACAGCAACCCGGTTATGGACAGGCGCCACCTCCGGGATACGGACAGCAAGGATACGGCCAGGGGCCTGAGTATTCGCAGGCACCGCCTGCGCAGCGGTATGAGTTGCCGAGGGGACCAGTCACCGTTCCCGAGGGGACTCTGATCCAGGTGCGGACCAATGAGCCGGTAGACAGCAAGCGCGCCAGGGGCGGCGAGCCGATCCAGTTTACGGTGATCCAGGACGTCACGTTCGGCGGAGTGCTGGCGATTCCGCGGGGCGCGACGGTGCACGGCGTGATTGCCGATGTGAAGCACTCTGAAAAAGGCTCACTGACGGGGAGCAATGAGCTGGCGCTGGAGCTGACCTCGCTGGACCTGATGGGGCAGAATTATCCGCTGCAGTCGGACATGTTCCGAGTGAAGGGACCGGGGAAAGGCGGACGGTCGGCTGAGAACACGATCGGCGGAGCGCTGGTGGGTGCGTTGATTGGCGGCGCGATTGGCCGCGGTGAAGGCGCAGCGGTGGGTGCAGTGGTGGGCGGCGGTGCAGCTGCGGCGGGCTCGGCGGCTTCATCGGGACCGGGTGTATGGATTCCGGCGGAAGCGCTGGTGAGCTTCCACCTGGCTGCTCCGGTGACGGTGCAGCCAGTTACGCAGCAGGAGGCGATGCGGTTGGCGCAGGGGCTGTATCCGGGTGGACCGAACCTCTATCGTCGCGGGCCGTATGCCCGTCCGTATGCGCGGTACCCGTATGCGTACGCTCCGGTGTATTACAGGCCGTATTACTTTACGGGCGGGTACTACTACTGGCGGTAAGACGTTGTGAAACGGTTGTGAGCGCGCGCGATTCAGTAAGACATCGGGCCGGTTTCGGTAAGACGGAATTGTGAGCGTTGAGACAACGGGCATCCTTCAAGAGGGTGCCCGCCGTCTTTAGTAGGACATGGGTTAACGCGATCGACGGATCGAAGCTTTTGTCGTCTTGCTCGTTTGGATTTTCGGCTTGGGTCGATTTCTAAAACAGCAAACATCAACAGATTGAAAGTGCTGCGCGGATGCGGAGAGCCTGCTCGGAAATCGCAGTGCCTTTGGATAGAATTGGTTCGCATGGAGATGGTTTCTTTTGGCGAGGGATGGGAGGGACGCGTCGTCGAGGGCCAATTTCCGCTTCTGGAAAGAATGGGAAGCACAGAGAATTGCGCGTTGTATTTCACCGTCCTCAAGGGCATGCAGGAAGCCATCATTCAATTGATTTCAACGGATGACGCCCAAGCGAAGACAGATATTGCGCAATGGACTTTCGCAAAGTCTCTATCACATCCGAATTTGGCGAAGATATTTGCAGCGGGCCGCTGTCTTATCGATGGGAAGAGCCTGGTGTATGTCGTTGGCGAACCTTCCTCCACGAATCTTGCAAAGACGATTGAGAGCGGAAGGCTCGCGGTAGACCGGGCAAAAGAGATTTTCAATCCGATTGTCGATGCGCTCAAGTATCTGCACAGGAATGGTGTTGTACACGGTCATCTGAGTCCATCGAACATTCATTTCGCCGGCTCGAAACCGAGACTTTTGCTCACCGATTTACTAGTCGCTGGCCCCGTGAAGAGAAGCATCTCCGCAGCCGGCAACTATGACGCGCCCGAGCTGCGGCACGGCGAGGCGACTGCGGCGGCGGATACCTGGTCGCTGGGTTTGACGATCTGGGAAGCGATGGCGCAGGCACCCCCCTCCTGGGACTTGCGGCGCGCTGAGGAACCGCAGGTCCCTGTATCCGTGCCGAGCCCGTTTCGCGAAATCGTGCAGGACTGTCTTCGCCTGGATCCGCTGCGCCGGTGCACGCTTGAGACTATTCAGGAACGGATGAGCGCAAGCGAATCCACACCGCTGCGCGAGGTTACACCTCCGGCAAAAATGGAGCAGCCTGTCATCGAGGACTCGCTGTTCGATGACAACCGGCCTGCGATAGATTTGATCGGCGAAAGAAATATTCCGAGCATGGATCAGCCGGTGGCGTACTCCTCTATGCCCGAGCGGATCGAAACCGAAGCGCCTTCTGATGCAGTGCTTTTCTCCCGGACGCTCACGCACTTCGAAGACGCGCGGCAGCCTCGTTCGCGAGTGATGCCCTATGCATTTGTTCTGCTCGCGGTGATTGCGATCGGCGCATTTCTGTATGTGCGCGAATACCAGGCCGGGGCTTTTTCAACGGTGACAGAGAACGCAGCCGCGCCCAGCGCTCCCCCGACCGAGAAACAACCAACTGCTCGGTCTGCGCCGTCCCCTGAGCAAACGGAACCGGCGCAAACGCAACCAGAGCAAACACAACCAGTGGCCAGCTCTTCCGGGTCCCCGGAACAAAGCAAAGAAGTTCCGCCAGCGCAACCGGCAGGTAGTTCTCCGGCGCAAGCCAGCGGAGTTTCGCAACCGCAATCCGACGCGAAGCCTGCGCAAGCAAGCGGAACTTCGCAGGCTGAGACGCAAAGCGCTCCGGTGAATCCGCCGGTTTCAACGGCGTCCGCTTCTGTGGATCGCGAGCGGACAGAAGAAAACGCAAAGGGGCTGGTGGAGAAACGCGTATTGCCCACGGTGTCGCCTGGAGCGCGCGAAGGGATGAGAAGGCCTGTCGAGGTGCTGATCCGCGTCTCGGTGAATAGGGAGGGTACGGTTTCAGATGCGGCCTACGTGGAGCCGGGGCCGGGGAGTTATTTCGCCAGGGTTGCCCAGCGAGCGGCGCTGTCGTGGAAGTTCAAGCCGCCTATACGGAATGGCGATCGAGAGCGCAGCGTCTGGATGCTCCGGTTCAACTTCACAAGAGCAGGGACAGAGCCCAGCGCGACGGAAGAGAAGCAATAGGCTGCGTCCAGGGATGAGGTGTCAGGGATCTGGGCAGGTCGCGTTTGCGGTGCTCGGGATTACTCATAGTTCAACAGACCGACGGTGGTCAGTGATTCGAGCGCCGTTCGTCTATAATGAAGGGGCATCGCTATGAGCGAGAATTGCGCTTTTTGAGAGAGCTGTGCCCCTCAGAGAACTTGCTTGCGGGGTGGCGTCGCTTTCCGGTATGCGTGTAGAGAGTTGAAGGCTTAAACCCACCCATGATTCGTTTCCTGCAGTCGAAAGACAATCGCCTCGTCAAAGCTTTGTTTGTAGTCATCATTGCGGCGGCCTCGGTTTCGATGGTCGTTTACCTGATTCCCGGCCTGACCGGCCAGGGTGGTGTTTCGGCGGGCACATATGCTGTGGTGTACCCGCATTGGTACAGCAAATTCTTCGCCAGCGGCGAACCGATCAGCCAGGAGAAGGTGTCGGCGCAGGCGCGACAGCAGTTGCAGCAGCGCAATCCGCAATATGCGTCGAACCCGATGATTGTGAGCCTGTTTGAGCAGCAGGTGGGTCAGCAGATGGTGCAGCAGCAGATTCTGCTGGCCGAAGCGGACAAGCTGGGAATCACTGCGAACAACAATGACGTGCTTCAGTTTCTGCACGAGGGGCAGGCGGGGCAGGTGCTGTTTCCGAACGGGAAGTTTATCGGACAGGACCAGTACGCCGCACTGATCGCGGGCCGTTTCGACATGTCGGTGACCGAGTTTGAAGAGAGCGTCCGCCATGACATCACGATTCAGCGGCTTCGGGCGTATGTGACGGCCGGCGTGACGGTGAGCGACAAGGAAGCGCGCGCGGATTACCTCAAGCGCGGGACCAAGATCAAGTTCGATTATGCGGTGATTTCATCGGACGATATTCGCAAGTCGATCACTCCGACGGATGCGGAGCTGGAGTCGTTTTTCAAGAAGAACGCGGCCCGCTACGCGAATGCAGTGCCGGAAGAGCGAACGATCAGCTACTTTGCGTTTACGCCGAACGATGTGCCGGGAGGCGTGCAGCAGCCGACGCAGCAGGAGATCGAAGCCTATTACAACGCGCACAAGAGCGAATACTCGGTGCCGGAACAGGCCAAATCGCGGCACATTCTGATCCAGGTAGCCCCGAATGCAGATGCGAAGACCGATGCGGCCGCGAAGGCCAAAGCCGAGGACATTCTGAAGCAGCTTGAGAAGGGCGCGAACTTTGCCGATCTGGCGAAGAAGAATTCTGACGACCCGGGCAGCAAGGATTCCGGCGGCGAGCTGGGTTTTGCGCAGCGCGGGCACATGGTGCCGGAGTTTGACAAGGCGATCTTCACGCAGAAAATCGGCGACTACAAGATTGTGAAGACGCAGTACGGCTATCACATTGTGCAGGTGGAGGAGCGGACGACGGCGCACGCGCAGTCGCTTGCTGAAGTGCTGCCGACGATCCAGGCGACACTGTTGCGGCAGAAGTCGACGGCTGCGCAGGATAACTTCGCGCACCAGTTGACCTCGGAGGCGATCAAGAATGGCCTCGAGAAGACGGCGGCAGGTCACCACTTGCAGCTGGTGACGACGCCTCCAGTGAATGCGCAGGGCGTGATTCCGGCGCTGCCGGATGGATCGCAGTTGATTGCGCATGCGTTTGAGGCGAAGCAGAGCGATCCGCCGCAGTCGGCGCCGACGGGCGAGGGGTATGCGATTTTCCAGGTAAAGAGCGTGATCCCGGCGCATGCGCCGACATTTGCGGACTGGAAGAGCCACGTGGAAGACGACTATCGCAACGAGCAGGTCCCCGCGCTGTTGAGCCAGAAGACCGCGGAACTCGCGGCCAAGGCGAAGGCGGAGAACGACCTTGCCAAGGCTGCGAAGGAGATGGGCGCAAGCTTCAAGACGAGCGACCTGGTGGATCAAACCGGGCAGGTGCCGGATCTTGGCGCGGTGGGACAGGTGGCTCCGCAGTTGTTCGACATAACGCCAGGCTCGATCACTGGGCCGATCAATGCGGGCAGGACGGGCGTGGTGGCGAAGCTGGTGGACAAGCAGCAGCCGAGCGACGCCGACATCGCGAAGAATCTCGACCAGACCAAGGACCAGATTCTCGAACAGAAGCGGCAGGAGGCTTTTGAGATCTTTGCCAACAACATCATTACCGAATACAAGAAGAAGAATCTCGTGCGCATTAACGCGAAACCGCAGAGTCCGCTTACGGGCGAGTAGTTTGAACTGAGGTTTCGAGGGGAAAAGGCCCGCTTCCGACGATTGGAAGCGGGCTCGTTGTTTTGTGAGGGGCGCGAATCGTGCGGCGAGGTGCTTGCGAGCGCTGGCAGCGGAGATAATACGCACATGGATTTCCAGCGTTGTTCCGGCGTTTTATTGCACATCAGTTCTCTGCCTTCGTATGGAGGGATCGGGGATCTTGGTCCTGCGGCGCATGAGTCTATCGAGTTTCTGGCGGCGGGGAAGCAGCATGTGTGGCAGGTGCTGCCGCTGTGTCCTACGGGTTACGGGAATTCGCCATATGCGGGTTCGTCGGCGTTTGCGGGGAATCCATACCTGATCAGCCTGGAGTACCTGGTGGATTGGGGCTGGCTCGGCGGAGACCGGATTGCCGGGCTTGCGGGCCGCGGCGGCAACGTGAACTTCGAAGAAGTGGAGTCGCGGAAACTGCCGCTGCTGGACGAGGCGGCGGGGAATTTTCTCGATCGTGGGGCGCACGATCCGGAACTGGCAGAGCAGTGGAAGCGTTTTGAGGAATTCTGCAGTGCCGAGTCAGCGTGGCTGATGGATTACGCACTGTATGCTGAGTTGCGACGGCGGTTCAACACGGGTGCGTGGGCGGAGTGGCCGGAGGCAATCCGGCGGCGCGAACCGAAGGCGTTGGCGCAAGTGGCGGCGGAGTCGGGACGCATGCTGGCGCAGGAGCAGGTGCTGCAATTTGCGTTTGCTGTGCAGTGGACGAATCTGCGCGCGGCGGCGGCACGGCACAAGATTCGCATCCTGGGCGACGTGGCAATTTTTGTTAGTTTCGATTCGGCGGATGTGTGGACGCATCCGGACATCTTTGAGCTGGATGCGGATCTGCGGCCGGTACATATTGCAGGCGTCCCGCCGGATTATTTTTCGCCGACGGGGCAGCGGTGGGGGAATCCGCTGTACCGGTGGGACGTGCTGCGGGCGCGTGGATTTGACTGGTGGATCGATAGGATTCGCAGGTCGCGCGACCTGTACGACATGATCCGGCTCGATCATTTTCGGGGGTTCGAAGCATACTGGTCGATTCCGGCGGCTGAGGAGACGGCGATCAACGGAACGTGGGTGAAGGCGCCGGGGCTGGAGTTGTTTGGCGCGCTGGAGGCTGCGCTAGGGCCTCTGCCGCTGGTAGCCGAGGACCTGGGACTGATTACGCCCGAAGTGGATGCGCTGCGGAAGGAGCTGGCGATGCCGGGAATGCGGGTGTTGCAGTTCGGATTTGGAGACAAGGGCGCACACATGCATCTGCCGCATCAGTTCGCACCGAGGACGGCTGCGTATACCGGCACGCATGATAACGACACGACACTTGGGTGGTGGGCGACGCTGGGAAAGACGGAGCGCGTGGCTGTGGAGACGCTGGTTGGGCCGGTGAACGATCACCCGACGTGGCCGCTAATTCGCGCGGCGGCAGGAAGCGTTGCGGAGATTGCAATTGTGCCGGTGCAGGATTTGCTCGAACTGGGATCTGAGGCTCGGATGAACACGCCGGCGGTGCCCAGCGGAAACTGGAGCTGGCGGGTGGCGGAGGGAAGCTGGACGGCGCCGCTGGCAGCCAGGGTCGCGGCAATTGTGGAGGTGACGGATCGCGATAATGATCCGCTTGGGTCGAACGAATCCGAATCTGGAGAGACCAAAGTGTGAGTGTTGGTCGGGCCTCGCCTTTGTCGAATGCTCTGATCTTGTTATCCTTGCCCCACATGGAAACTGCGGCGATTCAGACCCACGGGCTCACGCGATGCTTCGGCGCGCTGACCGCGGTCGAGGATGTGACGTTTACAGTGGCTTCCGGGCAATTTTTCGGATTTCTTGGGCCGAATGGCGCGGGAAAGTCAACGACGATCAAGATGCTGACGGGGCTGCTGGAGCCGACGGCAGGCACGATCGAAATTCTGGGCAAGCGATTCAGCGCTGGAGCGCTCGACCTGAAGCGGCAAATTGGCGTGGTTCCGGAAGGAATGGCGCTGCTTGGAAGGCTCACTGCGCCGGAGTACCTGCGCTTTGTGGGCCGGATGTACGGGCTGGAGCGGGAGACGGTGAACCGCCGGACGGAGGAACTGCTCGAGTTCATGCAACTGGCGGACGAGCGCCGCAAGCTGGTCACGGATTTCTCGCACGGCATGCAGAAGAAGCTGGCGCTGGCGGCAGCGGTGATTCACGGGCCGCGGGTGCTGTTCCTCGACGAGCCCTTTGAAGGCGTGGATGCGATTGCGGCGGGCATGCTGAAGACCATGCTGCAGGGAATGATTAATCGCGGGGCAACAATCTTTCTGACAACGCATGTGCTGGAGATTGTGGAGCGGCTTTGCACCCACGTGGCGATCATCCACCAGGGACGACTGGTCGCCAACGGGTCGATCGAAGATCTGCGTGCGGGTGTGGCAAGTACCCTGCCGGGAGCGGAGACCGAGCAAAAGTTGACGCTGGAAGAGATCTTTCTCTCCATCGTGGGCGCAAGCGGGCAGGAATCGGCGCAGGAGCTTTCATGGCTGGCATAGCGCGTGCCGAAGACGCGGCTGCGGGCTCAGGCGGCCCGCTCGGCCAGATGGCGCGGCGGCAGTATGCGGCACTGGTGACCATGCGGTTGCGCATGGTGGCCAACAATGTTCGCTCTGTGCAAGGCGCCTTTGAATTCGGCGCGCGAAGTGTCGCCCTCCTTATTTACTCCATCATGGGAATGGGGCTGGGCTTCGGGCTGGGCGCAGGCGCGTACTCAATCGTATCGAGCAGACATCCAGAATTCATTCCCGCCTTGTTCTGGACGGTATTTCTGATTTGGCAGGTGCTGCCGATCGCGCTGGCGTCGTTTCAGGAGCAATTTGACCTCGCTGGGCTGTTGCGTTTTCCGGTGAACTTCGGCTCGTTTTACGTGCTGAACCTGGTGTTCGGACTGGTGGATGTGCCGACAATTCTGGGGAGCATCTGCTGCGTGGGAATTCTGATTGGTGTGACGCTGGCGCGGCCTGTGTTGTTCGGCTGGACGGCGTTTGCGCTGGCGGTTTTTGCGCTGTTCAACGTTTTGCTGGCGCGGACCGTACTGGCGTGGGTGGATCGCTGGCTGGCCAAGCGCAGGACCCGCGAGGTTGTGAGTGCCATTTTCCTGCTGCTGATGCTGAGCCTGCAGCTGCTCAATCCGGGGCTTCGGAGCGGTACTCACTTTCAACGACCAGACAAAGTAGCAGCAAAGGCCAACCAGCAGAGAATCTTGACGGAGATGGAGATCTGGGCCAGAACCGCTCACGCGTTGGAAGCGTGGCTACCGCCGGGACTCGCCGCCGGGATCATTGTGGATTCCGAGGAGAGCACGCCGCAACACTTATTGATGTCGCTGGGGGTGCTCGGTTTCTACATCATTACGACCGGCGCATTGCTGGGGGTTCGGCTTCACGCGGAGTATCGTGGCGAGAAATTGAGCGAAGCGCCGTCCGCGCAAAAGAGGAACGCGAGCGACAGCAAGTGGCTGATTGATGGTTCGGGTCCAATCGCAGCTGTAATCGAAAAAGAGCTTCGCACCGTGCCGCGATCGATGCCGCTGCTGTTTGCCATTGGAGCGCCGCTGTTGACGGTGTTGGTGATCAGCCCTGTATTCCGCAACGGAGCGCTGGGCGGACGCTCGTTTCAGCTGGCGTTTCCTCTATGCGTCTGCTATGCGCTTCTGGGATTTACGCAGATAATCTTCAACAACCTGGGGGCGGAAGGGGCGGGCATTCAGATGCTGTTTCTCTCTCCCACACCAATCCGCAAGGTGCTGCTGGCAAAGAATCTTTTCCATGGGACGCTGTTTGTGACGGTGGCATTTCTGGCGGGGGTTCTGGCTACGCTTCGACTCGGCGAGCCGACTTGGACCCTGCTGGCGGCGACGACGGCGTGGGTATTGTTTGCGCTGCCGACGTATCTTGCAGCCGGTAATCTGCTTTCGCTGACGATGCCGTACCGTGTGAATCTTGGGCGCATTTCACGGCAGCGCGGATCGCAGGCAAGCGCGCTGGTGAGCATGCTGATTCAGGCGATTGTGATGGGGGCCGGTGTGGCTGTGCTGGCGATATGCACCTTCTTCGATAAGCGTTGGCTGGCCGCGCCATGTCTGCTGATGCTGGCTGGGGCGTCACTGGTGGTGTGGATGCGCGTGCTGGCGCATACCGATGCGCTCGCCAATCGCAACCGCGATAATTTGATCGGGACGCTGGCGAAGACGGAGTAGGGCGAAGAGCGGGCAATATGCACCGTCCCTACGGGACTCCCATGTCTTCTTGGGATCCGATTCCCCCACGCTAAAGCGCGGGGCTAACAATCGGTGAGCCTCCGGCGCGCTTCGTCGTCATACCGCAGTTCAGTCGTGGTGGTGCGAAACGGTGATCACTCTGGAATTCGGGCTGAAGCCGAAAAATCTGAACCGGCGGGGGCTTTTTGGCGTAATTTGGTTCAGCCGGATTAATAATCGGCTGGTTCCAACGTCAT
This sequence comes from Occallatibacter sp., assembly GCF_049582745.1. Lineage (GTDB taxonomy): Bacteria > Acidobacteriota > Terriglobia > Terriglobales > Acidobacteriaceae > Telmatobacter. The sequence goes on from NZ_JBAUUO010000072.1 coordinate 20,455, forward strand.
CTCTATGAACAGCGAGAAAGGTCAGCCCGTGGCAAGCGCCAGCAAAACCCTGCCGGTGGTGGAGATGCGAGAGGGTCTTTCGGACCTGTTCGCGATGCATCATCGACGCGTTTTATTTGCTGCCTATCGCATTACAGGCAGCATGGCGGACGCGGAAGATGTGGCGCAGAGTATTTTTCTGCGACTGGCGGCGGATAGTGAACATGCCGTTAGTAACGCGGGAAGCTACCTGTATCGTGCGGCAATCAATGGGGCGCTCGATCTGTTGCGGCGCAGAAACGCCGCGGCGAGCGAGTCGCTCGATTCGGCAGCGGGGGTTGCATCGCAGGGACGCGGCTCGCGGCCGGAGGCTGAAGCTCTAAGCAGCCAGCTGGTGCAGTGGCTGCGAACGGTATTGGGCGACCTTAGCCCGCGGGCAGCGGAGATGTTCACGCTGCGGTATGTGGAAGAGCTGGACAATCGCGAGATTGCCTCGCTGATGAACGCGTCGCAGGCCGTGGTGGCGGTGACGCTGCACCAGGCAAGAGCCAAGCTGAAGAAGCGGCTTACAGAGATGGAACGGGGGAACCGATGAAGAACCACGACGAAATTTTGCTGGAGAATGCGACCAAGGCGATGCGCGAGGCTGAGCCCGAGGCCAGTCAGATTTCCGCAGCGGCAGAGAAGGTTGCGGGCAAGCTGGGTATTACATTCGCGGAATCCGCGGCGATTGAGAGTTGCGAGGACGTGCGTTCGTTGTTCAACGCGTATCGTGCGGGAACGTTGCCGGAAAATCGCGCGCTGCTGGTGAAGGCGCATCTGCGCGAGTGCGGAGTGTGTCTACGCCGTTTCCATTCGGGCTCTGGCGCGGTGGACTGGTCGACTCCCAAGGCGATGCCGGCGCGGGCGCGTGTGCAGCCGAGGAAGCTGGGTTGGGCGATGGCGGCGTCGCTGGCAGTGGCGGCGACGGGGCTGTTTGTGTACAGGACGTACTGGCAGATTCCGCCGGGAGTGCGGGCGGAGGTGCAGTCGATTGATGGATCGGCCTCGCTGATTACGGACAATGGCGATCGGCTGCTTGCGGCGGGCACCGAGTTGAAGGAAGGCGATGAACTGCGGACTTCCGGCGGGTCGCATGCGGTGCTGCGGCTGGCGGATGGTTCGACGGTGGAGATGAACGAACGCAGCGCAGTGAGCGTGGGCGCGCGCGGGCGGAACATGACGGTCGATCTCGATCAGGGGGCGGTGATCGTGAGAGCGGCGCATCGGACTGCAGGTCATTTGTATGTAAAGACGGACGACTGCAGCGTTGCGGTGACAGGCACCGTGTTCTCAGTGAATGCGGGCATCAAGGGGTCGCGCGTGGCGGTACTGCAAGGTGCTGTGGAAGTGGCGCATGCCGGTGTGAAGTCGACGATCCATGCGGGCGATGAATATACCACCTCACAGAATCTTGTGCCGGAGCCGGTGAGCGAGCAGGTGGCGTGGAGTCCGAATCGCGATCAGTACATTGAGCTGCTGGCGCAGTTTTCGACATTGCAGCATCGCATCGGACAGATTCCGATTCCGCAGCGCTATGGGAGCGACCTGCTGGACCGAGTGCCGGCGGAAACGCAGCTTTACGTGAGCATTCCGAATCTGGGCGACTTTGTGAGCCAGGCAAAGACAATCTTTGAGGACCAGCTCAAGCAGAGCGCAGTACTGCAGCAGTGGTGGAGCCGCGGCAACCAGGACAAGACGGCGGAGATGGATGCGCTGGTGAACAAGGTGCACGATGTTAGTTCTTATCTCGGTGACGAGATGGTGATCGTGGCGCTGAAGCAGCAGACGGGCAATGGATTCGCGGTGGTTGCGGATGTACAGCGCAGCGGCCTTGCTGACCTGTTGAAGCAGGAGTTTGCGAAAGGCGCGCCTGGGATGTTGACGGTGCTGGATGAGAGCGCGTTGAGCGGAGCGACTGCGGACAAAAAGGGAAATGGCGCGTATGCGCTGGTTCGGGAGAAGGAAGTGGTCTTCTCAAACAGCATCGACACGCTGAAGACGATTGACGCGCAACTGAATGCGGGCTCGAGCGGGTTTGCGGCATCGGATTTCGGCCAGCGGATCAAGGCTGCTTATAACCGCGGCGCGGGCGTGATTCTGGCTGCCAACCTGCAGGAGATGCTGGCTGGTACGGAAAGCCACGGCGCAAAGAAAGGCGTGGCGTTTCTCGAGAAGTCGGGCATGAGCGGAGTTCGCTACTTGATCGCCGAGCATCGTGAGTCGAATGGAACTCCGGAAAATCATCTGAATCTGCAGTTCTCCGGACAAAGGCAGCGTGTGGCTTCGTGGCTGGGCAGCCCGGCGCCGATGGGGTCGCTGGATTTTGTTTCACCCAATGCCGCACTCGCAGTCGCGGGGGTTTCAAAGGATCCCGCGGCGATTGTGGATGATCTGATGGCCATGATGTCGGAAGGCAAGAATGGCGCGGATCAGTTGAACAAGGCGCAGGCCGAACTTGGAATTGATATTCGCAACGATCTTGCCGGGAACCTGGGTGGAGAATATTTATTCGCCCTGGATGGACCGGTACTGCCAACGCCATCGTGGAAGGCCGTGATCGAGGTGCGCGACTCCGCGCGGTTCGAGGCGACGCTGGAGCGGCTGGTGCAGGGAGTGAACGCTCATGTGCAGGGGCAAGGTGGACACGGCATGACGATTGAACCCAGCCAGGCGGGCGGACAGACGTTTTACAGCGTGCATAATACAGCCACCAGCGCAGTAGTGGCGGAGTACACGTATGCCGATGGGTACATGATCGTCGCTCCCACGCGGGCGCTGCTGATGGATGCACTGCGCGCGCATTCGACAGGGGACACGCTGGGGCACTCAGCGAGTTTCAAGGCGCTGCTGCCGGTGGATCAGAATGAGAACTACTCGGCGGTGGCGTATCAGAACCTTGGGCCGGTGTTGACGCCCTTGCTGTCGCACATGAGCGGCGAGTCGGCGGAAGCTTTGAAGAAGCTTGCTTCGGACGCGCATCCGACGGCGATCTGCGCGTGGGGCAAGGACGCAGGGATCGAAGTTGCGAGCAACAGCAACATGTTCGGATTCGATTTTCTAACCCTCGGAAGCCTGCTCCACGGCGGCCCCAAACCAGCACTTCCTGCTGCGGAACAAATGCAGTGAGCAGCACGTAAGAGAAGACATGGGCGTGATCGAACTTGATCGACTGGAGGTGCGGCTTGGCGGCCGCACCGTTCTCAATGGGTTGACGGGAGAGCTACGCGGTCACGCCGTCGGGTTGCTGGGGCCAAACGGTGCGGGAAAATCGACGCTGATCAACGCGCTGCTTGGATTTCACGAGCCGTCGGGCGGGGTGGCAAAGGTGCTCGGCCTGGATGCGCGGGTGGATCGCATGCGTATCCGCCAGAGCGTCGGCTACATGCCGGAGAATGATTCCTTCATCGGCAACATGAACGGCGTTCGCTTTGTGCGGTACATGGCAGAGCTTGCGGGGCTGCCTCCGGCTGAAGCGCTGGAGCGCGCGCACGAAGCTCTGTTTTATGTGGGGCTCGGCGAAGTGCGCTATCGCAAGATCAGCACATACTCATTGGGGATGAAGCAGCTGATCAAGCTGGCGCAGGGGCTGGCGCACGGGCCGAAGCTGCTGATCCTGGATGAGCCGACGAACGGACTGGATCCTACGGCGCGCCAGCGCATGATTCAGCTCATCAAGGATATTCGCAAGCAGGGTGGCACGCATCTGCTGATCTCGTCGCACCTGCTGCGCGATATCGATGAGACGTGCGAGGAGGTGCTGATCTTGAACAAGGGTCGCATCGCGGCCATTTCAAACATTGAAGAGGAGCGACGGTCGCATCGGAACTTCATCGAGATGGAGATGATCGGCAGTACCGAGGCATTTGCGCAGAAGATGCAGTCGCTGGGATGCGAGTGCGCGAGCTTTGCCGGCGGCCGCGTGAAGCTGGTGATGCCGGATGCGCTGAGCGCGAAGGACCTGTATGTGACGGCGGCGGAGTTTGGGGTGCAGATCAGGCGCATTCAGCAGCGGCGGGATTCGCTCGAAGATATTTTCCTGCGGGCGATGGAGTACGAGGGAGGCCGGGTCGACCATGTCCGTGTTTGATCATGATTACCGGCCGTATGAAGGCCGCCTGACGCCGCTGGGATCGCGTCCCCTGGTGCTGGCGCGGTATGCGCTCAATGAGGCGTGGTCGTCGAAGATCACGATCGGTCTGTTCGTTCTTTCGCTTCTGCCGTGTCTAGTGGACCTGGTGATTATTTATGTGGCGGATAATCCCATGGCGCGGGCGCTGATCATGCGCGGAGGCCCGGCGCTCGACATCGATCGGACCTTCTTTCTTCGTGTTCTGGAGACGCAGTGCTGGTTTGCGCTGGTGCTGGCGGCATGGATTGCACCGCGACTGGTGTCGTTTGACCTGGGCGATAACGCGCTTCCGATTTTGCTGAGCCATCCCATTTCGCGCTTCGGCTATCTGCTGGGCAAGTTTGTCGCGCTGGCGCTTTCGCTTTCCTACGTTACCTGGATTCCATGCCTGCTGCTGTTTGTTTATCAGTGCTATGCTTCGCCGCAACCGTGGGGGATGGCGAATTTTTCACTGGCGCTGGGGATTTTTGCGGGGGCGGCGGTGTGGGTTTTTGTGCTCTCAATGGTGGGGCTGGCGGTATCGGCGTGGGTGAAGTGGCGGGTGATTGCGACGGGGGCGATTTTCGCGGTGGTGTTTGTTCCGGCGGGCGTGGGCGCAATGGTTAGTCTAATTCTGCGGACCAAGTGGGGATTGCTGCTGAATCTTCCGCTTATTATGTCGGAACTGTGGCAGAGGATCTTGGGTGCGCCGGCGCCGATCCGTATGAACGAGCGGTTTATATTGCCAACTTTTCCGATGGTGGTTGCGCTGATCATCGCGTGCCTGCTTTGCGTGGCGGTGTTGAATGCGCGTATCCGTGCGCGCGAGGTGGTGCGCGGATGAACGCAGTGACGGACACAATTCGTTTCGAGAATGTCTCGAAGTTTTATGGCGAGGTGCTCGGGGTGAACCGGGTTTCGCTGACGCTGACGCCGGGGATTTCGACGCTGGTGGGGCCGAACGGTTCAGGCAAGACCACACTGATGAACCTGATGACGGGACTGGTGCAGCCTTCGCGCGGAAGCGTCTCGGTTCTGGGACTAGCGCCGTCGAACGCGACGGAATTCTTTTGCAACGTGGGGTATTGCGCGCAGTTCGATTCGTTTCCGCGCGGGTTGACCGGATTTCAATTTGTACTCGATAGCCTGATGCTGTTTGGCATGACTGAGGAAGATGCGCATGCGTTGACGGCGGAGGCACTCGAGCGCGTTCAACTGGATGGCGAAGCGGCGCATCGCATGATTGCCGGGTACAGCAAGGGGATGCGGCAAAAGATCAGGCTGGCGCAGTCAATCGCGCATCATCCGCGGGTACTGGTGCTGGACGAGCCGCTGAATGGACTGGACCCGATGGCGCGGGCGGAGTCGCTGGCATTGTTTCAGGAACTGGGGCGGCAGGGGATGCACGTGGTGATCTCAAGCCACATTCTCGACGAAGTGGATCGCATCTCGGATCGCGTTGTGCTGATTACGGGCGGCTATCTCATCGCGCAGGGAAACATTCACGATGTGCGGAAGGAAGTGCGCGACAAGCCGATGCAGGTGCTGATTCGCTGCGACAGTCCCGAACTGCTGGCGTCGAAGATGTTTGCGGTGAATCACTGCGTAGAGGCGCGGCTGCACGCGGATGGGCGCGGCGTGTTTTTGCGCACCGGGGATGTCGACGAGTTTTACCGTCTGCTGAACGAGATTGCGGCTGAGGGATTGGTGAAGATCGATGCGGTGGCTCCGGCCGATGACAATGCAAACGCCATCTACCAGTACCTGATCGGTTCAGACGGGAGCGCCTCATGATGCAGCAGAGTTTCAGCAGCGCGATCGGCATCCTGCGGCAACAGCCGTGGTCGTTGTGGTGGGTGCAAGCGCGACGGCTGACGCGGATCGAGATCAGGCGCAATCTTTTTACGCGTCGGGCGTGGTGGATTTATTTTCTTGCGTTTATTCCGGCGGTGATCATTTTGCTTCACCTGGTTTTCGACCCGCACGCCGGCCTGGCCATGGGCGACGACACCGAGGTGCTCGCGGGTGTGGTGCAGCTTTACTACGTGCGACTGGGGATCTTTTTCGGATGTCTGGGGATTTTTTCGCGGCTGATTCGCGGCGAGATGATCGAGCGGAGCCTGCACTATTACCTGTTGTCGCCGGTGCGCCGCGAAGTGATCCTGCTGTCGAAGTTTTTTGCGGGCGCGGTGAGCGCTGTGCTGCTGTTTGGCATTGCTGTGCTTGCCGATTTCGTGCTGATGTATGCGGGATACGGTGCGGCGGGCCGGGACTTCATGATGCATGGGCCGGGGCTGGGGCAGATCGAAGCGTACCTGCTGATCGTGGTGCTGGGATGCCTGGGGTATGGATCGATCTTCCTGCTGCTAAGCCTGATGTTTCGCAATCCTATGCCGGGTGCGATGCTTCTGCTGGGGTGGGAGGCGATCAATCCGGTGATGCCTTCGCTGCTGCAGAAGTTCAGCGTGGCCTCATACCTGCGACACCTGATGCCGGTCAGTGTTCCGGCGGAGGGTGTGTTTGCACTGCTGACTGTCGAGACCGAACCTGTGTCGGCATGGGTGGCGGTGCTTGGTCTGCTGGCTTTGATCGCGCTGGTGCTGACGTATACGTGCTACCGGATGCGGCGGCTGGAGATTCGGTACACGACGGAGTAGCGCCTCGACGGCGAAGATTTGTCATATCCAGGCCCGGTTGAGGTTTGTGGTTTCCCACCCATGTCAACGATGAGGCTGTTGCCATGGATGGGGCACCCGGCATCCTAAGGCACGACTAAGTCGTGCCCTTTCAAAACCGCTCTCCACGAATTGAAGAGCCGCTATAATCCGGCAAGCACCTTCTCAAGCCATTGAGGTGGCCAGGGCTTTGACGCCGCGCAGGTCAATTTTTCCGGTGCCGAGGATGGGCAGCGCGTCGACGTGGAAGAACGCGCCAGAACGGGGTTTCCAGAGAGCGGGCAGATCGCACTGGGCAAATTTTTCGATCACAGGCGTGAGCTTTTCTGTTGAGAGCGTGGAGATGACGACGATGCGTTCGCCTTTCTTTTCGTCGGGCAGCGCGGTGACGGCGAATACCTGCTCGGTGACTCCAGCCAATTCCTGCAGCTTGTCTTCAATGCGGATGTGCGGCACCATCTCGCCGCCGATCTTGCTGAAACGCGAGAGGCGGTCGGTGATGGTGAGGAAGCCGTCTTCTTCCATGATGGCGACATCGCCGGTGGTGTACCAGCCATCGTGCAGGACTTCGGCGGTCTTCTCGGGCTTGCCGAGATAGCCTTTCATCACGTTCGGACCTTTGACGAGGAGCATGCCGGGAGTGCCGGGTGGGACCGGCTGGCCAGTGTCAATATCGACGACGCGGACGGTGACGCCGGGAAGCGGGTGGCCGATTTTTCCGCGGCGCGCACCGACCTGGCGGAAGCCTGGAGCACGGAAGTCGCGTCCATTGACCGTGACGACGGGTGAGCACTCGGTGCAGCCATAGCCCTCGAGCGGGCGGATGCCGAAGGTGTCTTCAAAGGCAAGAGCGACGCGGTCGGCAAGCTTTTCTGCACCGACGAGGACGTATTGCAGGCTGCCGAAACTTTCAGGCGAACAGCGTCGCATGTAGGCCTGAAGAAATGTTGGGGTGGCGATGAGGAAGGTGACGCGATACTGCGCGACGAGTTCGCCGATGACCTTGGTGTCGAGCGGATTGGGATGATAGACGACGCCGACGCCGTTCGCGGCGGGCATCCAGAGAGCAGCCATGAATCCGAACGAGTGGAAGAAGGGCAGGATGCCGAGGATCTTGTCATGGCCGTCGAGCATGAAGACTTGCGCGACCTGCTGAATGTTGGAGCCGATGTTGTAGTGCGTGAGCATGACGCCCTTGGGGTCGCCGGTGCTGCCGCTGGAAAAGATCACGGTGGCGAGGTCGTCGACGCTACGTTTGCCCGGTGCCGCGCCGATGGCCTTGCGCAGAAGAGTCTGCGGCATGGTGGATGCGAGCAGAAGCGCGAAGAGCTTCTCTGTGGCGCGCGGGGATTGAAGGACGTCTTCGAGGAAGAGAGTGCGGCCGGGAATTTCGAGTTTGGGGAAGCGCTCGACGAAGGCCTTTGACGTGATGACAACATCGACGTCGCATTGTTTCGCGCAGGAGGCGATGACTTCGCTCGACGCGGTGTAGTTGAGATTGACGGGCACGCGGTCGAGGAGCGTGAGCGCGTAGTTGGTGAGGGCGCCGCCGACGGAGGGCGGCAGCAGCAATCCAATCATCTGGCGATCGCCGATGGCGGGGCGAAGGCGACGCGCGATGAAGATGGTTTTGGTGAGAGCGGAGAAGAAGCGTACCTTCGGCGTCTTGCCGTCCGCCATCATGAAGCGCAGCGGGAAGCGGCGCGCGGTGCGGACAAAGGCGCGATCGAGGGTGCGCATGCGGCGTTTGCGTTCGCGAAAGGCTTCGGCCTGGAGTTCCTGCACGGCGGCGCGGACGGAGATGGCGGAGGTTGTGGGCGGCATGGGCGCGCCGAAGCTGACAGTGACGGGGTAGGGGATGCGATGGGGGATCTTCCAGAGGAAGCGGCCGCGTTCGAAGCTGAAGATGCTGCCCCATACGCCGTCGAGATTGACGGGGATGATGGGGACGTCGACGCCTTTCATGATGCGTTCAAGTCCGCGGCGGAAGGGAAGCATCTGGCCGGTGCGCGTGATCTGGCCTTCGGCGAAGATGCAGACGATTTCGTCCTGGCGGAGGGCGTCGCTGGCGGTGCGCAGGGAGCGGATCATCTCGCGGGGACGCTGTTCGCTGGAGATGGGGATGGCTTTCATCATGCGGGCGAAGGGCTTGATGATGCGGTTGTCGTAGATGCCCTTGTACATGAGGAAGCGGATGGGGCGGTCTGTCGAAGCAATGAGGAGCGCGACGTCGACGAACGACATGTGATTGCAAACGAGCAGTGCGCCGGTTCGTTCAGGGAAGTTGTCGCGGCCGAGGACTTTAACGCGGTAGATGGTGTGGGTGACGAAGAAGAGGATGAGACGGCCGAACCACTCGGGCAGAAGGATGAGAACGTAGACAGTGCCGGCTGCTGTGATGACGGAGGCAGCAAGCATGATGCCGCGCGGATTGAGATGGACGAATTTTGTGAATACGAAGTAGGCGCCGGAAGAGAGGGCAATGCCGACGAACGACAACAGATTGGACGCAGCGATGATGCCGCCCTTGTTTTCTTCGGCAGGGCGATGCTGGATGAGCGCGTTGACGGGGACGGCGAAGAATCCGGCCCAGAAGCCGAGCATGCCGAGCAGGACCGCTGAACCGATGAGACCGGTGTGCATGGTGCCGAGGGCGATGCCGGTCAGCGTCATGCCGATGGAGCCGAGAGGAATGAGGCCGTATTCGATCTTGTTGCCGCTAAGCAGGCCGGCGATCATGCTGCCGATGCCGATGCCGACGGCGAGCGTGGCGTTGAGATAGCCAGTCTCAGTCTGGCCGATGTGGAGAACATCGGGGCCGAAGACGATGATGGTGGAGAACAGCAGCGAGCCGAGGAACCAGAAGTAGGTATTGCCGAGGACCGCGAGAAAGAGCGGCTGATCGCGGCGCATGAGGGTGATCTGTTGCCAGAGATCGCCGATAAAGTTCAGGCGGAATTTCTTTTCCGGCGCGGCCGGCGGAACGCGATCGATGCCGAAGCTGGTGGCGAGGCCCGTGCAGGCGAGGGCGAGGAGCGCGTAGCCGGCGTAGACCTCGTGTCCATGGAAATGCTCAGCCATCGCCGCGCCGGTGACCGTGCCGATGATGATGGCGAGGAAGGTGCCGAGTTCGATGACTCCATTTCCCCAGGAGAGGCGCTTGGCAGGGAGCAATTCCGGGAGAAGGCCGTATTTTGAAGGACCGAAGAGTGCGGCTTGCGTGGCGACCAGCCCAAGCGCGACGAGCGTGAGCGGCTGCAAATGCAGAGCAAGACCGGCGGTGGCGATGGTCATGGCGGCGATCTCCATGACCTTTGTCCAGATGGTGACGCGGCGCTTGCTAAAGTGGTCGGCGAGCCAGCCGCCGGTCATGCTGAAGAGCACGAAGGGCATGGAGAAGAGGAAGGTGACGATCGAGACGAAGGTGTCGCGCTGGTCGTTGCGCAGGCCCATGCCGACGATCATGGCGAGGAGGAGATTGCGCAGGATGTTGTCGCAGTATGCGCCCTGGAATTGAGTCGCGATCAGAGCCCAGAAGCCGCGCTCGCCGTGCACGGGTTCCGGTGCGGTAGGGGCCTGGAGTGCCGCGGGGTCTTCAGGTGACATAGTGTGCTCGGTTGGGTAGCGATGATTATACGGGGGGCGGTGTGGCTGTCCTATGCAACGAAGCGGGGTCGGGTTGGAATGATGGAATGTGGGATTGTCCGCCAAAAGCCTGTGGAAAAGACGGAAGCTTCGCTTCCTTGGAAAACACTTCGTGTTTTCCACTTTCCCACAGGCTCGACTGCTACTGGATTAGTTTATTTGTTTACATTTCTTCCGGAGGTAATCCCTAGAACGGTATGTCGTCGTCGGAGATTTCGGCGGACTGGCTGTATTCGTCGTGGCCGGCTGGTGGGTGCTGGTCGACGGTGCTCGAAGCCCCGGACTGACGGCTGTATCCGCCGGAGCCGGCCCCGCCATCTTCGCGGCCTGACAATAGGGAGAGGTCGAAGACGATGATTTCAGTGCGATACTTCTTCACGCCGGTTTCTTTGTCGTCCCAACTGCGGGTTTGGAGTTTGCCCTCGATGTAGAGTTTGGTCCCTTTCTTTACGTAATCGCGGACGATCTCAGCGGTGCGCTTGAAGGCGACCAGCGTGTGCCACTCGGTACGATCCTGCCAGTTACCCTGCGCATCCTGAAAGCGATCGCTGGTGGCGAGGGTGAAGTTGGCGACGATGGCACCGCCGGCGGTGGCCCGGATCTCGGGGTCCTTGCCCACATTGCCCAAAAGGATGACTTTATTTACTGACTTCGCCATGTGCTTCTCCTGCTTGCCCGCAGATCGACTGCGGAGACCCGTTTCCCGGGATTCCATTGCAATGTCTGAAAGTATAAATGCGACGCGGGAGAAGTGGCTGAACCGGAGCAGCAAGTGCAGATGGAATGCATTGAAAACGATGCTTTCGGCGAGCGGCTCGCGTTTCCCGGCGGTGATCGCAGGGCGGGAATAGATCGAGTCGCCGTGGTACAAATTACGGGTCAGGGCGAGGGTTCGGTTTCAAGAAGCGATGCCGGAAGTGATTGCCGGCAATTCCGTTTCGATCCAAGCGGAGTGTTCTCTGAAGGAGATCAGGATTCATGTCAAAGGCGGATGAAGCAGGAAAGAGGCTGATTTTTCGGTCGGCGCGAATATTTGATGGAGATTCCGATGCATTGATCGAAGGCAAAGACGTTGTGGCCGCGGGCGGAGTGATCGAGGATGTGGCCTCGCCCGATCCCGCCATCGACAGGGACGCTGAAGTGATTGACTGCAGCGGGCGCGTGCTGATGCCGGGATTGATTGACGCGCACGTGCATGTGTATGCGGCGGGGCTGAACATCACGCGCGTAGTGCAATCGCCGATGTCGTACCTGGCGCACTTTGCGGCGAAGTTTCTGCATGGATGCCTGGATCGCGGATTTACTACGGTGCGCGATGTGGGTGGCGCGGACGTGGGGCTCGTCGGGGCGATCCGCGATGGATTGCTTGGGACCGTGCCACGGCTCTTTTATGGGGGGCGCGTGATTTCGCAAACCGGCGGGCATGGGGACTTTCGTCCCGGCGATCACGCACTGGATGGCGTGACGTGTTGCGGCTGTGGATTCCACAGCGATCACATGGCGGTGGTTGCGGACGGAGCGGATGCGGTGCGTCGCGCGGTGCGGGAGGAGTTGCGGCGCGGGGCATCGCACATCAAGATCATGGGGTCGGGCGGTGTCGCGTCGCCGACTGACCCGCTGGACCGCTGCCAGTATTCCGATGATGAAATCAAGGCTGCCGTGGATGAGGCGGAGCGGGCTGGATCGTACATTGCAGCACATTGTCACCCGCCCGAGGCGGTGCGGCGCGCGGCTGCATTTGGAGTGAGGTCAATTGAGCACGCTACGCTGATCGATCGGGAGACGGCGGAGTTCGTTGCGGAGTGCGGTTCGTATGCGGTGCCGACGATGGCGACGCTTTTTGGTCTTCTCGAGGAAGGGGCTGCGCTCGGTCTTCCTGCAGTCAGCGTGGAAAAGCTGCGGAAGATTGGAGATTCCGCGCTCAAGGGCCTGGAGATTATGAAACTAGCAGGGGTGAAGATGGGATTGGGCAGCGATCTGCTTGGTCAGCAACACGTGAGGCAGAGTTCGGAATTTACGCTGCGTGCGCAGGTGTTGCCTGCCATCGATGTGCTGCGTTCGGCGTGCTCGGTGAATGCGGAACTGATGGGACAGGCGGGCAGGCTGGGCTGCATCCGCAAAGGTGCGGTGGCGGATCTGCTGGTGATTGATGGAAATCCGCTGGAGAATATTTCATTGCTGGCGGGGGATCATGCCGGCATCGCCATGATCGTGAAGGACGGAAAATTTCACAAACGATCGCGGTGAGCGGAACCCGGACTAAAGCGGTTCTGCAGCTGCGCGAATCGTTAGTTGGAACGATTGCCGGAGCGCCGCAGGCTGCGATTGCGGAGCCATTTGGCGATGCCGAGGGTCAGCAGCAGTCCGCCAAACGGGATGCACATCAGCGCGACGATCAGGGCGAACCAGCCGGTGTTGGTGCTGGCGCCGGTGGGGCCGAAGCCGCCAAGAAGAGTCTGAAGCAGAATCGCGGCGAGAAGGCCCGCGCCCGTCATGGACGATCCCCATTGCAGAAGCTGGCGCGTGCCATCGTTGGGTGACGCGATGCCCTTCGGCGATTCGGGGACGCGGTCGATCACGGGCATGCGGCTCACGATCCCTGCGCGAGGCGCAGCATGACGTAGGTAGCGACGCCGGTGACTGAAACGTAGAGCCAGATTGGAAACGTCCAGCGTGCAACCTTGCGGTGTTGCGGGAAGCGACTGGTGAGCGAGAAGAATAAAGTGACCAGCACCAGCGGCAAGGCGACTATCGCAAGAATGATATGGCTCGCGAGCAGCGGCAGGTAAACGGAGCGCCATGCAGCGTGGAGTGGATAGCGGACGTCACCGTGCAGGTAATGGTGCAGGATGTAGCTGACCAGGAAGAGTGTGGAGAAACCGAAAGCGGTGATCATCGACGCGCGATGGGCGGCGATCTTGCGGGCGCGGATGAAGGTGTAGCCGACGAGGAGTGCTGTCGCACTGAGGCCGTTGAGGGTGGCATTGAGCGCGGGGAGAAATGCCAGCTTTGTTTTGGAAACGTCGGCGGCCGGGTGTTCGTAGATCAGCCAGAAGAGAAAGAGCGAGGCTGCGGCGCTAATGGCGAGAATGACAAAAATGGCCTGACGCGTATTTGCTCTGGGCTGCGATCTGGTTGCCGTTGCGCTCATGCGTTCCTCAGTGTTTAGCGATGGCGCACACCATCAGCGTGGTCAGCAGGAGGGGCAGGTAGATGACGCTTACTTTGAGCAGATCGCGGGCCACCATGTGGCTTTCGGTTTCTGTGGTTGCACGCAGGATGCGGGTGAAGCGAATGGTGTAGGCGAGATAGAAGAAACCGAGGGCCGTCGCGGGAAACGCGTAAACCGGGCCCGTCATGCCTAGTCGCCACGGGATGAGGCTAATGGGGATCATCAGCACCGCATAGAAGAGTGCTTCGACAACCGTGGACCAGCCGTCGGGCTGAACGACGGGGAGCATGCGGATGCCGGCGCGTGCGTAGTCATGCCGGTAGAGCCAGGCGATGGCCATGAAGTGGGGAAACTGCCAGACAAAGAGAATGGCGAAGAGCGCAACGGCTGGCCACTCGATGCGTCCGCGGGCGGCGGTCCAGCCGAGCATCGGACCCATGGCGCCGGGGAATGCTCCGATGAAGGTCGCGAGCGAAGTGACGCGTTTGAGCGGGGTGTAGATGGCGACGTAGGAGAATGCCGTGAGCAGCGCCAGAGAGACGGTGAGCAGATTTGTGTGCAGCAGCAGCCACCATCCGCCGAGCGCGAGAGCGCTGAGGCCAGCCAGAACACCCTGGGCGAACGAGATGCGTCCGGCGGCGATGGGGCGGTCGGCGGTGCGCTTCATTTTGGCGTCGCTGGTGCGCTCGATGGCCTGGTTAAGGGCGCTGGCCCCGGCGGAGACCAGGCCGATGCCGATGAGCGTGTCGAGCAGGCCGCGCTGTACGCTGGAGATTCCCGATTGCATTGATCCGAGGTAGAAGCCTGCCCAGCCAGTGATGACGACCATTCCTGTAACGCGCACTTTGAAAAGCTCGCGCAGATCGGTGATCAGAGTTGCAGTTGTTCCGGGGCTGGGGGCGTGAATCTGGTGTGCTGATTGAGCTGGAACTGCCTCGTCTGAAACGCGCGCGTCATGCGCAGCGAAGTCTGGAGAAGCGGCAGCCTGGGAAACAGGAGTCATCGGGTGGAGAGTGACCTCGGTGGGGGTAATGTGAGTGCCCTCGCACCTAGGTTGATGATATCAAGCGGTGGAGGTTAGGGTTTGAGCTGCGATCATGCGACTTCAAGGTATTTTCGTGCCACTTCCACGATTTGGGCACGGCTTGCCTGCCAGGATGCCCATACATCGGCGCACCAGCGCTCGATCACTGCGTCGCGGGCGGGGCCGGGTTCAGCGGCAAGAACATCCTCAATGCGAATGACGCCGCGGGATGCAGGGAGAGGTGACTTCGTCCAGGTATTCGGCCATCGGGCGAGCTGCATGTGCGCCCTCTGCACCTGTTTGCCGGTGAAGCCTTTTTCGATGTGCAGGTAGAGGCCAATCAGGGCGAAGACGATCGCGATTGGCTTGGTGGTTTCATCCGCATTCTGCGCGGCGTAGGCATCGACAACAAGCTGATGGAGGAAGGCGGGGTCGGGGTGCGCCAGGGTGTAGAAGGCGAGTTCGTTGTAGAGGTCGTCGTTGCGAGACATGCCTGTTCCCATTTTATTGAGCATCGCCAAATCGGTTTGCCAAAAGAAGGGACATTCAAGCTCCGATAACCCCGGAGAACCTCGGAGCGTGCGATGCTGGACTCGT
>NZ_JBAUUO010000073.1:0-33565 GCF_049582745.1 Occallatibacter sp.
GTTCCTTGATGAAACGCGCCATCCAACTCGAGCACAGAGCCAGCAGCAGCCGGAGCAAGCACGAAGGAGAATCCTCGCTTGGCCTATGCGACAGGCTCGACCGGACTCGCGATAACAGTCAGAGGCAGCTCCCGACGGATCATGATTATGCGGTTCCGACCCGCGAATATCAGACTGATCAATCGTCGCTCAAACCTGCCCAGGCTGCTGCTCGCTCTGTCCTCGGGGAGAAGCAAAAACAGCGACAACAACAAAAACAAACCCATCGACTCCGCAGGGTTGACAGGGTCACTCCATATCAGCCCAAATCGCTCATTGAGGTATTCAAGACGATCAGTCTGTCCGGCAAGTGGCCGTAAAACGGCTTGCCGGACACGTGCAGAAACCTTTGGCGGATTTGCCGTTATGGTGTCGGAGCAATTGTCTGGAACTCGGCCGACAATTGCGCCGAACCATCTCAAGCATCCATCAGCAGAGCTTCGACCTTCATGGCGGCTGTGTCTTGCATATGAGGGAGTACGTGCGAGTAGACCTCAAGGGCGAATGCCACCGAGGCGTGCCAAGTTGCTCGCTCACAATCTTTGGCGATACCCCCGCGGAAGCGAGGGCACCCGATTTCAGCTTCTGATTGTGAAATCTAGCTGCACCCACTAGTCGAGCCGCAACTCATGCAGCGGTAGCAACTGCCGTTGCGCACCATGATGGCGCCGCAGGTTGAGCAGCTCGGTGCATCGCCCATCTCGTACATGCTGCGCATCGCCTCCGACGCATGGAACAGCCCGCGATCCTGCAACGTCGGCCCGTGACTTGCTGAGATTGAGGCTGTGCTCGCTGCCTGAGCCCCCGGCGGAATGCTGCCGCCCGGCGCGGAGGTGCTGCCCATCCCTCTGTCTCTTTCTCTGAGGCGCGACATTTCCTCGGCCAGCCTGGCGAGCTGCTTGTGGGTTGCGGAATCTTCCTCCGCATCGACGTCCGGCAGAATCGTCGGCGACTCGGGCAGCGGTGCAGCCTGCGGAGAGAGCCCCGCGAACAGCGTCAACTGCTCACCCGAGAGGAAGCGCAGGTTCAGCCAGCGGAAGATGTAATCCATCAGACTCTTCGCGTAGCCGATCTGCTCGTTGCCCGTCCAGCCCGAAGGCTCAAAGCGCGTGTGCGCAAACTTCTCGCACAGCACGCGCAGCGGAACACCGTGCTGCAGCGCGAGGGAAATCGATGTCGCAAACGCGTCCATCAAGCCGGAAACGGTCGAGCCTTCCTTAGCCATCTTAATGAAGATCTCGCCCGGCTGGCCGGTGGGATAGAGACCCACCGTGATGTAGCCCTCGTGGCCGGCAATCGAAAATTTGTGGGTGATGGAGGCGCGCTCCGCCTGCAGGCGATGACGCACCGCGCGCGGCGGCCCGTTCAGATCCTGCGGAATGGGCGCTTCTTCCAACCCAAGTGCAGCGGTCATCTGCGGCACCGAGGTTGCCCGGGCGATCTCTTCGAGAGCGCGCTGGAATGCATTCGCAGCCGAGACCACCGACTTCGCTGTCACTTCCAGCTTCTCGCTGATCTTGGCTTCGAGTGTCTTCATGTCTGCCTCCGCCGCAGGTTGCCCGGCGGCAAGTTGAGCCATCACGCGCTGCCCTGCAGCTTCCGCCGCGGAGGGCTCCTTCTTCGCATCCATGCTGGTGTTCAACGGCTGCACGCCCTTTGACCCATCGCGATAAATCGCTACGGCCTTGATGCCCTGCCGCCAGCTTTCCGCGTAGGCCTCGGCGACTTCTTCTACCGTTGCTTCATGCGGCAGGTTCACTGTCTTTGAGATCGCGCCCGACAGGAACGGCTGCGTTGCGGCCATCATCTTGATATGGCCCATGTATTGAATCGAGCGCGTGCCCTTGGCCGGCTTGAAGCTGCAATCGAACACGGCGAGGTGTTCTGGCTTGACACCCGGCGCACCTTCAATCGTACCGGTGGCGTCGATGTAGCTGACAATGGCGTCAACCTGGTCGTTGTTGTAGCCGAGCTTGAACAGCGCGGCCGGAACCGTGTTGTTGACGATCTTGATCATGCCGCCGCCCACCAGCTTCTTGTACTTCACCAGCGCCAGGTCTGGCTCGATGCCCGTGGTGTCGCAATCCATCATGAAGCCGATGGTGCCTGTGGGCGCCAGCACCGTGGTCTGCGAATTGCGATAGCCATAGCGCTCGCCATAGGAGAGAGCCATGTCCCAGCACTCGCGGCTTGAGTCAATGAGCGCCTCAAGCTGCGGAACCATGAAGGGCTCGCCGCTGGTACGCGACTTGCCAATGTTGTTCACTTCGGCGCGATGCATGCGGATCACGTTGAGGAACGGCTCCCGGTTCACATAGAAGCCGGGGCATGCTCCGCCCTGGCGTTCTACGCTTGCCGTGAGCGGTGTGGCCGACTTGAGCGCGGGACAATTTGCCGCCAGCACGGCCGACTGCAGATAGGCCTGTCCGCACATGATTGCGGTGAGCGCCGCAGCCAGATCGCGTCCGGCCGCCGAGTCATACGGCAAGCCGAACGACATCAGTACCGCGCCGAGGTTCGCATAGCCCAGGCCCAGCGGGCGGTAGTCGTGCGAGTTGCGCGCGATCTTCTCGGTCGGATATCCGGAGTTGTCGACCAGGATTTCCATGGCCGTAATGACCACCGAAATCGCATGCCGATATTCGGGAATGTTGAACGTGCCCGACGGCGAGATGAACTTCATCAGATTGAAGCTCGCCAGGTTGCAGGCCGAGTTATCGAGGAACATGTATTCACTGCATGGATTCGACGCATTGATGCGCGCCGTGTTCTTCGACGTGTGCCACTTGTTGATGGTGGTGTCGAACTGCAGGCCTGGATCGCCGCACAGCCACGTGGCCTCAGCAATCTTGCGCATAATTTCGCGCGCCTTGTGGCTATGAACCGGCGTTCCTTCCTTGACACTCCTGGTCGTGTATTCCCCGTCGTTCTCATAGGCACGCATGAACTCATCGGTCACGCGAACGGAGTTGTTGGCGTTCTGGAAGAAGATCGACGAGAAGGCCTCGGAATCCGGACCCGATCCGTCATAACCGTTGCGGATTAAGGTGTGCGCCTTCTGCTCTTCCTTCGCTTTGCACTCAATGAAGTCGATGATGTCGGGATGCTCGACGTTCAGGATCGCCATCTTGGCCGCACGGCGCGTTTTGCCGCCGCTCTTGATGACGCCGGCAAACGCATCGAGCCCGCGCATGAAGCTCAGCGGACCGCTGGCCGTTCCGCCGCCCGTGACGCCTTCGTGGCTCGAACGCAGCGAGCTGAAGTTTGTGCCGGTGCCCGAGCCGTACTTGAACAGGAGCGCCTCGGTCCGCGCCAGGTCCATGATGCCTTCCATCGAGTCTTCGACGGAGTTGATGAAGCAAGCCGAGCACTGCGGATTCTTGTAGCCCGTGGCCGCGTGCACCACGCCGCCCGTCATCGGGTCCCAATGCCAGTTCTGCCCGGCCGCAAATGGCTCCAGCCGGTCGCAGCCCACGTTGAACCACACCGGCGAGTTGAACGCCACCTTCTGCGTCAGCAGCATGTGCGCCAGCTCGTCGTGGAAGGCGGCTGCGTCGTTGTCGCTGGCGAAGTAGCCGCCCGCAATACCCCAGTCGCGCACCGTCTCGGCCACGCGCGACACCAGCTGCCGCACGCCTGTCTCGCGCTCGGGCGAGCCGATCGCTCCATGCAGATACTTCGAGGCCACAATGTTGGTCGCGGTCATCGACCAGTCGGCAGGCACTTCCACATCCTTCTGTTCGAAGATGGTGTTGCCCCGGCTGTCGAAGATCAGGGCCGTGCGATGCTCCCACTGGACTTCGTCGTAGGGGGACTTCCCCTCGGTTGAAAAACGGCGGGAAAATGTCAGGCCACCCTGGCTATAGGGAGCTTGCAGGGCTGGTGCGGTTGTTTGAAGGTTGGCCTCGTTCATGTTGTTCCTCTCCATCGGCGAATTCTTTAAATACCTGTCCCTTGGTCTTAACGCAGCCAAAATTGGGGGGTTAAGTCGTGCAGCGAACGGAAAAACGGGGGCCTTTTCAGTACCTCGGGTTTTTCTGCTTTTGCGCTCTGCAACGGGCCCAAAGGTTACAGTCTGTTTACAGTCGCAGTTGCAAAAATAACGCTGTCTATGGTGGCTGTCAACCGCAAACCACAACATCTTGTATTTCGATGTCGAATCGGGCATCCGGTTGCCAAATACGGCCAATCAGGCTGTGGAAAGCTCGAAAAGGCTTGCAAGAGGCGGCTTTTCGAGACACAAATTGCCCAGAATTCAGTGCAGACGCGGTCTCCAAGGCTGCGACCGTTCTGAAATACAAGCCTAGTCCGCGTTTTCGGCAGGTACAAGGGCCGATACAGGGCATTTGAACCCGTTTTGCTGTGCGAAATCGCTCGAAATGTGGAGAATGCGGACGTTACTCTTCTGGCACGTACCGAAGAGCGGATTTCGATGGCTGATAGCCTGAACCCGTGAGCGAAACCCCGCAGGAACTGTCCAGTTGGAAGCCGGCGCCACTTCCCCGTCGCGAACCCATTTCCGGACGGCACGTATTGCTTGAGCCATTGGACGCAGAACTGCACACTGCCGACCTCTGGCAGGCCGTACAAGGCCACGACGAGGTCTGGGACTACCTGGCAGATGGTCCGTACGCCAGCGAGGCGGAATTGCGCCGCGCGCTTGAAGAAAAGCAGGCGTCCTCCAGCGCGGTCTTTTTCGCAATTTTGACTGAACCGAATGGTCGCGTCGAAGGCTATGCCAGCTACATGCGCATGGACCCCGCCAACGGCGTTATCGAAGTCGGGAACATCCTTATGGCGCCCTCGCTGCAGAAGACCACGGCCGCCACGGAAGCCATGTACCTGATGGCGCGCCACGTCTTCGAGGACCTCGGCTACCGCCGCTATGAGTGGAAGTGCAACGCGAACAACGCGCCCTCGCGCCGCGCTGCCCTGCGCTATGGATTCATCTTCGAGGGCATCTTCCGCCAGCACATGATTGTGAAAGGCCAGAACCGCGACACGGCGTGGTTTTCGATGCTTGATTCGGAATGGCCCGCTCGTAAAGCTGCTTTCGATGCGTGGCTCGATCCCGCGAATTTCGATGCCGCCGGCAAGCAGCTTAAGAGCCTCGTGCAACTATCCGGTTGCACATCGTAGCTTCTCACTGATCCACGCAACAACTTGACTTGCCGCTTCATTGCGCAAAGAAAACGCCGCCCCATCTCCGGGCGGCGTCTTCATCAATTCAACGACAGCTAAATTACTGCTTGGACTCGATCCTCATGCCATAGAACGATTTGTGCACGAAGAATACCGACACCAGGAAGAACGCGACTGCCAGTACATGTGTGAGCATCGGGTTGTTCCCACTCAGCGTCACTGCCAGTTCGACAGCAAGCAATCCGAACAACGTCGTGAACTTGATAATTGGATTCATTGCCACCGACGAGGTGTCTTTGAACGGATCGCCGACAGTGTCTCCAATAACAGTTGCATCGTGCAAAGGCGTGCCTTTCTGTTTCATGTCGACCTCTACGATTTTCTTGGCATTATCCCAGGCGCCGCCGGCATTGGCCATGAAGATGGCCTCATACAGACCGAAGATCGCAATCGAGAACAGGTAGCCGATGAACAGGAACGGCTCCATAAACGCGAATGCAAGCGTCGAGAAGAAGACCGCGAGAAAGATATTGAACATACCCTTCTGCGCATACTTCGTGCAGATCTCAACCACCTTCTTACTGTCACTGACCGACGCTTTTTCCGCGCCTTCCAGGTGGATGTTTGCCTTGATGAACTCAACCGCACGGTAAGCGCCGGTGGAGACCGCCTGTGTGGAAGCGCCCGCGAACCAGAAGATCACGGCTCCGCCGCAGATCAGCCCCAGCATGAAGGGCGCGTGCAGCAGCGAGAGTTTATTGACGTTGTCTGTCAGTCCGTGGGTCAGAGCCATGATGATCGAGAAGGTCATCGTTGTTGCGCCCACCACGGCTGTTCCGATGAGCACCGGCTTCGCCGTTGCCTTGAACGTATTGCCGGCTCCATCGTTGGCTTCGAGCAGGTGTTTGCAGCGCTCGAACCTCGCGTCGATGTTGAAATCCTTCTTCAACTCAGCCTGGATATTGGGAACATCTTCGATCAGCGACAGCTCATAGACGGACTGCGCATTGTCGGTAACCGGGCCATAAGAATCGACGGCGATGGTGACCGGGCCCATACCGAGGAAGCCGAAAGCCACGAGGCCAAAGGCGAAGACGGCTGGAGCCAGCATCATGCCCGCCGGATTATTCTGCAGATCCGGTATGCCCATGCTGAAGTAATAGCCGAGTCCCATGAGTGCGACCATGCTGAGCCCAAGCCAGTAGGCCGAAAAATTGCCGGCCACAAATCCCGACAAAATCCCGAGAGAAGCTCCGCCTTCCTGAGCCGATTTGACCACTTCCTTGACGTGAGTGGATTTGGTTGACGTGAAGACCTTGACCAATTCTGGTATGAGAGCGCCGGCCAGGGTTCCGCACGAAATGATCGAAGCCAGCTTCCACCAGAGTGTTCCGTCACCCAGGGTGGGGAGCATGAGATACGAGACGATGTACGTGAGGATGATGGAGATGATCGACGTGATCCATACCAGCGACGTTAGAGGCGTCTCGAAGTCCATTTCGTCGGCATCTTTGTATTTCGCGCTGGAGATGGCGGTATTGAGGAAGTACGCGCCGGCGCTCGAAAGCAGCATTCCCACGCGCATCACGAAGATCCATACCAGAAGTTGCGCCTGGATGCTGGGATCCTTGACGGCCAGCAGGATGAAGGTAATCAGGGCCACGCCGGTGACGCCGTAGGTTTCAAAGCCATCGGCGCTGGGTCCGACGGAGTCGCCCGCGTTGTCACCTGTACAGTCGGCGATGACACCGGGGTTGCGTGCATCGTCTTCCTTGATCTTGAATACGATCTTCATCAGGTCGGCGCCGATGTCGGCGATCTTGGTGAAGATGCCGCCGGCAATACGCAGAGCCGCGGCACCAAGGCTTTCGCCGATGGCGAAGCCGATGAAGCATGGACCGGCATAATCGCGCGGAATGAACAACAGAATGAACAGCATGATGAGCAGTTCAACCGAGATCAGCAACATGCCGATGCTCATGCCGGCCTTCAGCGGAATGGCCATGATCGGATACGGCTTGCCGCGCAATCCGGCAAACGCGGTGCGTGAGTTCGCAAAAGTGTTGACGCGGATTCCGAACCACGCCACGCCGTAGCTGCCCGCGATGCCCACGAGCGAAAAGAGCAGGATGATGGGCAAGGTAACCGCGATAGATTTTCCGGGTACCGGCGCGAGCCATCCAAAGTACATCGAAATGATGACCGCGATGAAGATCCAGAGCAGCATAATGAACTTGCCCTGCGTGATCAAATAGGTTTTGCAGGTTTCGTAAATCAGTTCTGAGATTTCGAGCATGCTGCGATGGACTGGTGCGTTCTTCAACTGGACAAAGATGGCGAGGCCGAACAACAGGCCGCCGACGCAGAAGAGCAACCCAAGCATCAGAAGGGCATGTCCGTTCATGCCGAAGAATTGCACCTTTGTTAGATCCGGCAGAACCAGGTTGGCTTCTGCTCCGCCCGCATGCTCCGGCTGGGCAAATGCGACTGTGGGAAGCAGCAGAGCCAGAAGGGCCATCGCGGTCTTGTATCGCCGCATCAAGAAGGCTTCGGCGCCTTGCTTGAGGGAGCCGGCGATTTTCTGCATATCCGGCGTTCCAATGTCCGCGCCGCTGGCCCGGTGAGCCAGGAAAAATGCCGCGATCGGTGAAAGAACACTTACGGTCAGAAAGAAGTAGACCCAGTCTTGTGCTGTCACAAGTCCTCCAATGTGAATTTTTGATTGCCGTTGTGCAGGCAGTCCGAAGATCGCGACCCAACGATCTGCGGAACACTGCCCTCGCGGAAAAATAGCACGCCGCAAGAGTCCCGGCTCAAAGTCACCCGGAAGCCTATCATCCGTGCCAAACACTGTCGAGTGATTGCAGTCACAAGCATCCGATGGGCAAAGTTTCCGGCAAAACCGCCCTGTTTGAGCCGGTTTGGATCTAACACTTGTAGATACCGCGGGCAGCAGTCTATCAATACTGCATGAGCTCGTCTACCCTATTGACTCCTCGCCAGGCGGCCGAAAAACTCGGTATCAGCTACCCCGCTCTCAAGCACTGGATCCTGGCCGGCCGTATCCAGACGATCAAGACGCCGGGCGGCCACCACCGCATCCCAGTCAGTGCTCTTCAGGAGTTCCTGCCCACCGGTTCCGCCCACCTCGGCGCCTCGCGCATCAGCGGCCGCAACCAGCTTGTCGGATCCCTCGTTGAAGTCAAGATCGACGGCCTGCTGGCCAAGGTCGTGCTCGCCATCGGCGACCAGCGCATCACCGCCATCATCACCGCCGACGCCGTCCGCGAACTGGAATTGAAGCCCGGCGAACAAGCCATTGCCCTCATCAAAGCCACCGAAGTGATGATCGGCAGACCCTAAAGACAGGGACAACGGAACAGGGACCAAGGGAACAAGAATCAGCTACTCAATCGGGATCAGAATTTTGTCGTCGGGCAGCGGTTGCTGCAGGTTGTTGCCATTGATCAGCCTCACCTGCGCATCGGGCAGCGGATGCAGCTTGAAAAGCACCAGCACGTTGCGCTCAGGATCATCGAAGGCTCGGAATTCCGCCACTTGCTCCAGCGAGTAATGTGTGTGAATGTCTTCGAGCGTGCCGGGGTCGATGTCGTTCCACGTGGCCCACCAGCCGGGCTTGTACACAGCCAGCTTTGTCCCCAGGTCAGGAAATCTCTTGGTACGCATGCTGAAGTCATCGCACAACGTCTGGATGTGGGTGATAAGCGTGATCTCGTCTCCGCTGATCGACACCAGCAGGCGGTTTCCGTTCGGATGCTGATCGATATACGACGTGAGCTGGCGCGCGGCAGTCACAAATGTGTATTCGGGATGCGTTGCGAAGCTTAGCGTTTGCGCGCCGTTTACTGCGACGGCAATTGCCGTCACTGCGGCCGCACCCCATCCCAACCAGCGCAGCAGGCCCGCTTGCAAAACCAGCGCCTCCGTAGCCATTGCGACGATCAGAAAGCAGAACACCGCGACGACCGCAAAATAGCGCGGCTGCGGATGATTCTGGTAGGTCATGAAGACGATGTAGCCGCCCGCCGCCAGAATGCACGCACCGAAGACCGGATCAATCAGCAAATCGGTTCCCCACCTCGTCCGCTCGCTGAACACCGTGGCCGCTACCAGCGATGCCGCCATTAACGCTGCTGCCAAGGGAATCAGAATGTGGTCGACCCAGATCGTTGCGTGGAACGACCACCAGAAACTGAGCAGCGGCCAGTAGAACTCCCTGGGCTTCACATAGTTGTTGACGAACAGGAGATACCGATAATCGCCGAGGTACCCAAGCGCGGCCACCAGGGCCATCCACACGCCGAAGGTCGCTGCAAACGCCACGGTGGCGGCGGCAGCGCAGCGCAATGCGCACTGGTGAAACCAGGAGCGGAGGCTCGAACGGCTTGTATCCGACGATGCTTCGCCGCGATCCCAGAACGCCGCAAACAGTGCCCATCCAATCGCCGGCGCTAAAAAAATCGCTGTCGTCTTGGTCAACATCATCAGCGTGAACAACACGCCGACCACAACCGACATGGCCACCGGTCTCCTCATGCGCGGGAGCCTTATCGTCAAATTCAGCGCCAACAGCAAAAGCGTTGTCAGGAGCGGCTCGAGGATCGCCAGCCGGCTGAAGCAGTAAAGAAACGGGCTGGTCACCATCAACGTCAGCGCCAGCAGCGCCATCCATTTTGGCCCGCGCGGCCGAAGCAGCGTGTAGCTCAGCACCAGGTTGGCAAAGAAGAGCGCGACGGCCAGCCCGCGCGCCGCCTCAACAGTGACGCCGGTAAAGAAAAACAGGATCCATTCAAGAAACGGCCACAACGGAACCGCAGGCGCGGGATTGAAATCCCCCGGAACATACCAGTGGCCGAACAGGTGCGCGCGAATGGCGGCATTCCCGTACCAGCCTTCATCGGTGTACTTGGCCCAGTCGATATGCCACGGCGTGTGGTTCGGAAAATCGGCGGCAAGATTCAACGCATACATCACCGCAAAAATGCCGATGAAAACCACCCACATCGCGTAGATCCAGCGTTTTGACACGATCGCCAACAGATCTCACTCCGCTGCTGCAGAAGATCTCTCTCGCTCAGTTGCCGGGAATGTATCAAAGTGTAGCGCGTGAGAAAAAATGATCTTCCATCACGTAGGATGCGTCTCCGCAGTGTTGAAGCGTCCCAAGGACACGCTGCCTCGAAATTCTATTCATATGCCAGCGCGTCGATTGGATCCTTGCGCGCCGCCATCCATGCTGGGTAGAGAGCCCCGAAGATTGCGCCGGCAAACGCGATCAGCGTGCCCCAACCGATCCACGCGCCAGTGAGCTCGAACGCGAATGTGGAGAACTTCACATGGAGCAGCGCCCGCACTCCGTAGGTGGCGGCAATGCCCAGCAGAACACCCGCAACGGCCAGCAGAGCCGTTTCGCGAAGAACGACGCTCACAATGGTTGCCTTGGACGATCCCAGCGACTTGAGAATGCCGATTTCGCGCGTGCGTTCCAGCACCGCGGTATACATGGATTGGAAGATCACGAGGAAGCCAACGACGACGGCGATGGAAATAACCACTTCCAGAGCAATGTCAAACCCTGGAAAACGCGAAGGAGTGTATTGCGAAACCAGGTCCTCCATGGTCTGCACCCTGTAGTTTGCCAGTCCCTTGGTGTTGTGAATTTCCTGCATGACCAGGTCATCGTTTGCCGGGCTATCGGTCTTCAGATAAATCAATGAGGCTTTTCCTTCTGAGCCAATCAAACTGCCAAGCGTATCGATCGGTACCATCCTGCGGCCGCCCTTGCCGTTCTCCACAATGCCGCAGACGCGAAATTCATGGTTCTTGATCCTCATCGTGTCGCCAACGTGATAACCCTTGCCCGACCGTGCGTAAATATCATCAATGATCACGTCATCCGGAGTCTGAAACGGCCCGCCCGCCACGAATCTAAACGGTCTCAGCGCGTCGTAGCTTTTAAAGTCGATTCCATACATGATTTCGACCGCGCTCGACATGTTGAAATCCGCGATCACTGGCGAAGCTACTGTGACATGAGGCAGCGTGGCGAGGAACTTGGCATTTATGATCGGAATCGGCGCTCCGCCAACCCCGGCGACCATGGCGGCGTTGGAAGGCATCACCACCACATCCGCCCCAATTCCATTCATGCGCTCCTTCTGGCTGTCCAGCATGCCCATAAAGATGGCGACGATCGACAGAATCATGACGACCTCAATCGCCACGGCTGTAACACTGATCAGCGAGCGCAGCGGACGATGCAACAGGTTGGCGATGACGAGCTTGTTCATGAGGGCGGAACGGCTCCAGAAGGAACGCGCTAAGGGTTCGCGGCCTTTCTCCTAGGGTATCAGCCGCCTTCCCTCATTTTCGCCGGGCTGTCCGGCTGCGGGGCCCGCCAATATTCCGAAAAGTGGCAGTGCGGCCGTTTTGCACAGTATCGAGTGACGCGACTCACTTTTCGCCCCTCTAGCTCGATGATAAGAAAGGGTGATAAAGTTGTTCCAATCGTGCAATGCCATAAGTAACTTGCCTGTGGAAATTCCCCGGGCTATGATGTCGGGACTGGTTACCAAATGAGTACTTTTGGGGAAGAGCTTCGGACGCAGCGGATTTCGCGCGGTATCGCGCTCGAGCAGATCACTGCCGTCACAAAAATCAGCCAGCGCCACCTGGTTGCGCTGGAGCAGGATCGCTATCAGCAACTGCCCGGTGGCATCCTCAGCAAAGGCATTGTGCGCGGATACGTCGGCGCCCTCGGCCTCGATACCCGCGACTGGACTGACCGCTTCCTCAAAGCTACCTATGAAAAAGGCGCGCCCATCGACCCGGCAGCGGACGGATGGGCCACCTTTGCCTCCAACGTCGGCAAAGAGCGTATGGAGCGCCGCGAATCCTTGGAGCAGCGTCTCCGCTGGCTGGGCGCCGTCGCACTAGTCGCAGTGGTCACGGTTCTCGGATTCCTCACTGTGCGCTATTTCGGCGTCCGCGCCGGCTGGTGGAGCTCGGTCATCCCCCTCCCGCAAAAAGCCGACGCCGTCATCGCCCACCTGGCCTCGTGGATTCGACGCTAGCCAGGTCAACAAGACAATTCCCCGACAGTCTTTTCTATCTCAAACACCGGATCGCGTCGAAGGGTAATTCGCGTCCATCCATTGACCCCCCACGATCACCCGTTGACTACCCTGTACTCCCCGTTCGCTGTGACCCTTTGCCCTCCGGCCTTCCTCCAATTACCATAGAGAGATGCGCCGGTGTGGCCCTCGGTCTGCCGAAGCGCGTTGTCTTCCGCTGCCGTTGCATTCATCGCAATTGCACGGCCTTCATCGAGCTTCTTCAGCCGTTGCGGCAGACAATCACCTTGAATCCCTTCAATGGGGAGGAATGCAAAGTTGAGCGATCGTTTTTTGTTTACCTCTGAATCGGTCACGGAAGGTCATCCCGACAAAATTGCCGACCAGGTTTCCGA
This sequence comes from Occallatibacter sp., assembly GCF_049582745.1. Lineage (GTDB taxonomy): Bacteria > Acidobacteriota > Terriglobia > Terriglobales > Acidobacteriaceae > Telmatobacter. Next base: position 12,671 of record NZ_JBAUUO010000073.1, read on the forward strand.
TGCCATCCTGGACGCGTGTCTCGAGCAGGACCCCTACAGCCGCGTGGCAGCCGAGACGCTGACCGCTACCGGCCTCGTGGTCATCGCGGGTGAAATCACCACCAAGGCCTACGTTGACTTCCAGAGCCTCGTCCGCGGCGTCGTCGCCTCCATCGGCTATGACAACGCGCTCTACGGATTCGACTCCAACACTTGCGCCGTGATCTCGTCGATCAACAAGCAGTCGGGCGACATTGCACAGGGCGTTGACACGGGCGGCGCCGGCGATCAGGGCATGATGTTCGGCTATGCCGTCAACGAGACCCCGGAGCTGATGCCTGCCGCCATCGCCATGGCTCACAAGCTTACCCGCCAGCTCAGCCTCGTCCGCAAGAACGGCAAGCTGCCCTACCTGCGCCCCGATGGCAAGAGCCAGGTCACGGTGGAGTACGACGAGAATGGCAAGCCCGCTCGCATCGACGCCGTCGTCATCTCCAGCCAGCACGCTGAGCACATCGGCAACGACGAACTCCACGCCGACGTTCTCAAGCACGTCATCCAGGCTGTGCTTCCCGCCAAGTGGCTCGACGAGCACACCAAGTACCACATCAATCCGACTGGGCGCTTCGTTATCGGCGGACCCATGGGCGACACCGGCCTCACCGGCCGCAAGATCATCGTCGATACCTACGGAGGCGCGGGCCGTCACGGCGGCGGCGCCTTTAGCGGCAAAGACCCGACCAAGGTCGACCGCAGTGCCGCGTATGTCGCCCGTTACATCGCCAAGAACATCGTGGCCGCAGGTCTCGCTGACAAGGCTGAAGTTCAGCTCGCCTACGCCATCGGCGTCGCCGATCCAGTCAGCGTACGCATTGACACCTTCGGCACCGGCAAAGTCGGCGAAGCCCGACTGACGGAACTCGTCCGCAAGAACTTCTCGCTCACGCCCAAAGGCATCATCGAGAGCCTCAACCTGCGCCGCCCGATCTATCAGAAGACGGCAGCCTACGGGCACTTCGGCCGCACCGAGCCTGAGTTCACCTGGGAAGCGACCGACAAGGCCGCAACCTTGGCCGAACAGGCTGGCGTCGCGGTGGCGGCGAAGTAAAACAATCGGTTAATCAAGACCATGGGATCCCTGAGAGGGATCCCATTTTCTATCTGTAGACTTCTTCGCATCCGGTCCCGCGGAATTCATTTTTTTTATCAACAACCGCGCAGGCCGGGGTTTCCTCGTTTTTCCGGAAGGTGTAGGCTCACTTGGGTACGTGAGAAAACCGGAGGTTCCCCATGGCAAAGTCCGTGCACCCCATTCCTGACGGATATCACTCCGTTACGCCTTATTTGATCATCGGCAAAGGCAGGGCAGGCCAAGCGATCGATTTCTATACCCGCGCCTTCAACGCCAAGCAAGTCATGCGAATGCCCAATCCGGAAGGCGGCATTGCTCATGCCGAAATCCAACTCGGCGACTCGAGAATCATGCTGGCGGACGAAGCGCCCAAGATTGACGCTTACGGCCCGGATCACTTCAAGGGCTCGCCAATCACCCTGATGGTCTACGTGCCCGATGTGGATGCCACTACCAAACAAGCCGCCGCTGCCGGCGCAACGATCGTGCGGCCGATCGCCGACCAGTTCTATGGCGACCGAACTGCCGGTCTCAAGGATCCATTTGGCCATGTGTGGTATCTCGCCACGCACATCCGCGACGTCTCCAAGGAGGAGATGGAGCAATACATGCACGCAACAGCCTAAAGCAAGAAGAAGCAGTGACAGCGAAGGGGCTCCGACAAGGAGCCCCTTCGCATTTGCAAATGCCGCCTCTATGCAGGGGCTGGGAGCGGCTCCGTTCGCAACGAGAAATCGTGCGAAGCCAGCCGCTCAATCGTCACCACCGTGATGTCGTCTTCCTGCCCGAATTCAACTGCCGCCGCGACGATTGCAGCTGCAGGCTGGGTGGAAATTGCCCCGGCGCGTTCAAACCCAAACAGTTCGCCCTTCTTGTTCTGCGCTTCGACAACGCCGTCTGAATAGAACGTGAGCCGGCTACCGGGCTGCAGGTAAAATTGTTTGGGTTCGAATTTCCCGCCCTCCGCAATGCCCAGTGGCAGCGCACCGGCCAGTTCGACTTCCTTGCCATCGAGGTACGGCGATAAATGGCCGGCATTTGCAATGGTGACCAGGCCATCGCGAGTGATATGCGCGGCGAGTGCTGTCGCAAATCCTCCCATGGTGCGTCCCACGAGGCGATCGTGAAGTTTGCGCAACATCCGTACCGGATCGTCGCTGTCCTCCGCCGTTGTGCGAATCGACCCGACGAGCATGGAGACCAGCATGGCGGCCGGTAATCCCTTGCCTGCGACGTCTCCTACCACGACGAGCAGACCCTCTTTACTGGCTGGCAAAACCTGAAAGAAATCGCCCCCGACCTGCCGTGCTGGCTGGTAGACGGAATCCACGGTGAAGCCCGGAAACGCCTCGCCCTTCTCTGGGACGATGACCTGCTGGATCTCGCGGGCTGCGGCCATTTCGGCTTCTAGCACGGCCTTTTCGGCGCTGGCCTTGATATGCCGCCTGCTTTCACTGACAAAAACGTGGACGAAGCCCGCATAGCCCAGGCAAACCGCAATAATTGTCGCGTTACCATCAAAATTGAGCCGGCTTTCAACGCTTTCCACGTCCGCTGCATTCATTTGGCGAGGCTGCGGCTTGTTGGGGTACTTGTGTGCCAGGAACGACATGGTTGCAATCTGCACAGCGAACAGCGGAATGAATGCCTTCCAGACTCGGGAACGAAGAGTTACGCCCGCAATGGCATAGCAGACCGCAAATGATCCGGAGAGCACGACGGTGATTCCGAACCGCAATGTTGGGATTCGCCCGATAGCGACGATGTCGCTGGCAATGCCCATGGCGACGAACGTAAAGAAGACGGCAAGCAGAAAAACAACGACCGCCCTTCGGGGTGCCGTGCGCAAGGGGTTCGTGGAATTCATGGAATCCGGAGCATCCTCTCAGATTTCGAAGGCCTGACCGAAGTTAATCCGGCAGGGCGCATTTTTGACAACGTGGGTTAAAGTCTACGCCAGCGACGCGCGATTTCCAGAAACGCAGTTCCAGCCGGCGATGGCATCCATCCCCGGTGCTTTAAAATCCTCCGGTAGCCCTCTACGTCCTTTCACCGAGGAGAAGACATGCGCTTTTATGTTATTGCCGCTCTTTCTTTTGGACTCGCCGCAACCGTGGCCTCTGCGCAATCCGGGGCCTACTGGGACTACTACGGAAAGACGGGGCCGCTTGCATGGGGCAGGCTCGATCCCGCCTACCAGGCCTGCGCCAAAGGACACGGGCAATCGCCCATCGACATCCGCGGAGCGCGTCTGAACAAGGCGCTCCAGCCCATCGAATTTCACTACGTCGCCGGCCCGGTCAAAATCGAAAATGACAGACGGATGATTATCGTTCACGTTGATCCTGGCAGCTACATTGTCGCCGGCGGTCTTCGCTATGACCTCAAACAATTCGAATTCCATCACCCCAGCGAAGAGGCCGTCCGCGGCAAACTCACCGACCTCGGAGTTGAACTCATCCACCAGGGCGCCGATGGCAAAATGGCTATCGTTGATATTCGCCTCGCGATGGATCGCGACAAACCCAACGCAGTGCTCGCCATGCTCTTGCCCCATCTCCCCAAAAAGCCGGGCACGACTCAACAGGTCAGCGAAATGGTGAACGCTGGAGGCTTTTTGCCCGCCGACCGCGGCTACTGGACCTACATGGGCTCTCTCACCACTCCGCCATGCACCGAAGGCGTCCGCTGGTTTGTCTTTGAAGAAGAGATCAGCCTCAACCTCGAACAGCTGCGAGCCTTTGACATGCTTTTCCGCATGAATTCGCGCCCCTTGCAGGATGTGCATGGCCGACGCATCGAAGCCAACGAATAGGATTCATTCGGCGAGGGGGTTGAACGTCAGCACAATGCCCTGGTCGGCGGGCAGGCTACGAACCGAAACGCCCATGACGTCTTCGATCAGATAATGCGCTGCACGCAACGATTCGGCATCATGGGAGAAGGTCGTTGCAATCACCGTGCATCCGGCCGCCCGTCCCGCCTGCGTGCCAGGCTCCGCATCCTCAAATACAACGCAATCCTCCGCCGGCAATCCGAGAAGCGCAGCGCCGGCCAGGTAGGGCGCCGGATCGGGCTTGCCCTGCGCAACGTCGTCGGCAGTTACAAGTCGTGCCGGCGCGGGAACCCCCGCCTGCGTCAGCCGCATCCGCGCCAGCCGCTCCGTCGCGCTGGTCACGACCGTCCAGCGATTCCCAGGCAGCGCGCGCAGCAACTCCAGCACGCCAGGCAGCACCGCCAAGCCCTCGCCATCGGCGAGTTCGATGTCTTCAATCAAGCGCAGTTCCGCTTCGCTGTCGAGGTCGGGGCGCAGGAGTGCGACAGTCTCAATGGCTCGCCTGCCATGCGCCATTTTGCATGCATATTCGGGATCGACGCCGCGCAGCTTGGCCCACTTTGTCCAGCTGCGCTCGACGGACCCGATCGAAGAAATCAGGATGCCGTCCATGTCAAACAGCACGCCCTTGCAGCGAATCTCGACAGGGAAAGAGGCGACTTTGCTTGCCATACTTCGATTGTAACGAGGAGACTGGCTCACTTCTTTAGAGCAGCCGCGCCCTTGGCCGGCGCAAAGTCGACCGTCGGCGGATCTCCAAACCTGATCGACGCGCTCACTGATCCCTTGTGCGCGCCCTGCTGCACACGGTTTTCCTTCAACGTCACGCTGCCATCCCCGATCGCCGCATCGCCGGCCCAGTGATCGAATTGCGTCAACAGCAATGGAACGGCATCTGTCGATTTGCCGTCGCGCGCGGCGATCGCACCCTTCTTCCAGTCAAAATGCAGCGTGCCCTTTGCGGACTTTGCCAGTTCATCGCCCGCAAATCCAACCAGATCCAACTTGCCGTCGCCATCAAAACTCGCGCCCGTGCACTTCAGCTCGAACAATGCGCACAAGTCAGTCGCGCTCAATTTCGTGAACTGACCTTCGAACGAGTAGCCGGGCTTGTCGTTGTTCTCCACCTTGCCGGTCATGTGAAGCTGGCCTCCGAGCAATCCCGCATCCACGCTCGCGATCTCCGCCGCTTCCCGTGACATTTTTATGTCCGCTTGAAAATCCTCAAGCGTCACGGAGCCGAGATCCAGCGAATCCGCCTTCACCGTTCCCTGAAACTGGGGCCATGGATGCGCCGAAGATGGCGTCAATTGGGCGATCATCGTAGCCAGCAGCGTTCCCTTCTTCTCTGAGCCCAACAAAGTTGTCTGCAACTCCGCCGCATCCAGAGTGCTGAAGTTCACATCAACCGTCGGCAAGCATGGCCGATCTGCCTCCGCGCACGCCGGAATCTCTACCCGCGCCGTACCCTTGAGCGGACCATATTCGAATGCAACCGGGTCCCAGATCATGTCGCCGCCGCCCAGGTGCAACGTTGCCTCCGGAATCTCAACCGCGCTCGCCAACGCATCGGTTTTCCAGTTCGCATCGTGCAGTGTGACCGTGCCCGTCAATCGGTCGGACGTTGGCAGGGCTACCACCGCCGGAGAGCCGGGCGCAGCGCTCACGCCCTCGGCCGGCAAAGCATCCGGCGCGGGTAGCCACGGCCCTTCGATCGCCAGGTCCATCGTCAATGGATCGCCCGCAATCGCATCCAGCGCTCCCGCTTCCTGCAATCCAGCGGCATGTGCAAGCTGCCGAACGCGCCCTGGCGACCCAGCACCCCGCGCCGTCACCTGGTAGCCGCTCAAGGTCAGGCGCACTGTAAACAGCAGCGGCGTCGGCGCTCCGGCAGGCACATTCGCTGTCCCGGCAAGCGCGCTCCTCTGACCGCTGATTCCCTCTGCCGGTTCGAACAATGCCTTCTGAATCTGAATCGGCTGACTTAGACTTCCGCCGCTCAGCTTGAGCCCGTCCACGGTGATGCTTCCGCTCAGTGGCGACGGTGTTGCCGGCGTTTGCTTGGCGTCCAGAGCCTTGCGGCCATGACGACCTGGCTTGGCCTGCGTCGCAACCACCGGCAAAGGTGTAGTCACATCGTAGGTAAGCTTGCCGCTCAACGTACCATCGGCCTCAAGCCCGGCCCCGAGTTCCTGCCGGACCGTGCGCAACGCATCCAGCACCGCCTGCGCCGGAATTTTCTCCACAGCCAGCGAAAGTTTCGGCTGGCCACTCCCGGGAAGGTTGCCCTCCAGCCGCAGGTGCCCATCCCCAAGCGGCGAATCACACACCAGCTTTTCAATTGCGCGCGCCGAATAGTGATACGTGAATCCGCAGTTCGCATCAAAGTCCAACGGCGCCGCCGGCGCAAACTCTTCGCGATGCACGCCCGTCGCGCGCAGCCGCGTGGTCACATCGGCTGAATCGGCGGTGCCATCCAGCTTCATCTCGGCCGTTACATCTCCGCGCCAGCCCGCATCCGATCCGATGAGCAACCGACTCAACTGCCCCATCTGCGCCGCACGCCACTCCATTTCCACGTGCACCGGCATCAGCCGAAGCTCCGGCGCGCGCCGCATCCGCCCTTCAAGCTGCACGATACCCGTGTCGCTCAGATCGAGGTTCACGTCGGTGCGCGCGGGTTGCCCCTTCAGCCGCACCCGCCAGTCGCCGGGGTCTTCCTCCCAAAACGAAAGATCGGCGTTCACCAGCGAAAAGGGCAGTTTTTCAACGCCCTCCTTGATGTGGATGCGCGAGTTGGTCGCCTCAAGGTAAGGCAACGGAACCAGCCTGCCGTGGTTCGCCCCATCGGTCTGCGAACGCGCCGCGGTGCGAAACAGCGTATCCAGATTCCATCGTCCATCGGGAGTGCGCACCAGGTTCAGGCTCGCCTCGTCCACGCTGATGCGGCTCATCTCAAGCCGCCCGCGCCACAGCGAAAACAAACGTATCGCCGCCGTTACCGTGTTGGCATGCAGCACTGGTTCAGCGCCGTACGCCGGATCCTCGTCCACCGTCAGATCGGTGATCACAAACCCCGGCCGCGGCAGCAGCCTTAGCTCCACTCCCGACATGAGCACAGGTCGCCCCAACGAGTTTGACATCGCCCGGGCAATTCGGCTCTTGTATCGATTGATGCTGACCAGCGGCGGAATCACGATGATCGCAACCAGAATCGTCAGCGCTAGCACGGCGATCCATAACTTCGATCGCCAGCGTCTCCGGCCTTGCGCTTCTTTCGTCATGTTCTGATTAGTCGTCAGTGGCCAGGAGTCGCCATCGGTTTTCAGTTGTCGGTTGTCGGTTCTCAGTCTTCAGTGAGTGGGTCGATCCGTGAGAACTGAAAACTGATCGCTGACAACGTTCTCTTTCAGCGTGTCAAGTGCAGCGTCCGCTTCCAGCGCGTGTCGGTAAAGAAGTGCAGCACCACATGCCCCATCCACGCAATGCTGTTACCAACGCCAGTCTCGTCAAACTGATGCTCAGGCGTTTTAAACGACCAGTAGTTGAACAGCGGCCGGCCTACAATATTTTCGCGCGGAACAAATCCCCAGAAGCGCGAGTCCAGGCTGTTGTGGCGATTGTCACCCATCATGAAGTACTTGCCCGGAGGAATAACGAGGTCGCCATCCACCACGTGGTTTGGCATATCCACGGCCCAGCGCTCCGTTGCGCCAAGGTCCACCGTCATCGGCACCGAGGGAAAATCGTCAAGGTAGTCGCGATAGTTCTCGGGCGTGGTGGGCACGGCGTGCGGTTGGCTCTGCGCCACTCCATTCACAATCACGATCCCGTTGCGCAGATGGATATGATCGCCGGGCACGCCGATCAACCGCTTTACAAGGTACAAAATCGTCGGCTTGCCATCCGCGTCCAGTTCGCCGGGCTTGATGAACACCACGATGTCCCCGCGCTTCGGTTCGCGATAATGCACCAGCGGCATCCACTTGGTCGGCGGCGCCAAGGTGATGCGGTCCACCACAAGGTGATCGCCCACCAGCAATGTTTGCTCCATCGACCCAGAGGGAATGACAAAGTTTTGCGCGATGAACGTAAGAATGAACAGCCCCACCACCAGCACGGAGCAGATGCTTGCTGCTGCTTCAAACGGCGTTTCTTCCTCGTGTCTTTGTTCGGCAGCAGGCTCAACTTCGGACGGCGTCCTGGCTGGCAGCGTGTTTTTTGTCGTCATCCTGTCGCTCTGTGCCCAGATGGCTGGCGGCTACTCTGCGGATTCCCGGAGCGCTAATGCACGACACGAAAAATGCGCTTCCAGCGCGCAAATGCCGCGAGGCGTGCCGAGAGTTCCCTTTCGTGTCCGAGTCTATCATCCGCGGCCTGTTGCACATCCGTCGTCGACGGCCGCCGTACCGAAAAGTAAATCACCAATGGACGCGCAATAATTGCCTGCCGCGGCACAAATCCCCACGACCGCGAATCGAAGCTGTGATTCCGGTTGTCTCCCAATACGAAGTACTTGCCGGGCGGGATCACGAGCTCGCCGTTTTGCGTGAGCGTCTGCATCTGCTTCCACCACTCTGGGTCAACATCGGGATCCGTGTAGACGCTCGCCGGAAAGTTGTCCCGAAACTGGCTGGGAGCTGCGGGCTCAAACGCGACGTAGGGTTCACGAATCGGAACGTCGTTGACCACAACCTGTCCGTTTTGGATGCGCAAGCGGTCGCCGGGGACACCGATGACCCGCTTGACCAGGTAGGGATGCGGCTGCGGATGATGAAACACCACGATATCGCCCCGCTCTATATCTCGATACGGCATCATCCAGTGCGTGAAATTGCGATCGCTCCCCGAGGGCGCAAAGATCTGCTTGTTCACCAGCAGAAAGTCCCCCACCAGCAGCGTATGCTCCATACTCTCTGAAGGAATGAGAAATGGCTGCAGCACAAACGTCAGCACAAACAGCGCCACCACCACCGTTTGCAATAGCGAAGCCAGCGCTTCTGGCACCGTCGGCAAGTGCTGCCAGATGTGCCTCCCCGACCGCGAAGGAGCAGCAGCGAATTGTGCAGGAGCGCTCATTCTGACTCCCCGGCTCCCTCGATCAATCTCTCCGCCTCGTCGATCAACGTCATCGTCGTACTTGTCAGCCGCGCCAGGGCTCGCCGCGCTGCATCCTGCTCGGCAATTTTTTTCGTGGTGCCGGTTCCGCGTGCGAGCGGCTTGCCGGGTTCGCCCTCCACCGACTTCAACCGCACCTCGACCAGAAACCGCTTGCGATGATCCGGACCGCTCTCGCTCTTCACGCGGTAAACCGGGGCGCCGGCCCGTTCCGCCTGCAGCCTTTCCTGCAGCGCCGATTTGTAGTTGCCCAGCGCCGCGCCGGACCGCAATTGTTCAGCCAGCCGCTCCACCGCGTCGCCTATGACATTGCGGCGCGCGAATACCCGCACCGGCTCCAGCCCGCCATCCAGAAAAAGCGCCCCGATCACTGCCTCCATTGTGTTTGAAAGCACGGTGCTCTTCCGCCGCAAACCGCTGCGATCTTCACCGCGGCTCAGGCGCAAATGATCGCCCAGAGCAATCGCCTTGGCAACCTTGGCCATGTGCTGACGGCTCACCAGTTGCGCGCGCACGCGCGTCAACTCGCCCTCCTGCCACTCAGGATGGCTCAGGAACAATGCCTCTCCGACCACCAGGCCAAGCACGGCGTCACCCAGAAACTCCAGCCGCTCATTGTCGCTCGCCGGCAACGCGCCGTCGTCGTGAATCTGCTGATTGATCGCATCGATCTGGTTGGCCAGCGATCGATGCGTCAGCGCGCACACCAACAGTTCGGGCGTGGCAAAGCCATGCCCAAGCGCCGCTTCCAATTCGGTCAAATCCGCTTCCACTTACTCCTCAAACAATTGCCACTCTCCGGCGAACCGCCTTGATCCGGGGCAGCCGCCCAGCCCTTGCGAACGGACCATCAGGCGCCTACCCCAATTATTCCTTAGACGCGCCGCTTCATCCAAATGAAGCCTCCCCGCCCTCTCGCGGCACGAGCATACTTGCCAAACACTGCCGGCACCCTCGGCCATCCGCTCGTGACAGAAATTCAATTGCGTCTCGCTTGACGAGACTCTTTGTTTGAACGCAGCCAACCCAGCCTCATTTCCAACCTGCCGCAAGGCCACTGCATCTAGACACAAAAGTTCGGGAGTCCGCGCTCTGCAGCCCTGGGCGTAATGTTCGCGACCCCTCGAGGAAAGATGTATTTCAATAACCTTCGATCCGGTTCTGATCCGAAGCGGCTTCAAAAAAACGATGGGGAGTGCCCTCGGCGCTCCCCTTTCCCCACCAACCAAAATCCGCTCCCCCTAAATATTCTGACGAAGCATCTCTCCCGCCAGGTACTCTGACGCGCGCATCGACAGTGACAGAATCGTCATCGTCGGATTCTGCCACCCCGCGCTTGTAAACTGCGCTCCGTCCACCACGAAAAGATTCTTGTGATCGTGCGACTGGCTGAATTTGTTCAACACGCTCTTCTTCGGATCGTTCCCCATTCTGCACGTGCCCACCTCGTGAATGCTGTATCCCGGCGGATTCGGCTTGTCGTTCTTTGACAAGATCTCAAACCCCGCCGCCTCGGCCAGTTCGCACGCCGTCTCCACCGCATCCTTCGCCATGTTGAATTCGTTGTCGCTGTACTTCGTATCCACGTGCAAGACCGGAATCCCCCATGCGTCTTTGCGGTCTTTATCAATGCGCACATGATTTTCGTAGCGTCCCAGCACCTCGCCCATGATCGTCATATGGAATCCGCTGCCGTAATACTCGTCCATCTTCCGCTGCAATTCCGCACCGTAGGCCGCGAAGTTCCGCGCGCCGACAGATCCCGTCGAAGCAGTGGTGTTGAACGCATACCCGCGCAGAAACTTGTCGCTCTTCGTATCGATGTTCCGGAATCGCGGAATGATCGCATACGATCCCATCACACCTTTGGCCTTTCCGTTGCGCGCTTCAGGAACCGAGCACACCACGCCCGCACCATAAATCTGATCCATCAGATAACGTCCCACAACGCCGCTGGAATTCGCAAGGTTCGAATTCAGCAGTAACCGCGTGCTCTCCAGCGTGCCCGCCGCCAGCACCACCACCCGAGCCTTCACGCTCATCTCGCGATGCGATAGACGATCGACAAAATTACACCCGTTCGGCAGTCCTGTGTTCTTGTCGACGGTAATCTCACGGACTACGGCGTTTGCAATCGACGTCAGTTTTCCCGTCTTCTCCGCATCGGGCAACAGCAAATTCACTGAGCTCGCCAGTCCGTCCCGTCCCAGTGCAGAGCGCTGCTTGCACACTGGAATACCACGCGGCTTGGCCACATCGATAAAACGCTGCAAGGCCGAGGTCCACGGCGCATCGTCAATGATGAAGTTCCCATTCGGCAATTGTGGCGGCCCATCCAGAGCGCCCCTTACTTGAAATATTCCCTCCACCCGCGAGTAGTACGGTGCTAAATCCGCATGGCTGATCGGCCAGTCTTCGCCAAACCCATCATGCGATTTCGCTTTGAATTCGTAATCACTCAACCGGAACGACTGCCGCGACCAGAACAGCGACCGCCCCCCAAACAACCGCACCCGCACCCAGTTGTACGGCTGGTTCTCCTCAAACGTGTAAGGCACCTCCCGCTCATCTACCCAAACATTGGCGTTAAAGCCGTTCGACTGAAACACGTGGTCAATACGCCCCGGCGGTCGAAACCCGCGAAACGGCAGCTCGTACGCCGGCTTCTCCTCCGCATCATGACTCACATCCGCCACCGGCCCCGCGTTCAGCATCAGACAGCGAATTCCAAACTCCGTCAGTATCTTCGCCGCCATTCCCCCGGCATGCCCCGACCCGATAATCAGCACATCATAAATCTCATTCATCATCGCCGCAGTGATTCCCTCTGTCCCTCTGTCCCTATGTCCCTATGTCCCTATTGTCCCTATGTCCCTATGTCCCTATTCACTACCCACTGTCCACTGTCTTCACCGCGGGTACGACGGCATCGGATGATCCGCCTTCGGCACAGCCCTCACGTGCGGCGGCGGGTTCGCGCCATCCGCCTTTTCGAGCGAAATATCCGGCTCGATCGGCGACCAGTAAAGTTCCTCCTCCGTTCGCGGTTCCGCGCCCACTTGCGGCGCCGCGAACCACGCCTTCGAATTCACCGTCGCCGTACGGATATCATCGTGCGCAATATTGATAAAGTCCGCATGCTTCTCCTCCGGCGGATGATCGTTCATCCAGGTACGCAGCCACGGCTTCAGCAACTCATCCGCCTGGGCATCGCTGAGTTTCGCAAACTCAAGATTGAATTTCTTCTTCGCTTCCGCATCCAGCCAGTCCAGCCCCTCGCTGTACACCTGTTTGCGCGCATCCGGCGAGTCCCCGATCAAAAAATCCAGAAACATCGGAGTCTGCGCCCGTACTGCACCCGGCTTCTCGCCCATGGGCGGCATCAGCGCGTCGCTCAACCGCGTCAGCGTGGCCATCTGCTGAGGTGTAAAGAAGCGCAATTCCGCCGCGGCCACCTGGTCGGCGGCTTCTACTTGCGGAATCGGTGTCTTCGAAGTGAGGCCCAGCAGCCATGGCACAGGCGCGGGCGGTGGCGGAGCGGGGTTTGCGGCCTGTTGGCTCAGCAGCAGCTTGGGAGCCGCACCGACAGCGAGCACGGTGCGAACAAAATCACGGCGCAGCATTCGGCCCTCCTGGGGACCACACCACGCTAATTGTCGACAAGGGGGGACGTAAAGTCCCAAGTTGGACAGCCTGAACAGATTTTGCGTTTCCCCACCCTTACGCCAACAGCAGAAGTTGTAAGGGTGGTGAAGGGTTGCGTTATTGCGGATGAGGAGTAGAAGCCGGCGGCTTGGCTGGCGGGGCCGGAGTGGAGTCGTCGGCATCGTCATCGCAACTGTGGCCCTGCACGGCATACGCGGTCTTGACGCCTCGCTCGGCTGCGAGACGCGTATCCTGCTGACCGTCGCGCGCAGCCAGCGCTGCCTGGTATTCCGTCAATGCCTGATCGCGTTTGCAGTCAAGGTCCAGCATGCGCCCCAGGTAGATATGCGACCACGCAACCAGCCGTGGCTGCTTGCTGGTGGCAATCGTCTTCTGGAAATCGCCGATGGCCACATCGGGATGCCCGGTCATGATCGCCACGCGTGCAAGGATGAAGTTCGCCTGCGCCCCCTGGGCCACCGCATCCAGCGAGTCTGACTGATCGGCCAGCACCTTGTGCGCCAGTGCGCTCGCCGCGGCCACATCGCCCTGCGCCAGTTTCGCCTCTGCCAGATCCAGCCCCGTCAGGTTCCGCGGCTTGCTGCGTTGCAGTACGTCCCCATCGGCCTGCTGGTCAAACTGGGTTTGCCGCGCGCGGTGCGCCTGCTGATCGATATCCATCCCGTAAACCATCTCGCCAATGGTGTCGCGCAAACTCGCCGGATCCTTTTCAAACTGGATCAGCTGCTCGAAGAAATATTGGGTCAGCACATACCCCTGCGCCATATCGTGACGCACAGCGGCCACGCGCACCGCTTCCATTTTTTCGAGCGTAAGCTGACGTTCATGTTCGTAGCGAGGTAGGTCGGATCGTTCGATTCCCGCCGGAATCTTGTATTGCGGAATTCCTGTATCCATCGTGCGCGCTTCAATGGCCTTGATCAGGCACTCCACTACCAGCGCCACCGTGTCCGAACGGTAGCGGAAATCAAGCGGAGCATCGCGCACTTCCTTCAGGATCGGCTGCATCCGGTCGATCGCATTGGTTCGCGAAAACAGCAGCGGCTCAATCACGTAATGCAGGTAGGTGTGCCGCACGTCGTTCATTGGAATTGTGCCGTTCACCGGCGACACCACCACCACATAATCGGTCCCGTAGATGCGCGCATTTACCAGCTTCGGCGACAGCAGCGGCTCGATCACCACGACGAAACGCCGCCCCTCGTAGGTCGTCGCCGGCATTTTGAGATAGAGATTGGTCGACACAATCATTTTCGACAGCGGATCGTGCAGCTTGTCGGTTTCTTCGTCGTAGGTGCGATGCGCCGCCAGCCAGATTCCATGCAGATCGACAGCTTCTGCGAAGTCGCGCAGCAGCGGAACAATCTCCACCACCTGCGTCGAGTCCGGCGGCATCTCCGTCAACTCCACCGTTGTTTCCAGCGCGGGCGGGTTACTGAGATACAGCGCCAGCGAGATGTACTGCGAAATGTCCCGCTCCGTGCCCGTCATCCGATGCTGCGCAATATACAGGCAGACCTTGTCGCGTTTGGCCCGCGCATCTTCGCTTTTCGCCAGCGCGTCATTGATCTCATCGCGTACGTGTTTGCGGATCGGTGCGCTGTCCTCCAGCCCCTCGTCATACCCGCAGGCATTCAATGCCGCCGCCATCAAAAACACCGGCTCTGAACTTACCAGCGAAATCGTGGGCCCCGCCGCATCGACAAGCGAGGGAGCTTTCTCCTGCACCGGTTGCGACGACGAACTCTGCCGGTTTGGCGGAGGATTGCTGCTGGAAGATTGTGCCCCGGCCCGCTGAGCGACAGAGGCAGTGAGAAGGAAAATGGCGACGGAAACGACGATTGCGAGTCTCGGAAACGGGCTATACGGCATCAAAAAGGACCTTGCCTGAAGTCTACGGCATTTCAACGGTTTCGCGCCTGCAGCTACCGACACAACGGCACCAGTGCGGCATACACAATTCTCGGGTAGAAGGCGCAATTCCGAGGTGTCCACTTTAGACGATCGAAACTCCCGAAAAGAAAGGCCTGCGCCGGGTGCGCAAGGGCCTTTGTCTTCTCATGTGACTTCGCTATCCCCGAACCGAAACCCCCGTAAACGACAGCACCGCCAGCCCCCGCACCGGCTGACCGAAGAAGCGTGCCGGCTCAAAATGGCTCCAAAGCAGCAGGTTCACCACCTGCGCGCGCGTGTTGTCATCCACCGGCCCGGAAACGATCCGGTAGTCGTACACTTCGCCCTGCCCGTTGATATACGCTTCGACAACCACCGGGCCGCCGGCCGCGCGGATCTGATCATTGCTGCTTACCGCCGAAGAGAGATACTGGAATTGTGGCGAAGTGGCCATGCCCAGGGGCTCGTCTTCGCCCCGCGCAACCTCCGGACGTGTGAACATTCCCACCAGCACCGTGACTGTACCCAGCAACAGAACCGCGCTCGCAAAACCTGCCCCAGCCTGCAGCAGGAACGGCCCGACGGTGTTATCCCATGCCAGCTTCCAGCTCTGCAGAACACTCTTCCGGCTGCGCGCCCGTTCCTGGCTGACCGCAACGCGAACGCGCAACAAAAGATCTTTCGGCTCCGGAACAGGACCCAGCGCGGAAAGCGACATTTGCGTCTGCTTCAAACCCGTCCACTCTGCCGCACATTCTTTGCATGCGTCGAGATGAACGCCGATTTCCTGCATCTCGTGCCCAGTCAGCCGGCCATCGAGATACTCCGAAAACTTCGATTGAATGGAGCTGCAACTGCTCATTGGGCCTCCCCTCGCACGGGGATCTCGAATCCGGCAGGCGTTGCCGCCTTTTCGGCCGATTGAGACTTCGTAAGAATGGTCCGCAAAAGGGCTCGTCCGCGAACAAGCCTCGACTTCACGGTCCCGAGATTCACTCCCTGAATCTCAGCCACTTCCTCGTACACAAACCCCTCGATATCCCGGAGAATGAGCGTGGTACGAAATGGCTCCGGCACCTCGTTCAGGGCGGCTTCGACGCGAGCCCTGTTCTGCGCATGCATCGCCATCTCAACCGGCGACTCGCCCGGATCGACCAGCATCTCTTTCAGCCTGATCGGAACACCCAAGCAGCTCTCCGTCATCTCCTGTTCAATGGGAATCTCCCGCTGCTTGTGCCGCATCCACCAGCGTCGCTGGTTCGATGCTTCGTGCAGGGCGATGCGATAAACCCAGGTACGCAACGACGACTCACCATGAAAGCGCCCCACGCCGCGAAAGACCTTGACGAAGACATCCTGGGTCAAATCGGCCGCATCCGCGCGGTCATACGACATCCGCGCAAGCAGCGAATAAATCGGCTTGTGGTAGTGCGCGATCAGCCAGGCAAAGGCCTCTTCAGAGCCTGCCTGAAGCTCAGCGATCAGTGCGGCTTCCTCCGATCGAAGTGAAAGCGCGCTCGCTAAATTCCCCATGGTGAGATCCGCCTGCAATTCAGCTCCCCCACGTTACCGCATCAGCGATAAGTTTGGCATCAGGGAACCTTCCGAACACCGCCTGCTCCGCTTCCCTGACCACGCTCCTGGCAGAACCCTTCCAGGAAACCAAACCACTGTGCGTGGGAACGAGACATTGCCTCGTTCGCCTATTTTCTTAGACACCGGCACCCCCCTAAAGTGTTCCCGGTCACGGATGTATTTTGTCTGAGTGCCCGTCTTTAAGGGTTTACATCGTGAAGACGATCCGCTTGCCGCTCTCTTTGCGGTTCCAGGCAGCTTCCACTTCTGCCAGGGGCACCGGCTCTGCCGCGACCCGTAAAGAACCGGCTGCCGCCATCGAAAACAGGGTCGGAATGGCCTCGAAAACAACCTCCAGCGGCACAGAACCAAATCCGCTCCCCATCAGTTTCAAGTCGATGCTGCGCAGCGTGGCGCCCGGAAGCGTGATCGCCGGCCCCGCGCTTTGTCCTACCTCAACCAGGCGCGTGGCGCGCGCCCCTTCAGGATTGAAGCCCTTGGCCAGCGCCTCCAGCAGCAACTCCGTCGGACGTCCCCACAGATAATCGATCACCACGTCAATTCCCTTCCGGACCTCGACCGCAAATGCCTCGCGAATTGCATCGTCCCCCTGCGCAAGCGAAATGACGCCGTCCAGGTTCTCCGAGGCCAGCGCGTCGAGGTTGCGCCCCGCGGCTACGATTCGTTTCGCCCCGAGCAGCCGCGCCGCTTGAATCGCCAACTGGCCTGCCACCCCGGTCGCCCCGAGGATCAGGATTGTCTCGCCTTTCGTGAGCCCAGCCCGATCCTTGATCGAAAGCCACGCCGACATTCCGGGATTCACGATGGCTGCAGCCTGAACATCATCGATGTTGTCAGGCAAAGGCACGCACCTCGAACTCAGCGCCACGGTTCGCTCGCACATCGTTCCCCACGGCCTTCGCGCAAACCCAAAGAACACTCGGCTACCGTCCTCGAGCGTGCCCACGCCATCGACGCCTGGAACCGCGGGCACCTCGCCCTTACCCGCATAATGCGAGCCGCTCGCCAGCGCTTTCACGACCGGGTGCAGTCCCGCGGCCCGCATTTTGATCAGGGCCTCACCCTTTTGCGCCGTGGGCTCTTGGAAATCCTGGTACCGCGGCGGCTGCCCCAGCTCGTTTACGACGGCTGCTTTCATGACGGCTGCTTTCATATTGACCTCCCTTGCGAACTCAAGCCGCCGGGAGGGTTCTTCTTCCGGTAGTCAAGCTCCCTGGCCTCAAGCTTAAAACGACGCCTTTGGAGATGCCATCCTCAACGCACGCCGCCGTTTGACGAATCCCCTCTGAGCAGAGACAATAGAAAGGTTGCATCCTTCATGTGGGCCTGTGGCGCAGCTGGGAGCGCGCTTCCATGGCATGGAAGAGGTCATCGGTTCGATCCCGATCAGGTCCACCAATATCCCCTTTCTTACGATATATTTGCCGGCACCGGCGAATTGACGTCTCGCCTTCCGGGGGTGCTGAGGGGTGCTGAAGTTTTCTCATCTCCAGCGGTAGCATTAATTCCAGGACTTTACGGCTCGCTTCGCGTTTTTGCTGGTCCACTGCGCGGGTGTAGACATCAAGGGTTGTGCGGCAACTGGCATGCCGCATCAATTCCTGTGCCACCTTGATGTCAACGCCGAGCGATCTCAGGTTAGTCGCAAGGGAGTGACGAAAACTGTGCCAGCCGATATGTTTTCCGACAACTCCGATCCGAGCCAATGCGGGACGAATGCTTTTCTCAAGGATGCTGTCCGGACTGAGGGGTTTGTTCCCCTTGAATCGAACTGAGGGAAACAAGAAATCCAAATCGGTCGAATAGGGCGACTTCGCACGCCACTCGAGGAGCGCGTTGAGCACAAGTGGATGGAGTGGGACCGGCCGGCGAGACGATTCGGTCTTCGTCTTCCCTATCCGGTTCCGTACGCAAGACCTCAGAACATTGACTTCCATCGTTCTGAGGTTCAGATCAGACCACGTCAAAGCAATCATTTCTGATCTGCGAAGTCCAGTGCTGCCAATGAGCAAAACCATCGCCCGGTCACGTACAGAAAGCTGTCGCACTAACTTCTGGAACTCCTCTGGTGTAAGAACGTCCCTGTCGCGAAGGCGTTTTTGTGATGTCCTCACCCTGCTAATTGGATTAAAAGTAAGCCACTCATATCGGATGGCATGGTGGTACAGCCTTGACAGAACGCACTTCAGTTTTGCTCTTGAACTGGGAGCTAACGGAAGCGAGTGCAACCACTCCTCGACCTCCATAGTGGTAAGCGTCCCGAGTTCCCCTCTGGCATGAGTCTGGTTGCGAGTCCGACTATGCGGTCATGAGTGTTGCAGAGGAAGCAGGAACTGTACGACCTGTCCGGCGGTGGCGGACGTTATCGGAGAAGCGACGCATAGCAGAGTTGACGTTGGAGCCCGGTGCGAGTGTGTCGCTGGTGGCTCGTGCGCACGGTGTGAACGCGAACCAAGTGTTCAAGTGGCGTCGGGCACTAAAGCGGGGCGAGCTGAACGAGCCTTCGGCGGCATCTACGGCGCTTCTTCCGGTGACATTGTCTTCTGCATGCGAAGCGGCCATCGATACAGGAGAGGTTGGCGCGAAGGGACAGCCAAAATCTGGCGGCGCGATTCACATCGAGTTTCCTGGCCGGGCCATGATCAGTGTGGAGAGCGGTGCCGATGCGGTGCTGGTGAGATCGATCCTCGAGAGTTTGCGCAAGTGATCGAACTGCGCACCGGAACGAGGATATGGATCGCCGCCGGCGTGACCGATATGCGTCGTGGTTTCGATGGCCTGAGCGCGAAGGTACAGACCGTTCTTGAACAGCAACCGTTCTCCGGACACGTCTTCGTATTCCGAGGACGCCGAGGCGACATCGTCAAGCTTTTGTGGTGGGACGGAGATGGCCTGTGTCTGTTTGCCAAGCGGCTGGAGCGAGGACGATTCATCTGGCCGCAGGCTACGGAAGGAACTGTTTGTCTGTCGCGTGCGCAGCTTTCGATGTTACTGGAAGGCATCGATTGGCGCCGGCCGCAGAGGACCTGGACGCCGCAGCTGGCGGTGTGAGTGATAAGTGTGATTCCCCTGTATTCATGCGGGTATTGGGCATATTTTCCACGCACCTTCATGGCATACTGCGTGCATGGATCGCGCATCGCTCCCAGATCTCGATTCGCTTGATGTGGAAGCGTTGAAGGCGCTGGTCATTCGACATCAGGCTGAGATCGCCGTGCAGAGAGCCGAGATTGCGGCCAGGGATGCGGAGATCGAACAACAGCGCCAGACGCTTTCAGACGAGATCGAGGAACTGCGGCGCTCCAGCAGCGAGCAGATCGAGCATCTGAAGCTGGTCATCGAGAAGCTCCGGCGCAGGGTGTTCGGCGTCAAGAGCGAGAAGATCGTTATTCAGCTTGAGCAGCTCGAACTTCACCTGGAGGAGCTGGAGTCCTCGCAGGCCGAGATGGAAGCCGCCGCGGAGCGAGTAATGCCGGCTGCGGAACCGAAGACGAGATCCCGACGCAAGCCGCTTCCCGAACATCTGCCACGCGAGGTTGTCACTCACGCTTTTCAGGGCCACGGCTGTCCCGACTGCGGCGGCCAGTTGCGCCAGTTCGGCGAAGATGTCTCCGAGCAGCTGGAGTACATCCCCGATAGCTTCAAGGTCATTCGTCATGTACGGCCGAAGTTCGCCTGCAGCGGCTGTGAGCGCGTGATTGAAGCGCCTGCGCCGTCGCGGCCGATCGAGCGTGGTCTTGCCGGACCGGGATTGCTGGCTCACGTCCTCGTTTCTAAATTCGCCGATCACTTGCCCCTCTATCGCCAGTCGGAGATATACGCCCGCCAGGGAGTTGAGATCGAACGTTCCACGCTGGCCGGCTGGGTAGGTGGAGCAAGTGAGTTACTCGCTCCGTTGATCGATGCGATTCAGAAGCATGTGCTCGCTGGAGCCAAGCTGCACGCCGACGATACGCCGATGCCGGTGCTTGCGCCTGGCAGCGGCAAGACCAAGACTGGACGTCTCTGGACTTATGTCCGTGACGACAGGCCTGCCGGCGAAGATACCGCGCCGGCCGTGTGGTTCGCGTACTCGGAAGATCGCAAGGGTGAGCATCCGCGGCAGCATCTGAAGAACTTCAAGGGTGGCCTTCAGGCGGACGCCTATGCAGGGTTCCATCATCTGTACGGCGATGGCGCCATTTATGAAGTCGCGTGCTGGGCGCATGCACGCCGCAAGTTTCACGAGATCCATGTCATCCACGCATCGCCCACAACAACCGAGGCTCTGGTCAGGATCGGCGCTCTCTACGCGATTGAAGATGAGGTGCGCGGCAAGCCTGCAGATCTCAGGCTGCGTGTTCGTCAGGCGCGAGCGAAGCCATTGCTCGAGGACGTGCGCAAATGGATGGAGAAGGCGCTGCGTTCGCTGTCTGCGAAGAGTGAAACTGCGGGCGCCATTCGGTATGCGCTCTCGCGATGGCGTGCCCTTACGCGGTACACCGACGATGGTCTGTTGGAAATAGACAACAGCGCGGCCGAGCGAGCTCTGCGCGCCGTGGCTCTTGGACGGAATTATGTCCAGTTCCCGATTATGCGCAGCGTGCGGGACGTGTGCCTGCTGTGCCTTATCGCACCGACCAAACGCTGCGCATAATTTATAGGCTCTCCAGGAACTTCATTAGTTGATCCGGAG